>NZ_JBFUFS010000002.1:0-440462 GCF_056403335.1 Rhodobacter sp. P2_H5 | reverse complement strand
CTATGCCCATGTCCGCGTCGACCACGGTCGCGACGAATTCGCCCGTGGCGAGGTCCATATCAACGGCATCGAGGCCTTCTGGGGCTACGCCAAAACCCGCCTCGCCCGCTTCCGCGGCCTAAGCCCCAAAACCTTCCCCTTGCACCTCAAGGAATGCGAGTTCAGATACAACAATCGCGGCAAGAACCTGACCAGGATCCTGCTCAAAATCTGCCGCGAAAACCCGCTCTCCTAGTCAAGACCCTTCGCCGAAAATTCGTTCCCAAGTTTTTCGCAGAAAAACTGCGCCCCCGGTCAGACGTGCTGCGCGCCGTTGACCTGCAATTCAGCGCCGGAGATGTAGCTCGACTGGTCCGAGCAGAGGAACCAGATCGCATCGGCCACCTCGCGCGGCTGACCCAGGCGCTGCATCGGCAGCTTCTCGACGATCTTGTCGGTGCCCGGTGACAGGATGGCCGTCTCGATCTCCCCCGGGGCAATCGCATTCACCCGCACGCCCATCGGGCCGAAGTCATGCGCCATCTCGCGCGTCAGCGCCGCCAGCGCAGCTTTCGAGGTCGCATAGGCAGCCCCGGCGAAAGGATGCACCCGGCTGCCGGCGATCGAGGTCACGTTGACGACCGAGCCCTTGGCGGCGGAAAGCTCGTCCATCAGGCCGCGCGCCAGCACGATCGAGGCGAAGAAATTGACGTGAAACACCTGGCCCCAGGTCCGCAGGTCGGTGGTCAGGGTCGACAGGCGCGCGCCGCCCGGGCCCTTGGGGCTGATCCCGGCGTTGTTGACCAGAGCGTCGAGCTTGCCGTCCAGCTTGGACTTGATGGTCTCGATCGCGGCGATGGTCTTGTCGGGGCTGGCGAGGTCGATCTGGATGTGATTCTCCTCGCCGCCCGGCCAGGGGCAGCGGGGGTCGAAGGGCTGGCGCGAGCAGGTCAGAACCCGCCAGCCCTCGGCGGAAAAGCGCTTTACGGTGGCATGGCCGATGCCGCGGGAGGCGCCGGTCAGAACGATGGTTTTCTGGTATGTCATGGCGCCAGTCTAGACCGCTTGGCAGAGCGCCGCAAAGGTCTTAATGGGGATGAAACCCCGGAGTTTCAAAATGCAGACCCAGACCGTGAGCCGCGAAAACGCCCAGACCACCGCCAAGATGCTGTCCGAGACCCTGCCGCACCTTCTGCGCTTTTCCGGCGCGGTTGTGGTGGTGAAATTCGGCGGCAATGCCATGGGCGATGATGCCGCGATGGCGGAATTCGCCCGCGATATCGTGTTGATGAAGCAGGTCGGCGTGAACCCGGTTGTGGTGCATGGCGGCGGGCCGATGATCAACGAGATGCTGACCAAGCTGGGCATCAAGTCGGAATTCGTGCGCGGCAAAAGGGTGACCGACAAGGCGACGGTGCAGGTGGTCGAGATGATCCTGTCGGGCCTTGTGAACAAGCGGATCGTGCAGGCGATCATGGACGCCGGCGGGCGGGCCGTGGGGATCTCGGGCAAGGATGACGACCTGATGGTCTGTGTCGCCGATGACCCCGAACTGGGCTATGTCGGGCGTCCGGTCGAGATGAATGTGCAGGTCTTGCGCGATCTTTATAACGCCGGGATCATCCCGGTGGTGGCGCCGGTGGCGACCGGCATGGCGGATAACGAGACCTTCAACGTCAATGGCGACACCGCGGCCGGGGCAATTGCCGGGGCCTTGCAGGCCGACCGGCTGCTTTTGCTGACCGATGTGGCGGGGGTGAAGAATGCGGCGGGCGAGGTGATGACCAATATCACCCCGGATGAGATCAAGGCGATGATCGCCGATGGCACGATTGCCGGCGGCATGATCCCCAAGACCGAAACCGCGCTGATGGCGCTGGAGCAGGGGGTGCGGGCGGTGACGATTCTGGACGGGCGGCTGTCCAATGCCTCAATCGTCGAGCTCTTCACCGACCATGGCGCCGGCAGCCAGATCCGCTCGACCGAACCGCGGGTGAAGCCGCGCGTGCGCCGGTGAGCCTTGCCGCGGTTCAGGCCCTGCTTGAGCCGCATTGCCTAGAGGTTCTGGGCGGGTTCGCCGTGGCCGAGGGCGAGGAAGGCTTCCCGAAGGGCACGCGCAGCCTGTTGCTGCTGGGGCCGCGGGAGCCGGGGTTCTGGCCGCATCTGCAGGCGCAGCCGGAATGGGGCGGGCCGGATCCGGTGGACCGCTGGTCGCGCCGGGTGATTGGCCGGGTGGCCTGCGATCTCGGGGCCAAGGCGGTGTTTCCCTTTGGCGGGCCGCCCTATCAGCCGTTTTACCAATGGGCGCTGCGCAGCGGGCGGGTCTGGGACAGCCCGGTACGGTTGCTGGTCCATGCGACACAGGGGTTGATGGTCAGCTTTCGCGGCGCCTTGGCGCTGAAGGAGGTCATCGACCTGCCCGAGGCCGTGGCGCGCCCCTGTGACACCTGCCCTGCGCCTTGCCTTGACGCCTGCCCCGCCGTTGCCCTGACCGGAGCGGGTTATGACGTGCCGCGCTGCCATGCCCATCTCGACCGGGCGGAGGGGGCGGACTGCCTGAATGGCGGGTGCCTTGTGCGCCGCTCTTGCCCCGCAGGCTCTGGCTATGCAAGGATGGGGGTCCAATCCGCCTATCATATGAGGCAGTTCCACAGATGAAGCGCCTAATTCTCACGCGGCATGCGAAATCCAGCTGGGATGACCCGGCCACCCCGGACCATGACCGGCCCCTGAACGAACGCGGCAAGGCGGCAGCGGCCGAGCTTGGCACCTGGCTTGCCTCGCGCGGCTATGTGCCGGGCGAAGTGCTCTGCTCGGATGCGGCGCGCACCCGGAAAACCTGGTCGGGGCTGGCCCCTGCCCTGCCCGGCACGCCGATCCTGCATCTGAAACCGGCGCTTTACCATGCCGGGCCGGATGTGATGCTGGCGGTCCTGCGCCATGCGACGGCGGACTGTGTGATGATGATCGGCCACAACCCCGGCATCGCGGAATTCGCGGCCCGGCTGGCCGCCCGCCCGCCGCTGCACGAGGATTTCAACCGCTATCCGACCGGCGCCACCCTCGTCTGCGACTTCAACGCCGAAAGCTGGGCCGATGTCGGCTTTGGCCAGGGCGCCACGGTCGATTTCGTCGTGCCGAGCGAGATCCTCGCCAACTCCTAGGCTGACCCATTTTGCGCCTCGTCCCGACCGCGTCAGCCGACCCGGGCATGGAAAGCATGACAAATCAACAGGCTGATCTGTCCATCCCGCTATGAGGCCGCAGGGCCTTACGCGATCTCACGACCGCTCTTTTGACCTTTGCCAGCCGCTCCTGCACGATTCGATCTCTGAAGGATCGGCTGGAACGGAGCTTTGTCGTGATGCGCAAATCTGTCATTGGCGGCGCTTTGGGCGCCATCCTAGTGCTTTCGGCAGGCTCCGCGCAGGCCGAGGGGCCGAAGAACGTGGCGCCAGCTGCGGCGACGCGGCCGGGCATCACCTTGGGCTTCGACATCACGCCGGAGTTTTATGCCGCCAGCATCGCCGGGGCTTTCAGCCGTGGGGATCAGGCGACGACGGTGGCACGGCTCAGCCTGTCCAAACCCTTGCCGAACGGCGTGAACGTCAGTGGCGCGCTCTATGTGATCACGCGTGAGGCCAATGCAAAGAGCCCCTCCTCGACCGGCAATCTGGTGGAGGTGAGCGCCTCCTACAGGGTCCAGATGGGCAAGGCCTGGTCCCTGACCCCCTCGGTGACGCTGGGCTATGCCTTCGGGGACGAGCCAAGGGTCGATCCCGACGATAGCAAAGCGGCGGAGGCCTACTACGCGCTGGGGCTGAATGCGGATTACAGGATTTCGCCCAAACTGACGTGGAACGTGGTCAGCCTGCGCTACCGCGACGCCTTCCGCGGCGACTGGAAGACACCGAAGATCGCAACCGGCCTGACCTATGCGCTGAACGGCAGCAATGCGGCCTATGTCAATATCGGGAAAAGCTGGAAGGATTCGGGCAGCGGCTACAAGAACGACAAGTTCTCGATTGCCTTCGGCCTCAAGCATTCGTTCTGAGGCTCCCCTCACCTAGGAACTAACGAAGGGTTGGGCGTGCCGATGGCGCGCCCTTTTTGTTTCGTTGTCGGTAATTGAGAAAGGAACCGCCATATCCGGTCGCAGCCACGGATGTCCGCGAGATCAGTGCTGTATGTGGCCGGCTTTGACGACCCGTGCCGAACTGTCAAAACACACATAAAGAGAATCGTAGTCGATTTTCATGCCGCTGCACATGCCGAGAGACCACGTGGGGCAGCTCTCGTCACCACCGGGGAGGCCACCCTCGCCGAGAGGATTGAGATGGCCTTCGGGCGGGCCAAGAAGCGTAAGCACTTTGGTGAGGTCCGTTCCCGGTTGGAGATCCTGCCGGATCAAGCTTCGAACCATCGGTCCGCGAGGGCATGAAGACTGCTTTTCAACGCATTGAAAGTCCGTAAGCCCGTCGCAGTTTCCAGCTTCCGCCCATTTCTCTGGCGTGAAGCTTTGTCCCATGAACGGATAGTCGTGCCATACGAGCCGCATTGCCCCGTATAGCAAGATGAAAAGAGCGGCCGCGCACAAGGAAAAGGTGGCAAATCCTGCCACAACCACCTTGTGCCAGCGCTTCACCTAGTGACCGAGGATCTGGCTGAGGAACAGCTTGGTGCGGTCGGATTTGGGGTTGTTGAAGAACTCTTTCGGCTCGTTCTGCTCGACGATCTGCCCCTGGTCCATGAAGATGACCCGGTTCGCCACCGCCTGGGCAAAGCCCATCTCGTGGGTCACGCAGAGCATCGTCATGCCCTCCTGCGCCAGCTCGATCATGGTATCGAGCACTTCCTTGATCATTTCCGGGTCAAGCGCCGAGGTGGGCTCGTCAAACAGCATGATGCGCGGTTTCATGCAGAGCGAGCGGGCGATCGCCACGCGCTGCTGCTGGCCGCCCGACAGCTGGCCGGGGAATTTATGCGCCTGCTCGGGGATCTTCACCTTACCGAGGAAGTACATCGCGGTCTCTTCCGCCTCTTTCTTCGGGATCTTGCGGACCCAGATCGGGGCGAGGGTCAGGTTTTCCAGAATCGTGAGGTGCGGGAAGAGGTTGAAGTGCTGGAACACCATGCCGACTTCGGAGCGGATCTTGTCGATGTTCTTGAGGTCCGAGGTGAGCTCGGTCCCGTCGACGATGATATCGCCCTGCTGGTGTTCCTCCAGCCGGTTGATGCAGCGGATCAGGGTGGATTTGCCCGAGCCCGAGGGGCCGCAGATCACGATCCGCTCGCCGCGCTGCACGGTCATGTTGATGTCGCGCAGCACGTGGAAGGTGCCGTACCACTTGTTCATGCCCGTGATCTGCACGGCCACTTCGTCGGAGATTTTCATAGCGGGTTCAGCCATCGGGGGCTCCTATCGGTGGTCGGTCTTGAGCTTGCGCTCAAGATACATGGAATAGCGGGACATGCCGTAGCAGGTGACGAAGAAGATCGCGCCGACGAAGATGTAGGGCTCCCAGTAGACGCCCTTCCACGCAATGTCGGCACGAACGATCGCGGTGATGCCGCGCAGCGGGTCCTGCAGGCCGACGAAGGAGACCAGGGTGGTATCCTTGAAGAGGCCGATGAAGGTGGACACGATGCCCGGGATCGAGACCTTGAGCGCCTGCGGCATGATGATCAGCCGTTGCGCCTGCCAGTAGTCGAGGCCGAGCGCGTCGGCCGCCTCGTACTGGCCTTTCGGCAGGGCGGCGAGGCCACCGCGCACCACTTCGGCGTTATAGGCGGCCGAGAAGAGGGTCACGAGGATGATCACGCGCAGGATCAGGTCGAACTGGGTCTGCGGCGGCAGGAAGTATTGCAGCAGAAGCGAGGCGGTGAAGAGCATGGTGATCAAGGGCACGCCGCGGACGAATTCGATGAAGCCGACCGAGAGCGTCTTGATCAGGAACATGTTCGATTGCCGCCCGAGGGCGAGGAGGATGCCGATGGGCAGCGAGATCGAGATCGACGAAACCCCGATCACGAAGGCCAGCAGGAAGCCGCCGAACTGGTCGGAGGCGACGCTTTCGATATCCAGCGGGGCAATGGATTGCAGCCAGCCCGAGACATAGGATTGCAGCGCCACCCACCAGATCACCGCCACAACCGCGCCGATGGAGGTGCCCATCACCACGCCGAGGCGCGGGCTGAGCATGCGGTAGACGAGGCCGAGGATCACAAAGCCCAGCATCGCCATCGCCGGACCCCAGACCGAGCCGCCCCAGAGCAGGAAGACCGTGGCGAAGGGGTAGATCACCGTGATCGGCAGCAGGCGCTTCGGCGCGATGGTGGCGAGCCAGAAACAGCCGGCGAGCAGGAGGCCGAGCACGATGAACAGCCAGGTCGGCCCCGCTGCCAGCGCCAGCCCGATCACCGTCAGCACCACGGTCCAGCCGACCAGCTTGGTCGCACTGCGCGGGTTGTCGCCGTAAAGGATCGGCGCCATGGCGACGAACATCAGGCCGAAGTTGAAGATCGGGCGCCAGTAGATCTCGGGCGGGTAGAAGCCGTAGATCCACTGATACCAGCGTTCGTGGATCACCGCCCAGCAGGCGCCGATGGCGCCCGCGCCGTAGTTCTCGGCGATGATGCTGCGGCACTCGCCCAGCGACTTGGCGTTCCAGACACCGTGGAGGAGCCAGGGCAGCGAGGTCATCGCCAGCCAGCCGATCACGAAGATGGACGCTGCCGTCAGGATCGCGTTGAGCCAGCTCGAGAACAGGTTCTCGCGCATCCATTTGACCGCACCGCTTTCCTTGCCCGGGGGGGCCTGGGGCGGCAGCATCTGAGTACGAACATATTGCATCTCAGCGCTCCTTCAGTTTCACGGAGGCGTTGTAGAAGTTCGCGAAGGACGAGATGATCAGGCTGATGATCAGATAGATCAGCATCATCAAGAGCATACATTCCAGCTCGCGCCCGGTCTGGTTCAGCGTGATGCCGCCCAGCGTGCCGCGCAGGTCAAGATAGCTGACCGCGATGCCGAGCGAGGTGTCCTTGGTGAGCGACAGCCATTGCGAGATCATCGGCGGGATGATGATGCGCAGGGCCTGCGGCAGGATCACCAGGTTCATCGTGCGGCCCGGGCGCAGGCCCAGGGCGTAGGACGCCTCGGACTGGCCCCGGCTGACGGCCTGGATGCCGGAGCGGACGATCTCGGCCACGATGGCGGCGTAGTAGAGCGTCAGGGCGATGGTCAGCGCGGTGAAAGAATTCGCGATGCTGAGGCCGCCCTTGAAGTTGAAGCCCGCCATCACCGGATATTCCAGATGGAAGCCCATGCCGACCAGCAAAGCGATCACCGGCACAAACAGCACGGCCAGGCTTTTCCACCAGGTGGTCGGGCGGAAGCCGGTCGCCTCTTGCACGGCTTTGGCGCGGCGCAGGATCAGGCGGTTGACGAGGATCGAGCCCACGATCACCAGAATGACCGCCAGGGCCGAGGTGCTGATCGGCAACCAGCTGATCACCGGCAGGGGGTGGTCCAGCAGAGGTGCCGGGATATTGGCGCCGCGGTTGGTGATGGCCACCGAATCCCACAGGTTCATGCTCGCCTTCGACACGCCGCCGACGATCTTGAAATCCTTGGGCTGCGGCCGCGTCTCGGAGAGGACGACATAGACCAGGATGATCCACAACAGCAGCGGCACGTTGCGGAACAGCTCGACATAAAGCGCCATCAGGCGCGAGACGATCCAGTTCTTCGACAGGCGCAGCACGCCCAGAACCACCCCGAGCGCGGTCGCCAGCACACAGCCCAGACCCGCCACCAGAAGCGTGTTCAGGAGGCCGATGATCGCGGCGCGGCCATGGGTCATGTCACTGTTGTAAGGGATCAGCTGCTGATCGATGTCATAGCCGGCACGCCGGAACAGAAAGCTGAAATCAATGTCCTTGCCCTTCAGGGCGAGGTTGGAGCGCACGTTCTCGACCAGCCAGCCGGTGAAAAGCAGTGCCAGGATCAGCACGATCACCTGAATGGTGATGGCCCGATACCTTGTGTCGTAGATAAGCATCCCCAGCCGAAACCCGGGTTTCGGCATGTCGTTCGCCAGTGTCATATTTTCCCCCTGTGCGCCTTGGGTCCGGTTTTCCGGTTATGCCCCCGACAAAGCCGGGTGCGGCAGGCGTCAATTAGAAACGGGCGCGCCTTGCGGCGCGCCCATCAAGCCCTAGCGGAAGGGCGGAGCGTATTGCAGACCGCCCTGGGTCCACAGCGCATTCAGGCCGCGGGCCAGTTTGATCGGGGTGGACATGCCGATATTGGCCTCGAAGATTTCGCCATAGTTGCCGTTGGCGGCAATGGCGCGCTTGGCCCATTCGTTGTCCAGGCCCATCATCTTGCCCATGTCGCCTTCCATGCCGAGGAGACGCTTGATCTCCGGGTCCTGGGTCGAGGTGGCGACTTCTTCGATATTGGCTTTGGTGATGCCTTTTTCTTCGGCCACGAGCAGCGCGAAGAAGGTCCAGCGGACGATATCGCCCCAGTTGTTGTCGCCATGGCGCACGACCGGGCCGAGCGGCTCTTTCGAGATGATTTCCGGCAGGATCACATAGTCATCCGGGTTCGGCAGGGTCGCGCGGGTGGCAGCCAGGCCCGAAGCGTCGGTGGTATAGGCGTCGCAAGCCCCGGCGAGGAACTGGCGCTGGCCTTCGCTGTCATCCGCGATGGTGACGGGAGTGTACTTGATGTTGTTGGCCTTGAAGAAGTCCGACAGGTTGAGCTCGGTCGTGGTGCCGGTCTGGATGCAGATCGTGGCGCCGTCGAGTTCCTTGGCGGAAGACACGCCCAGCTCTTTCTTCACCATGAAGCCCTGGCCGTCATAGTAGTTCACAGCCGGGAAATCGAACTTGAGGTCGGTGTCGCGCGAGAAGGTCCAGGTCGAGTTGCGGACCAGAACGTCCACTTCGCCCGAAGCCAGCGCGGTGAAGCGGGTCTCGCCGGTGGTGGGAACGTATTTCACCTTGGTTTGGTCGCCCAGAACCGCAGCGGCGATGGACTTGCACAGGTCAACGTCAAAGCCTTGGTAAGCGCCGTTGGCATCCGGTGCGCCGAATCCGGTCAGACCGGTGTTCGAGCCGCAGTTCAGCACGCCACGCGCCTTCACATCATCCAGCGTCCCTGCAGCGGCAATACCCGCCAGCATGGCACTCGCAGCCAGAGTGCTGAAAAATACGGTTTTCTTCATACATCGTTCTCCCTGAAATCCCCGTTGAGGGGATGATTATCGTTGCCTGCCTTTTGGGCAGTACCCGATGGAGCGCACCACCAGTGTCGTTCATCATCTGACATTGCCCTTTAAAAGGTCAAGTGTTTAAGCCCAAAGCGGTTGGAAAGGGGGAAATTGAATGAAAATATACCGTCTGCCCGCAACTTGTGCAGCATTCCGGCGGACACGTTGAAATTGTCTTACGCGCAGAGCGCGTAGAAGCGGGCCGCCTGGACAAAGGCCTCATGCTTGAGGCGCGCAATCGCGGCTGCGTCCTCGTCCTCGCCCCATTGCTCGATCTGCCAGGTCTCATCGATTCGCGAGATCTGCCAGGCCTCGTCGGCGGACAGACGACCACGTGCCACGGCGAAGGCCAGGACGAGCGAGCCCGAGATCGAGATCAGGTCATGGATCGCCGCGAGCCGGAAATGCCCGAGGTCGCGCACCGCCTGATGCAGGCGGGCGAGGGATTCTGCGGGTTGCTGGATATGGACGACGCCTTTGGTGGCGACCAGTGGGGCGTCGAACTCGGCCTTGGCCCAGTCCAGAAGCGGATCCCAGGCCACAGCCTGGCGGGCGATCAGGGCGGCGGGCCGTTCGGCGCGGTAACAGAGGTGATCGGTCTCGCCATAGGCGCCCAGAAGGCCCGCGACCTCTTCATATTGCGGGATCACCTTGTCGATGGCGGAGTTCGCCATCCGGGTGGCGGGCATGGTCTCGGGGTTGACGAGGCCGTGCTGCGCGTCCCATTCGGCGGCCACGAGGGCCGCGAGGCCCTCGGTCGGCAGGATCAGGCTGGCCTTGGCCGGAGTCTTGACCGGGCGGGTGTCCAGAAGCACGGCAAAGCCGCCCTCGACCTGAGCGACCTGAGCGGCCTTCCAGAACCGTTTCGGCTTCCATTGCGACATTATTTGCCCCCGAACGGATCGGCGGGAACGTCCTTTTCGTTCCAGTCGAGCATCTTCCAGGTCTTGGCCATGTGGTCGGGCAAGGGGGCCACGAAGGTCATGATCTCACCGGTCACCGGATGTTCGACGGTGAGCTGGCGGGCGTGGAGGTGCAGCTTGCGGCTGACATCGCCACCAATGCCGGCGCCCCAGCCGTCGCCCATGTTCTCGGCCGCCGAGCCGCCGTATTTGCCGTCGCCGGCGATCGGGTGGCCGATTTCGGCCATATGGGCGCGCAGCTGGTGGGTGCGGCCGGTCACCGGCTCCAGCGCCATCCAGGACATCCGGGTGCTAAGGAACCAGAGGGTGAAGAAATCGGTCTGGGCGCGCTTGGCATCGGGAAAATCGGCCATCTTGGCGGGATGGACGCAGAGCATCTTCTCGCCCTCGCCCCGCCCACCGGGAGCTTTCATCAGCCCGTATTTGATCGAGCCCTGTTTCGGGTTAGGCACACCGGCGACCAGGGCCCAATAGATCTTGCGGGTGTTGCGGTGGCGGAGCGCCTCGGACAGGCGGCGCGCCACACGGTCGGTGCGGGCCAGCATCAACAGGCCGGAGGTGTCCTTGTCGAGCCGGTGCACCAGCTTGGGCTTGTCCTTGTAGCCGAACTTCAGCGCCTCGGCCAGGCCGTCGACATGGCGTTCGCCCATGCCCGAACCGCCCTGCGAGGCGAGGCCTGCTGGCTTGTTCAGGATGATCATATGCTCATCCTTCCAGAGGACCGCGTTCTGGATCATCTTGGTGTCGGCGGCCGAGATCTTGCCGTCAGGTTCGTATTCCGGCGCCGCGGCATCGGGCAGCGGGGGCACGCGGACGGTCTGGCCCGGCAGGATGCGGTCCGAGGCCTTGACCCGGCCAGAATCCACCCGCAGCTGCCCGGTGCGGCACATCTTTTCGACCGCTCCTTGGGTGATCTGCGGGAATTTGCGTTTGATCCAGCGGTCGAGGCGCTGTTCGCCCTCGTCCTCGGTCACGGTGATCAGTTGAACGGCGCTCATGCGAGGACCCTTTCGGTGAGGGCCGCGCCCAAGGCCACGGCAAGGAGAGAGAAGGCGACCGAGGCCATGACATAGGCCAAGGCCGTGCCCGGCTGCCCGGATTGGTAGAGTCGCAACGAATCCAGCGAGAAGGCGGAAAAGGTGGTGAAGCCGCCGAGAACCCCGGTCATCAGCAGGGGCGACAGATGCACGCGCTGGAAGAGGAGGACCGAGAGCACACCCATGACGAAGCTGCCCAGAATATTGACGATGAGCGTGGCCAAGGGCGCCCCCACCGCAAACACGGTCAGATAGCGCAGCACAGAGCCGAGCGCGCCGCCAATGGCGACTTGGGTCAGAATCCAGATCATCAGGTTTCCTTGGGCGCGGGGCGCGGAATTGTCAACCATTGCTGCGAGTCGTTTCTTCTGCGAAGAAACGCGGCTTCGAATTTTCTGCGAAAATTCAGTTTGGCGATGAGTCTTCGCAGAAGACTCGTGAACCTGATTTTCGCAGAAAATCAGTCTGCCTGGCGTTTGGCGCGCAGCTTGGCGAAATAGTCGATCCGCTTGTTCAACTCGCGTTCAAAGCCGCGCTCGGGCGGCGCGTAATAGACCGGGCGTTTCATGCCGTCGGGGAAGTAGTTCTGGCCCGAGAAAGCGTCTTCCTGATCGTGGTCATAGGAATAGGCGGCGCCATAACCCAGTTCCTTCATCAGCTTGGTTGGCGCGTTGCGGATGTGGATCGGCGGCGGCAGCGATCCGGTCTCACGCGCGGCGGCTCGGGCGGCCTTGTAGGCCATGTAGACGCCATTGGATTTGGGGGCGAGCGCCAGATAGACCAGCGCCTGCGCCAGGGCCAGTTCCCCTTCGGGGCTGCCCAGGCGTTCGTAGGTGGCCCAGGAGGCGAGGCAGATCTCTTGCGCCTGCGGGTCGGCGAGGCCGATATCCTCCACCGCCATGCGGGTGATGCGGCGGGCCAGAAAGCGCGGGTCCTCGCCGCCCTCGAGCATCCGGGCGAACCAGTAGAGCGCGGCGTCGGGGTCCGAGCCACGCACCGATTTGTGCAGGGCGGAGATCAGGTTGTAATGCTCCTCGCCGCTCTTGTCGTATTTCGAGGCGCGGCGCATCAGCCGGGTGGAGAGTTGCGCGCCGGTCAGCGGCTTGTCGACGCGCCAGGCCATGATCTGCTCGATCAAGTTCAGGAGGGTGCGGCCGTCGCCGTCGGCCATCTCGATCAGGGTTTCGCGCGCCATACCGTCGAGCGGCAGGGCGCGGTTCAGCTCTTTCTCGGCCCGCTGCGCGAGGCGCTCGAGGTCGATGGGCGTCAGGCGTTCCAGCACGATGACCTGCGCGCGGGAGAGCAGAGCGGCGTTCAGCTCGAAGCTGGGGTTCTCGGTGGTGGCCCCGACGAGGAGGATGGTGCCATCCTCCATATAGGGCAGGAAACCGTCCTGCTGCGCCTTGTTGAAGCGGTGGATTTCGTCGACGAACAGGAGCGTCCCCTGCCCGTTCTGACGGCGGATCTTGGCGGTCTCGAAGACTTTGCGCAGGTCGGGGACGCCGGTGAAGATGGCGGAGATCTGGACGAAGTTCAGATCGGTCTCGGCGGCCAGGAGGCGGGCGATGGTGGTCTTGCCGACGCCGGGCGGGCCCCAGAGGATCAAGGAGGACAGGCTGTGCGCGGCCAGCATCGAGCCCAAGGGGCCATCGGGCGACAGGACGTGGGCCTGGCCGATGACCTCGGACAGGGTACGCGGGCGAAGACGGTCGGCCAGGGGGCGCGGGGCCTCGGGGGCGGTGGAGGGGGAGTCGAAGAGATCAGCCATGGGTCAAGGTTACGCCCAGTGGTGGCGGAGGGCCAGAGGGGCTGCCCAAATGAAAAGGCCCGCAACCTTGCGGTGCGGGCCCAGGTGATATGCCGGTAAGGGCAGATCAGGATTCGTAGTTGTCTTCAGCCGCGACGCGGGCCTTGTCGGCAGCGCCCTTGGCCGAGGGATCGCGATCCACGAATTCGATGATCGCCATCGGCGCCATGTCGCCATAACGGAAACCGGCTTTCAGAACCCGGACGTAGCCGCCCTGACGTTCCTTGTAGCGCGGCCCGAGGATCGCGAAGAGACGCTCGACATATTGGTCTTGCTTGAGCTGCGAAGCCGCCTGACGACGGGCGTGCAGGTCGCCGCGCTTGGCCAGCGTGATCAGCTTTTCGATGATCGGACGCAGTTCCTTGGCTTTCGGCAAGGTGGTCTTGATCTGCTCATGCTCGATGAGCGAGCCGCACATGTTCGCGAACATCGCCTTGCGGTGTTCGTGGGTGCGGTTAAGGCGGCGGTAGCCGGAGCCGTGGTTCATGGTATTCTCCTAAAACCTTGTTTTGCTTTGTCTGGCGGGACCTAAGCTTGGTCCCACTCTCCTTGGGGCTTTCGCCCAGTCATTCCCCGCACGGGCGGGCATTTTCGCAAGGCGGGGGATGCCCCCCGCCCCAGGATCAGAATTGGTCTTCGAAGCGCTTGGCCAGGTCTTCGATGTTTTCCGGCGGCCAGTCTTCGACTTCCATGCCCAGGTGCAGGCCCATGCCCGACAGCACTTCCTTGATTTCGTTCAAGGACTTGCGGCCGAAGTTCGGGGTGCGCAGCATCTCGGCTTCGGTTTTCTGGATCAGATCGCCGATGTAGACGATGTTGTCGTTCTTCAGGCAGTTGGCCGAACGGACCGACAGTTCCAGCTCGTCGACTTTCTTCAGCAGGAGCGGGTTGAATTCCAGCCCTGCATCCTCGACGCCCTTGCCGGCCGACTCCGGCTCTTCGAAGTTGACGAAGACGGCCAGTTGGTCCTGCAGGATGCGCGCGGCGTAAGCCACGGCGTCATCCGGGGTCAGCGAGCCGTCGGTTTCGACCTTCAGCGTCAGCTTGTCATAGTCCAGCACCTGGCCCTCGCGGGTCGGCTGCACTTCGTAGGAGACTTTCTTGACCGGCGAGAAGATCGCGTCGATCGGGATCAGGCCGATCGGCGCATCTTCCGGACGGTTCTTGTCGGCAGCGACATAGCCTTTGCCGGTGTTGACGGTCAGTTCCATGAACACGTCGGCGCCATCGTCAAGGTGGCAGATCACATGTTCGCGGTTCAGAATCTCGATACCCGAGGTTTCGGAGATGTCACCGGCGGTGACAACGCCCGGGCCTTTGGCGGAGATCGACAGGCGCTTCGGGCCCTCGACATCCATCTTCAGGCGCACGCCCTTCAGGTTCAGCACGATGTCGGTGACATCTTCGCGCACGCCAGCAACGCTGGAGAATTCGTGCAGCACGTTGTCGATCTGCACCGAGGTGATGGCCGCGCCTTGCAGCGAGCCGAGCAGCACGCGACGCAGCGCGTTGCCGAGCGTCAGGCCGAAGCCACGCTCCAGCGGTTCGGCGACCAGGGTCGCGGTCCGCTGCGCATCCGGGCCGGCTTTGACAGCCAGCTGTTGCGGTTTAATCAGTTCCAGCCAGTTCTTGTGGATCATGCTTTCGCCTCCATACTTGCCCTCTGCCCATGGTCCGATCGGCAGACGACGCCCGAGGATCTTTGAAACGACGAAATCGGGCCGCGCGCGAAGGCACGGCCCGACTTTATTGTGAATAGCTTAGACGCGGCGGCGCTTCGGCGGACGGCAGCCGTTGTGTGCCAGCGGGGTCACGTCGCGGATCGACGTGATGTTGAAGCCGACTGCGGCCAGGGCGCGCAGGGCCGATTCACGACCCGAACCCGGGCCCTGAACTTCGACTTCCAGCGTTTTCACGCCGTGTTCTTGCGCTTTCTTGCCAGCATCCTCAGCAGCCATCTGGGCGGCATAGGGGGTCGACTTGCGCGAACCCTTGAAGCCCATCGTGCCGGCGGACGACCAGGAGATCGCGTTGCCCTGCACGTCGGAGATCAGGATCTTGGTGTTGTTGAAGGACGAGTTCACGTGAGCAACGCCAGCGGCGATGTTCTTGCGCTCTTTCTTCTTGGTACGGGCCGAAGCCTTGGTGGTATCGCGTGCCATATCTGTGCGCCCCTCTTATTTCTTCTTGCCGGCGATCGGCTTGGCCGGGCCCTTGCGGGTGCGCGCATTGGTGTGCGTGCGCTGGCCACGAACCGGCAGACCCTTGCGGTGACGCAGGCCGCGGTAGCAGCCAAGGTCCATGAGGCGCTTGATGTTCATCGAGACTTCGCGGCGCAGGTCGCCTTCAACCGTGAAGTTGGCGTCGATGTATTCGCGGATCGCGAGCACTTCGGCGTCGGTCAGTTGGTTGACGCGGCGGGCGCGGTCGATTTTGAGAGCATCGCAGATCAGCTCGGCATTATGGGCGCCAATGCCGGCGATGTACTGGAGCGAGATCGGAACCCGCTTCTGGGTGGGGATGTTAACGCCAGCAATACGTGCCACGCGTGATTTCCTTTACGTTGCGGTTCCGTCTTGCCAGAACCTTTTTTCACAACCCGAGGCTCGAGCCTCAGAAACGATAACCCGCCGCGAAGTGATTCCGCAGCGGGACGCCGTGCAATATGGGCTTTTCAGACAGGCGTCAAGGGCCGCAAGGCCCATTTCGTCACTTGTCAAGAACTTTCGAAATCGCGGTCGCGACGGCGGCCATATCGGCCATCCCGTCAACCGAAACCAGCTGGCCCTTGGCATAGTAATAGCCCAGAAGCGGCGAGGTTTTCTTGTAATACTCGCGCAGACGGTCCGAAAAGACCTGCGGATTGTCGTCGGCCCGCACCGGTTGCCCCGCAGCCTGCGATTCCTCGGCGCGGCGGATGATGCGCTGCACGAGCGCGCGGTCGTCCACCGCAAGCTCGATCACGGCGTCGAGCTTCAGGCCGCGCTTGGCCAGAAGCTCGCCCAGGGCGTCGGCTTGCTTCAGGGTGCGCGGGAAGCCGTCGAAGATGAAGCCGCCGGGCGCGCCCTGGGCCAGCTTCTCGTCGATCAGGCCAATGACGATCTCGTCGGTCACCAGGTGGCCCGCATCCATGACCGCAGCCACCTTCTTGCCCATCTCGGTGCCCGAAGTGCGGGCTTCACGCAGCATGTCGCCGGTGGAGAGCTGGACCATCTGCCGCTCGTCCACCAGACGCTTTGCCTGCGTGCCTTTGCCGGCACCGGGCGGGCCAAGAAGAATGATGTTGCTCATGGGTTGGGTCCCTCCCTTTTTTGGTCTGCGTCAAAGCGCAACGCCGGAATGGCACATTTCCATTCCGGCGTCGCGGTGGCGAATTGCCTCAGCGCCGCGCGGGCGCCTTGGGGGTCGTGCTGCGCTTGCGTCCGCGCAGTTGAGACCGCTCGATCAGGCCTTCGTATTGGTGGGCCAGCATATGCGACTGGATCTGGTTGATCGTGTCCATAGTGACCGACACCACGATCAGCACCGAAGTGCCGCCAAAGTAGAAGGGGATCGAGAATTGCGTGCGCAAGATTTCCGGAAGGAAACAGACCGCCGCCAGATAGGCCGAACCGACAACGAGGATGCGGTTCACCACATAATCGAGATAGTCCTGCGTCTTCTTGCCGGGACGGATGCCGGGGATGAAGCCGTTCTGGTTCTTCAGGTTCTCGGCCACTTCGTCGGTCTTGAAGGAGACGTTGGCCGTGTAGAAGTAGGCGAAGAACACGATCATCGCGCCCTGGAACACCAGGTAGAGCGGCTGGCCCGGGCCCATCAAGGCAAGGACGGTCGACATGATCGGGCCGGTCTGCGCGCCCGAGAAGGTGGCAAGCGTCGTCGGCAGCAGAAGAAGCGAGGAGGCGAAGATCGCCGGGATCACGCCCGCCGGGTTCACCTTGATCGGCAGGTGCGAAGAGCCGCCGTCGTAGATCTTCATGCCGACCTGACGGCGGGGATACTGGATATGGATCTTGCGCAGCGCGCGCTCCATGAAGACGACAAAGGCGATGACCGCCACCACAAGGACCAGCGCGCCGACGATCACCCACCAGGGGAAGATGCCCGAACGACCCTGGCTCAGGAACTGGGCCAGGGCACCCGGGATCTCGGCCACGATCCCGGTGAAGATGATCAGCGAGACGCCGTTGCCGATGCCGCGCGCGGTGATCTGCTCACCCAGCCACATCAGGAACATGGTGCCGCCGACCAGCGTGATCACGCAGGAGACCTTGAAGAACAGATCGGCGTTGTGCGCCAGACCACCCGCCGCGATCGAGGCCGCGATGGCCCAGCCCTGGAAGGCCGCAAGGCCCACGGTGGCGTAACGGGTGTACTGGTTGATCTTCTTGCGGCCCTGATCGCCCTCTTTCTTCAGCTGTTCCAGCGAAGGGATCATCGAGGCCAGAAGCTGGATGATGATCGAGGAGGAGATATAGGGCATGACGCCGAGGGCGAAGATGCCCATGCGCTTCAGGGCGCCGCCGGTGAAGAGCGACAGCATGCCGCCAAGGCCCTGTCCCTGCCCGTCCATGAAGTTCTTCAGCGCCGTCCCGTCGATGCCGGGCACCGGGATATAGGTGCCAAGACGGTAGACGATGAGCACGAGGATCGTGAACAGGATGCGTTGGCGCAGGTCGGTTGCCTTGCCCAATGCGCCCCAGCTCAGGTTCGCCGCCATTTGCTCTGCTGCGGATGCCATGGTCGGACCTTCTCCGTTCAGTTCTGTGAAAACGCCGCCGAGCCGGGGTTCTCCGGTCGGCGGCGCGGGAAAACACGGAAGATGTAAGCGGTCCTTGAACCGCTCACAATCCCTTATTCAGCGGTTTGCGCCGCAGCCACGGTCAGAGTGCCACCCGCAGCGGTCACAGCTTCGACAGCAGAGGCCGAAGCACCGGTCACGACCAGCGTGACTTTCGAGGTGATGGCGCCCTTGGCCAGCACGCGGATGCCGTCATGCTTGGATTTGGTCAGGCCAGCAGCCACCAGAACGTCTTCGGTGATCGGTTGCGAGGCGTCCAGCTTGCCCAGACCGATGAATTTCTCGATCAGGCCCAGGTTGACGACGGCGAATTCTTTCTGGTTCGGCTTGGAGAAGCCACGCTTCGGCAGACGCCGATACAGCGGCATCTGGCCGCCTTCGTAGCCGCCCAGAGCGACGCCCGAACGGGATTTCTGACCCTTGATACCACGGCCAGCAGTCTTGCCCTTGCCCGAACCGGGACCACGGGCCACACGCTTTTGCTTTTTGGCAGCGCCCGCGTTGTCGGCGAGTTCATGAAGTTTCATGTCGCATTCTCCTTTGCCGGAAGGCCCCCACCTGCGACGGACAGGAGCAACGCGGCGTTTCTTGTTGATTCTCGTGGCACGGAACGCCACCGGGGGCGTATAAGGCCGGAGCGGACTTGCCGCAAGCCCAAGCTTTGCCGGGAGTCCGGCTTAGTCTGCAGGTCTGTCCGCACCCCAGGTCGCATCCTGCATCTCGCGAATGCGGCTGGCGGTGCGGGCGAATTCAAAGGAACCGGCGCCCTCGATATACAGCCGCTCGGGGATATCGGCGGCCGAACAGATCAGCCGGACATGCGCCTCGTAGATCGCATCGATCAGGGTCACGAACCGCTTGGCCTCGTTGTAGTTCGAGGCGGAAAGCTGAGGGATATCCTCCAGGATCAGCACCCGGACCGCGCCCGCAATGGCGAGGTAGTCGGCCGCCCCCAGCGGCCTGGCGCAAAGCTCCCAGAAACTGGCGCGGGCGACGCCATTGGCAAAGCGCGGCAGTTCGACCTGCCTGCCATTGACCATCAGATGCAGGACGCCGACCTGCGCCCCCGCCGTCATGTCGCGCCAGATCGCATCAATCGCCGGACCGGATTTGCCGGCGGGATAGAAATAGACCTGGGCGCCGGCCAGGCGGTGCTGGCGGTAATCCTCGGGACTTTCCAGCTCCACCACGTCGAGCTTTGTCTTCATCAGGTCGATGAAGGGCAGGAAAACCTCGCGGTTGAGGCCGTTCTTGTAGAGATCCTCCGGCGGGCGGTTGGAGGTGGTGACAATGACCACGCCCCCCGCGAGCAGCTTTTCAAACAGGCGGCCCACCAGCATGGCATCGGTGATGTCGGTGATCTGCATCTCGTCAAAGGCGAGGAGGCGCAGATCCTGGATGATGCCGGCGGCAAAGGGCGCCAGCGGGTCCTCAAGCCCCTTCTGCCGGGCAAGATGGATCGCGTGATGCGCCTCTTGCATGAAAGCGTGAAAATGCACCCGGCGCTTGGCGGTGATCTCGGTCGCTTCGGTGAAAAGATCCATCAGCATCGACTTGCCGCGCCCCACCCCGCCCCAGAGATAGAGGCCCCTGGGCGGCACCGGCGCCTTGGCAAACAGGCTCGCGATCAGCCCGGTGCGGCGGGCGGCATGGGTTTCCAGCCACAGGCGCAGCGGCTCAAGGTGCTCCGCCACCGCCATCTGCTGCGGATCGGGCTTGAGCGCGCCTTCGGCAACGCGGCGGGTCAGGATTTCGGGCAGGGTCTCACGCATGGCGCTGCTTAACAAAGCGGGGCGCGGGCTGCCAGCCCAACAGGTGCAACAAAAAAGCGGGCCTTGCGGCCCGCCTTAGGGAAGATGGGCAGATTGCCCATCCTACCGGAGAGGTCAGAGCTTTTCGATCAGCTCGGGAACGGCGGTGAAGAGGTCGGCGACGAGACCGTAGTCGGCGACCTGGAAGATCGGGGCTTCGTCGTCCTTGTTGATCGCGACGATGACCTTGGAGTCCTTCATGCCCGCCAAATGCTGGATCGCGCCCGAGATGCCGACCGCGACATAGAGGTTCGGCGCCACGACCTTGCCGGTCTGGCCGACCTGCCAGTCGTTCGGGGCATAGCCTGAGTCCACCGCGGCGCGGGAGGCACCGACGGCACCGTTCAGCTTGTCGGCCAGCTTTTCGATCAGGTCGAAGGACTCTTTCGAGCCGACGCCACGGCCGCCCGAGACCACGATGCCGGCCGAGGTCAGCTCGGGCCGGTCAGAGGTCGCAACGCGGTCCTCGACCCAGGCGGAGAGCGCATTGGCGCCCGGGCCGCCGATCTTCTCGACCGCGGCGGCGTTGCCGGCGCCGACGGCGGTGAAGCCCGCGGTCCGCACGGTGAAGACCTTGGTCGCATCCGAGGACTTCACGGTCTGGATGGCGTTGCCGGCATAGATCGGGCGCTCGAAGGTCTCGGCGTCGATCACGGCGGTCACATCCGACAGGACCATCACGTCCAGAAGCGCCGCCACGCGGGGCAGCACGTTCTTGTTGGCCGCCGTCGAGGCCCCACAGATATGGCTGTAGGAACCTGCAAGCCCTACCACCAGGGCCGCGATGGCTTCCGCCATGGCGTGGCAATAGGCGTGGTCGTCGGCGAAGAGGACCTTGGCCACACCTTGCAGGGTCGCAGCCTCGGCCGCCGCCGCATCGCCGCCCGTGCCCGCCACCAGCACATGGACCTCGCCCAGCGTGGTCACGGCGGCCAGGGTCTTGGCCACGGCGTCGGTCGCAAGGTGGCCGTCATTCACATCGGCAATCAGAAGAACGGCCATCAGAGCACCCCTGCTTCGTCTTTGAGTTTGGCGATCAGCTCGTCCACCGAGCCGACCTTGACGCCGGCCTTGCGGCCCGCAGGCTCCACCGTTTTCAAGACGGTCAGACGCGGGGCGACATCGACGCCGAAGTCGGCCGGGGTCTTGATCGCCAGCGGTTTTGCCTTGGCTTTCATGATGTTGGGCAGCGAGGCGTAGCGCGGCTCGTTCAGACGCAGATCGACGGTCAAGACCGCCGGCAGCGTCACGGCGATGGTCTGCAACCCGCCATCGACTTCGCGGGTCACGGTGGCCTTGCCGTCGGCAATGGCCAGTTCGGAAATGAAGGTGCCCTGGGCCCAGCCGAGCAGTGCCGAAAGCATCTGCCCCGTCGCATTCATATCGTTGTCAATGGCTTGCTTGCCGCAAAGCACCAGACCCGGCGCCTCGGCGGCCACCACGGCGGCCAGAAGCTTGGCCACGGCGAGGGGCTCGATATCGGTCTGCACGTCGGCGGTAGCCTCGATCAGGATCGCACGGTCGGCGCCCATCGCCAGAGCGGTCCGCAAGGTCTCCTGCGCCTGCTTGACGCCGATCGACACGACGATGACTTCCGTCGCAATCCCCTTCTCCTTCAGACGGATCGCCTCTTCCACCGCGATCTCGTCGAAGGGGTTCATCGACATCTTCACATTCGCAAGATCGACACCGGACCCGTCCGCACGCACGCGAACCTTCACGTTGTAGTCGATCACACGTTTGACAGGCACTAGAACCTTCATCGCGCAAATCTCCATTAGGGGGCCAAAAGGCCGCGGCAAACTCTCGAACGGGTGTTTAAACCGTCTTGCTGCGCTGCAACAGGCCAAAATCGACGGGGTTTGTCGCAGGGACGCCACGAAAATTGTCGCAGGGCCCGGTGGGATCCGAGCGGCCTTAACCAGATCTTACGAATCAGCGCGCTAGTCTGAGGCGGCAGGCCACGGGAGGCATGGATTCCGCGGACCTGACGCTGGAAGCAATCCACCAGAACGGAGGGAAAAGAGGATCGGCACGTTCATGTTGGTCGCTTGGGCCTTGTCAGCCCCGCGTAAGCCCCGGAACCCAAAGCACATCCGCGCCGCCATTGGCGACCCGGGCGGCGACAAAGAACCAGTCGGACAGACGGTTGAGGTATTTGACCGCCTCCGGATTGACCGGCTCATGGGCGGCGAGTTCGACGGTCAGGCGTTCGGCCCGCCGGCAGGTGGTCCGGCAGAGGTGCAGTTGTGCTGCCAGGGGCGAGCCGCCGGGCAGGATGAAGCTGCGAAGCGGTTCGAGACCGGCGTTCATCGCATCAATTTCGGCCTCCAGCCGGTCGGTCTGGGCCGCGATGATGCGCAGGCGCGGATAGGGGGCGGTCGCGTCGCCCTCCAGATCTGGCGTGCACAGATCTGCGCCCAGATCAAAAAGGTCGTTCGAGATGCGGGCCAGTGGCTCATCCATGCCATGCAGCCGGGCCATGCCCACCGTGGCATTGGTCTCGTCCACCGTGCCGTAAGCCGTGACCCGCAAATCATATTTCGCAACCCTTGCGCCGTTGCCAAGGGCGGTCTGCCCGGCGTCGCCGGTGCGGGTGTAGATCTTCGACAGGACGACCATCACGGCGCTCCGACATGGGATTTGACCCAGGCGAAGATCAGGATGGCCACCACGGCCAGACCCTGGGCCGCGATCCGCAACTGCATGAGTTTGTTGGCGTATTTTCGGTTGAACTCTCCGCCCTTGGCGAAGGTGCCGATGCCGATCAGCAAGATGACCAGCACGACAAGGCAAAGCGCCGTGGCAAAGAGGAAGAGCGGATCGTGCAGCAGCATGGTCATGGTTCCTTCGGTTGCCCCGAACATAGGGCGGAACGCGGAAAAAGCGAAGCCCTGCAGAAAGGCGCAGGGCTTCGCGGACAGATTGGCTGTGGAATCAGGCGGCCTCGACCATGGTGGCGGCCTTGTCCAGCAGGGTCAGAGCCGTGGCGATATCGCCATCAGGAATGTTGAGCGCGGGCAGAAGCCGGATCACATTATCAGCGGCCGGCACGGTCAAAAGGCCTTGGGCATAGCCCGCCTTGACGATATCGGTATTGGTTGCCACGCATTTCAAGCCCAGGATCAACCCCTCGCCGCGCACCGCCTCAAAGACTTTGGGGTGGCCGGCGACGAGGCTTTCCAGCCCCTGGCGGAACAGGGCGGCCTTGCGGTTGACCTCGGCCAGGAAGGCGTCGTCCGAGACGATCTCCATCACTTTGGCGCCAACCGCACAGGCCAGGGGGTTGCCGCCATAGGTCGAACCATGGCTGCCCGCGACCATGCCGCGCGCCGCATCTTCGGTGGCCAGCACGGCGCCGAGGGGGAAGCCGCCGCCGATCCCCTTGGCCACCATCATGATATCGGGCGCAATTCCCGACCATTCATGGGCGAAAAGCTTGCCGGACCGGCCCATGCCGCATTGCACCTCGTCAAAAATCAGCAGAGTGCCGGTCGCGTCGCAAAGGTCGCGCAGGCCCTTAAGGCATTGATCCGGAACGATGCGGATGCCACCCTCGCCCTGCACAGGCTCGATCATCACGGCGCAGGTCTGGTCGGTGATCGCAGCGCGGATCGCGTCGTGGTCGCCCCATTTCAGCTGGCGAAAGCCCGGCATCAGTGGGCCAAAGCCCTTGACCATCTTTTCGGACCCCGCGGCCGCGATGGCCCCGGTGGAGCGGCCATGGAAGGCGCCCTCGAAGGTCAGGATCTCGATCCGCTCCGGCTGGCCCTTTTCGTAGTGGTATTTGCGGGCCATCTTGATCGCAAGTTCGGCCGCCTCGGTGCCGGAATTGGTGAAGAACACGGTGTCGGCGAAGGTCTTGGCGACCAGCGCCTCGGCCAGCTTTTCCTGCTCCGGAATCCGGTAGAGGTTGGAGACATGCCAGAGCTTGCCCGCCTGTTCGGTCAGGGCCGCCACCAGGTCAGGATTGGCATGGCCCAGCGCATTCACGGCAATGCCCGCGCCGAGGTCGAGGTAACGCGCGCCATCTTCGGCGGTCAGCCAGGAGCCTTCGCCTTTGACGAAGGCCATGGGCGCGCGGTTATAAGTCGGCAGAACGGGGGTGATCATGGGTCAGCTCCTGTGAGAATAGCCCAAGTTGGGTGCCAAAAGCAGGCGGCGGGGTCTGGTCGGGGGATGTGGCACCAGAAGATGAACGGGCCACGACAGATCGGGCGCTTACGCGGTCAGGCGTCGGCGTCGGGGCAGCTGAAAGGGGATGCAGCGCATGATCATGCGCGCGGTGATAAAAGACCGGGGCCGGCCTGTAAAGCGGCAATTGGCCCCGGGCGGCCGGCTTGCGCGGGGGGCAAGTCCTGCTACTCTGGCCGCGCAGCGCAGAGGGAGGGTCTTGTGCCGGATGAGACCGTGATGGCCGGCAAGACCGTGCTTATGTCCAGCTTCCGCAACGAGGCGCCTTTCGTGCTGGAGTTTGTCGCCCATCACAAGGTGGCCGGCTTTGACGAGATCCTGATCGCCTCGAACGACTGCACCGATGGCACGGCGGAGATCCTCGATGCGCTGGACGCCATGGGGGTGATTCGCCACCTGCCCTGCAAGCCACCGCCCAAGGTGACGGCCCAGCACCACGCCTATGCCCAGATTCGCCGCCGCTTTGGGGTGGATGCGGCAGCGTGGCTGATGATCCTTGATGCGGACGAGCTGCTCAACATCCATGTCGGGCGGGGTCGCGTCGCCGACCTGATCTTGGCGCAGGCGCCAGAAACCGATCTGATCCTGATCAACTGGGCGGTGTTCGGCGCGGGGGGGCACAGGGCCTGGGCGGACGAGCCCTCCTCTCGGCGGTTCACGCAAAGGCTGCGCACGGTGAGCGGGGTCGGGCTGGTCAAAAGCCTGTTTCGCAGACCTGCCGCCTGGAAAGCCTTCAGCAACCACCACCCCTATGAACATCAACCCGGCGCCCCACTACAGGTGAGCTTTGCGGGCGGGCTTTGGGTCGAAGAGATGCCGGCGGAGCACATCGAGTTCGGGACGCTGCGCACCGTCAAACCACGGGTCGACAGCTTTCGCCTGGCGCAGATCAACCACTATATCACCCGCACGGCGGATTCCTTTGCGCTGCGGCGCGACCGAGGGCGCGGGGCGGCACCGAAAGGCAAGGCAAACGACCGCCACACCGAGGAATATTTCCACCGCATGTCCTCGGGCAATGTCGCGGATGACACGATCCTGCGCTACGCCGACGAGGTTGCCGCCCTGATAGACCACTACCGCCAAAATCCGCGTCTCGCGGCCGCACTGGAGGCGGGTCTGCGCCTTTATCAAGTCGAAATTGACCGCTATTGGCGGGAACACCACAGCGGCTGACCGTCTTGCCGCGCAAGAATTTGAACGCCAGGATACGGAAAAGAAAGAGGATCTGACGCATGGGGACGCAAGCATTGCGGTTGGAGAGCCTGCTTTCCGCCCGCACCTTTCCAATCCGTTATCTGGTCATCCCCAAATGCGGCTGCACCTTCGTCAAGAACCTGCTCTGGCGGCTGGATCATGGCACAAACTATGCCAACCCGCCGCGCATTCATGAAAAGACCCGCGATTTCGCCCGCGCCGCCGACTTTGACCTCGACCTCGCCGCCGTCCGCGCCGAGGACTACAGCTTCGTCATCCTGCGCGATCCGATCGACCGGTTCCTCTCGCTTTACTCCGACAAGGTGGTGGGCGAGGGCTACCGCAAATTCGTGCCGCTGCGCCGCACGCTGCACGATCACCACGGACTGCATGTGGAGCCGAAAACGCCCGAGGATCACCGCCGCAATTGCCATATCCTGATCGACTGGATCGAGGAGAACCTCTCGCAGGGCAACGAGATCGGCCGCAACCCGCACTGGACGCCGCAGCATTACCGGATGGACACGATCCGCGGTTTTGACATGAAAGTGCTGATGCTGAACGGGCTGGACGCCAATCTGACACTGCTTCTGGGCAAGGTCGTGCCGGAGATCGGGCAGATCCTCGGCCAGCTGGAACGCTATGCCAGCAACTCGAAAGAGCTGAAGACTCAGGTGGTTGATGCCGGTTTGCGCGACCGGATCCATCAGGTCTACCGCAAGGACCGCGAGAATTTTGAACTTTTGCGCTCGGCCTGGTCGCAGTCGCCGCCCAAGACGGCCGAGGAGATCCCCCGCGCCTCGAAGATCTTTGTTTAGCTCGCATTTTCGACGGAATTTCCAGAACTTGAGGTCATCGCGAAGCGGTGGCCCGGCCCAAATTAGCAGTCTGTAAAGGCCCGCCGCTTACCCTTTCGATCGGGTGTACTGGTGGGAGAGCGATCATGTTGGGTCTGCTTTTGATGGCAGGTCTTGGCTTTGCGGCCACGGCCCTGATGGAACATATCGACGATCAACCGAAGGAGTCCGAACATCACGGCGATGAGGAGGAGCACAGCGGCACGGAGGAGGAGCACAACCCTGCCGGGCCGCATGGCTCCCTGCTGGATGAGCCTGACCCTCCGCAGGAGAGCCCGCATGCTGGACACGAGGATGACGGTCGGCTGGGCGGATCGGCGCACCCTACCGCGCCGGAACATGGTACGCGGGACGTCTGGCCCGCCGCGCATGCCGCACCGGACGATCAGCCCGCTTCAGACTCCGCCCCGGCGCATCCTTGGGCCGATCTTGGCGCGCATCACGCCAAGGATCACGCCGGCGACAAGGGCGCAGGCCACTCCGATACCGACAAGGCCGAAGCCCAAGCGACGGAAGAAGATGGCGCGCATGAAGGCGGCTCTCCGGCAGAACACCTCAAACCTCACCATTCCGAAGCTGGCACCCCTCCGCAGGGGCACCATCACGGCGGCGACCATGCGACGGGGGACCACAAGACTGGTGGCCACACGACCGGGGATCCCGAAGCCACCGCCCAGAGCCACCCGACCCCGGAGGAGGCTGCGGGCAAACCCGGCGTGCAAGGCGAAGCCGCGGTCAAGGCGCCCGCGGCAGGGACCATCGGCAAGGTCTTCGGCGGCGAGGCCAATGACACGCTCCACGGTTCGGACAGCAGCGACCTGATGGAGGGCAACGGCGGCGACGACAGGCTGATCGGTCATGCCGGCAACGACCATCTCGTCAGCTTCGACGCCGGGCAGGACACCGTTTTTGGCAATCGCGGCAATGACAGCCTGCATGGCTACACCGTGCAGCACGAACCGGGGAATTTCTCCTTCGTCATCGAGGATCATCAGGCCGACCATCTGCACGGCGGCCTTGGCAAGGATTCGCTCTTCCTTGGCAGCGACGACGTGGGCACCGGCGGCAAGGGCGCGGATGCGTTCCACGTCAGCTGGGATGTCGAACACGGCCACCCGGCCGAGATCACCGATTACGACCCGGCGCAGGACAAGATCTTTATCGACTACACGACCCACCACGCGAACGAGGGGATGACTGCTATCAAACCCGCGGAAACCACGGTGACGACAGAGCCGATGAAGGACGGCTCTGGCACCTCGATCTTCGTCAACGGCCATGCGATCGCCCATGTTCTGGGGGCGACCGACCTGCAAGCCTCTGATATCGCGCTTATTCGCGGTTAGGGGGGCTTGCGCCGCCCCCAGTTGCGCTTATTGGCCGATGGGCTTGATGCGACCCTCGACCGTGGGTTTCACCGTGCCGGTCTTTTCGACATAGGCCATCACGTCGCTGGCCACCAGCGCCCCGGCGCCGGTGTCCGTGATCATCTTGCCGCCGCCCAGCGCGGTATAGCCATCGCCGCCGCCGAGGATGTAGTCGTTGACCGCAACCTTGTAGAGCTTGTCCGGCTCAAGCGCGGCACCCGCGATCTTGACCTCGGTGATCCGCTTGCCCGGTTCGGCCGAAGGGTCGTAAACCACGGTCATACCCGAAACCTGCGGGAAGCGGCCGGCGCCTTTTTCCACCTGGCTGACGCCATTTTCCAAGGCGGCGAGCAATTGGCTGCCCGGGATCTCGGTCAGGACGGTGACATTGCCGAAGGGCAGTTCGGTCAAGATGTCGCGCCGGGTCAGGGTGGCACCGGCGTCATAGGTGCGGTCGGCGCGGATGCCGCCGCCGTTCATGATCGCGACATCGGCTCCGGTCGCGGCCTTCATCGCGTCGGCGATCAGGTCGCCCATGGTCGATTCCTCGGCCCGCACCACGTTGCGGCGGCTGTCGAGTGCGGTTTCGGTCTTGCCGATCACGACGTTCAGCTGTTCGTCCAGGCCCTTCTGGTATTCATCGACCTTGGCCTGGGTTTCCGGGTCCGGCGTCACGGTGGCGGTGTCGATGAAGCGGAAGGTCGGGGTCCATTTGACGGTGCGCTTGCCGTCCTTCTCTTTCACGTCGACCATCAGGTCGATGGGCGACAGCTGGCGCGCATCCAGCGAGGTTTCGACATAGGCGGTGATCCCGTCGTAGTAGGTCGCGTAATTGTGGTCATCGCCGGACAGGATGACATCGAAAGCCTTGGAATGAATGAGTTTCAGGTCGTTGTAGATGTCGGTCTGCACCACGCCCACCACCAGATCGGCGCCATCGGCCCGCGCTTTCTTGGCCGCAGCAATCGCGGAGTCAACGGTGGGGGAAAAGACCAGATCGCCGGTATTGGCGACCTCGGGCGAAGAATCCTGCGCCACCGGGATCAGCGCGATCTTCAGCCCGGCCACTTCCTTGACCATGACGCCGCCCAGACCCTCGATCGGCGAGCCGTCCTTGTTGGCGATGTTGATCGCGGCCCAGGGGTATTTCGAGGCCTTCATCTTCTCGGCAAAGTTCGCCGGGCCGAAGTCATACTCGTGGTTGCCCGGCACGGCGAGGTCGAAGGGCACCATATTGGTCAGCTCGATCGTGTTCTGCCCCTTGTCGAAGCCCGAAAGCAGCGAGGGCGACAGCATATCGCCGTCAAAAAGATACAAAGTGTTGGGATTGGCCGCGCGTTCCGCCTTGGCCACCGCGTTCAGCCGGGCGAAACCGCCCTGTTTGCCGTCACCGGCAAAGTTGTAGATGTCGCCCACGCCGAGGAGGGTGATCTTGACCGGCTCCGCCAGTGCCGAGGTGGCAAGCAGCGCACAAATCGCGCCCGGGACAAGGAATTTTGAAATGGTCATTGGACATCTCCCCATAAGGTTGTGGCGTCACATTGCGCTTGGCGGCCCGAGTCTGTCAAAGGCGGCCCGCGCAACCTGCGCCATTTCGGCGACAAGCCGATGACGGGCCGCGACTTCGGCCTTTGGTTGACCAGAACCCGCGCTTGAGGCATCACCCTTTGATCAGTTTCAGGAGATCGCGATGATCGTCACCATCCTTGATCGGCATGTCGCAGGCGGGATCACAGCCTCCGGTCTGCCGTGCGGCCTTGCGCCGCGCCTGTGTGAGGAGAATTAAGATGCTGATCTACAAAGTCTTTCGCCGCAGCGAATGGGTGGCCTTCCGCGATTCTGGTGCCACGCATGGCGCGCCGGTCGATCTGCAGGACGGCTATATCCACTTCTCCACCGCGGCCCAGGTGGCTGAGACCGTCGCCAAGCATTTCGCCGGCGAAAGCGATCTGGTCCTTCTGGCGCTGGACAGCGACAACCTCGGGCCGGATCTGAAATGGGAGCCCTCGCGCGGCGGGGCGCTGTTCCCGCATCTCTACCGGGCGTTGATCCGGGCGGATGTGATCTGGGACAAGAGCCTGCCCCTGGGCGCCACCGGCCATATCTTCCCCGAGGGCGTGTTTTGAAGCCGGTCGAGGCTTTGGGTCTTGCCCTGCTGCACCGGGTGGACCCGGAGGCGGCGCATGGGCTGTCGCTGTCCGCCCTGCGGATGGGCCTGGCGCCGCAGCCCGGCCCGGTGACCAGCCCGCGTCTTGCGACCCGGCTCGCCGGGTTGGATTTGCTGAACCCGGTGGGGTTGGCGGCCGGCTATGACAAGAATGCCGTGGCTTTGGCCTCGCTGGCCCGTGCCGGCTTCGGCTTTGTCGAGGTGGGGGCCGCCACGCCGCTGCCGCAGCCCGGCAACCCCAAGCCGCGCCTGTTCCGCCTGACCGAGGACCGCGCTGCGATCAACCGGTTTGGCTTCAACAACGAGGGGGCCGAGGTCATTGCCTCCCGCCTTGCCGCCCGAAAACGCGGGCCGGTGCCGGTCGGCCTGAACCTTGGTGCCAACAAGACCTCGACCGATCGGGCGGCCGATTTCGCCAAGGTGCTGGCGCTCTGCGGTCCGCATGCCGATTTTGCGACGGTCAATGTCTCCTCTCCCAATACCGAAAAGCTGCGCGATCTGCAGGGGCCGGCGGCTTTGGCGGCGCTGCTCGCCGGGGTGATGGAGGTGCGCGCCACCCTGCCCCGCCCGATCCCGATCTTCCTGAAGATCGCGCCCGATCTGACGCCCGAGGATCTGGCAGCCTTGGCCGAGGTGGCGCTTGGCTCGGGCCTGTCCGGCATCATCGCGACCAACACCACCCTGTCGCGCGAGGGTCTGACATCACCCCACAGGGGCGAGGCGGGCGGTTTGTCCGGCGCGCCGCTTTTTGAAAAATCCACCCGGATCCTGGCGCAACTGTCGCACCTGACCGATGGGCGGATTCCTCTTATCGGCGTCGGCGGCATTTCGACGCCAGAACAGGCCTATGCCAAGATCTGCGCCGGGGCGTCTGCCGTGCAGATCTATACCGCGATGGTCTATCAGGGGCTTTCGCTGGCCGCCGACCTTGCGCGCGGCCTCGACCGCCTGCTGGAGCGTGACGGCCATGCGACGGTCAGTGCCGCCGTCGGAAGCCGGCGGGGCGACTGGCTTTAGGGGAACCGGGCGCGCCGTCTGGCCGTTAAGCCACTGCAGAAGAAAAGGATAATGCCATGCGCAAATTCGTCTCGGCCTGTGCTCTGGCACTGATCGCTGCCCAGGCAACCGCACAGACCAGCCAGCCGGCCTATTCCGACAACCGCTCTTCCGCCGCCGATGTGGTCCGCTCGCTTTATAATGCGATCAACCGGCACGAATATCTGCGTGGCTGGAGCTATTTCCGGCCCGAATCCGCCCCCGATTTCAAAGGCTTCGCGGCAGGCTATGGCGACACCGACCATGTCGAGATTCGCCTTGGCAAGGTCATGTCGGATGGGGCGGCAGGTTCGATCCATTCGCAGGTGCCAGTGGCCCTGCGCGCCACGAGCACCGCTGGCAAGGCCACGGTGTTCGAGGGCTGCTACCTCGTGACGCAAGTCCAGCCCGCGGTGCAGGAAACCCCGCCGTTCCGGCCCATCATAATCGACTCCGGCCATCTGCAGAAATCGACCAAGGCCTTTGATCAGGCGATGGGCAGCTGCAACTAGGCCTCAGAAGGCCTTGAAGGTCATCGTGGTCAGGGTGCGCACGATATCGGGAATGTCGAAGAGGCGTTCGGACAGGTAGTGGCCCACGTCGGCCTCGTCCGGGATATAGATCTTGGCGATCAGGTCATATTCGCCGCTGGTCGAATAAAGCTCGCTGACAACCTCGCGGTCATAGATGGCGTCGGCGACGGCATAGGTCTTGCCGGGGGTGCAACGGAACTGGACGAAGACGCAGATCATGGCTTTCTCCTGATTGCGGCCAGCCTAGCCGACCGGCTGTTCCTCTTCCAGCCCCTGCAGCGTGAGGGGCACCGGCCGCACCACGAGGTCCGAGACACCCAGGGGCGTCTTCGGCAGGGCGAGGCGGTTCCTCACCACCCAATGCAGGCGCTTTTCGGCGCGGGTGATCGCGACATAGGCGAGGCGCTTCCACAGAGGAATGCCCGCTTCGCTGCGGCCAGCTTGCGCCGCGGCCCAAAGGTCGGGAGCGAAGACCTGCACGTCCTCCCATTGCGAGCCCTGCGCCTTGTGGATCGTCACCGCCGCGCCATGCAGGAAAGCCGCCCCCATGGTGGCGGCGGAGGGGATGAAGGGCTCTTCCTCATCCGGCTTTTCGATCTTGATGATGCAGGCGGCCGAAACCTGTGGGTCTTCGGCGCCCACCACGTGCAGCTTGGCAAAGCCATCCTTCTTGCCCGGCCCGATGTAGATGACCTGCGCGCCCTTGATCAGACCGCGCGCCTCCAGATCAATCCGCTTCTTGCGGTGCTTCAACGGCAGTTCGATACCGTCGCAGATCAGCGGCTCACCCGGCAAGAGGGCGTCTTCCGGCGCGCCATGGGCGTTGCGGAAGGCCTGGATCAGCTTGATCCGCGTTACATTCCGCCAGACCAGCACCGGGCTGCGCGCCATCAGGTCCGAGGAGACGCGTTCCGCCCATTGCACCCTCTCGTCGCGGCGGGCGGCGTCCTGCACCATCTGTTCGAAATCATCAAAGCGCAGGCTGTCGTCGCCCAAGGCATGGGCGAGGTCGAGGATCGGACTGTCCTGGGTTTGGCGGTGAATGCGGCTCAGCACCATCTTCCGGCTGTCGCCCAGCTTGTCGAACACCATCTCGCCCGATTGGCCGACCGGGGCCAGCTGGGCCGGGTCGCCGAACAACACCAGCGTCGGGAAGATTTCGCGCAAATCGTCGAGCTGTCGGGCATCCAGCATCGAGCTTTCATCGACAAAGCCCACATCCAGCGGCTCTTCGCGGCGCTTCCAGCCCTTGATGAAATCGCTTCCGCGCAGGCCCGCCGCCGCCAGCGCGCCGGGTATGGACGGCACTTGCTGGTAAAAGGCATGAGCGCGGTCGAGCGCGAGTTCGGTCAGACCCTCGACCTTGGGGCGCGGGGCCTGCCCTGCCAGCCATTCGGCGATGAGTTCATATTGCGGGTCATAGACCGGCGTATAAAGGATGCGGTGGATCGTGGTGGCGGGCACCCCGCGCAGGCGGAGGACCGAAGCGGCCTTGTTGGTTGGCGCCAGAACCGCCAGCGTGCGGCGATCCTTGCGCCGCCTTCCCTCATAATCGCCCGAGACGATGTCCATCCCCGCCTCGCGCAAGGCGCGGTAGAGGCTGGCCAGAAGCATGGTCTTGCCCGACCCCGCCTTGCCCAGGATGGCCAGAACCGAGCCTTTGCCCTCGGCCTGCGGGGTCAGAACCCCTTCGGCAAGGTCCACCCCCATGGCCAGAAGGTCGGCTGCGACGCGATCATAGGCCTCGGCCTGATCGTCAGAGAAGGTGAGAGCGGGAACTTGCGACATGCACCAACCTTAGGCCAGTGCGCCGTCCTGTGCCATAGCTCTGGTGTGGAACAGCCGTATTAGTGGCCTAATGCGTCGTCCCGGTTCGGCGTGGCGGTCCTTTCGGTGGCGTGCCCTTCTGGGCAGCCACCTCCTCAACCGCGACTTTCATGGCCTCGTCGGCCTTGGCAGCAAGACCGGTCATGCCATTCGCCTGTGCGAAAGACCTCAGATCCGCCAACACATCAAAAATCCAATCGTAACCCATCGACGCTCCGAGGAAAGGTGGCATTCAAATTAAATGCCGCCTTCATGCTATCCTCCCGTGCCGACCGCAATAACCCATTGGACGTGCAACAGATTGTTCTTGATCTGAATACGTCTAGCGAGAGCGGCTGGCCTCCAGCGTATCCTCGAACGTCCGCAGGCCGGTACGGGGGGCCTGCACCAACACCGCCATGTTACCCGGTTTGTGGACATTCTTCAGCATCTTCATATGGGCTGCGGGGATTTCCGCCCAGCTGAAGACTTCCGAGAGGCACGGGTCGAGACGGCGCTCGATCATCAGCTGGTTGGCGGCGCTGGCCTGCTTGAGGTTGGCGAAGTGGCTGCCCTGCACCCGCTTCTGATGCATCCAGAGGTAGCGGGCGTCGAGCGTCAGGTTATAGCCCGTGGTGCCGGCGCAGATCACCACCATGCCGCCGCGCTTGACCACGAAGACCGAGACCGGGAAGGTCGCCTCGCCGGGGTGTTCGAAGACTAGGTCGACGTTGTTGCCCTTGCCGGTGATGTCCCAGATCGCCTTGCCGAACTTGCGAACCTCGTTGAACCACTCCTTGTATTCGGGCGTGTTCACCTTGGGCATCTGGCCCCAGCACTTGAAATCCTTGCGGTTGATGACGCCTTTGGCCCCCAGCCCCATGACGAAATCGCGCTTGTCCTCTTCCGAGATCACGCCGATCGCATTGCCGCCCGCCGTGTTGATCAGCTGCACGGCGTAGGAGCCAAGACCGCCCGAGGCGCCCCAGACCAGCACGTTCTGCCCCGGCCGCAGCTCATGCGGCTTGTGGCCGAAGAGCATCCGGTAGGCGGTGGCGAGCGTCAGCGTGTAGCAGGCGCTTTCCTCCCAGGTCTGGTGCGCCGGGCGGCGCATCAGCTGCTGGGCCTGAACCCGGGTGAATTGCGCGAAAGAGCCGTCGGGCGTCTCGTAGCCCCAGATCCGCTGGCTCGGCGAGAACATCGGGTCGCCGCCGTTGCACTCCTCGTCGTCGCCGTCGTCCTGGTTGCAGTGGATCACCACCTCGTCGCCGACTTTCCAGCGTTTGACCTTGTCGCCCACCTTCCAGACGATACCCGCCGCATCCGATCCGGCAATGTGGAAGGGCGCGCCATGGCCGTCAAAGGGGCTGATCGGCGTGCCAAGCGCGGCCCAGACGCCGTTGTAGTTGACCCCGGCGGCCATCACCAGCACCAGCACCTCATGCGCGTCGATGGTGGGGGTATCCACGACCTCGACCAGCATCGCCTTGTCCGGGTCGCCGTGCCGCTCGCGACGGATCGCCCAGGCGTACATCTGCGCCGGCACATGGCCGAGGGGCGGCATTTCGCCCAGGGCGTAGAGATCTTTCACCGGCGCGTCATAGGCCAGCGGATTTTGCGTATCGAGTGCCATCGGGGCCTCCCAGAGCCATGCCGCACCGCAGAATCACGGGCGGGATGCCTCTGGGATATAAAGTTGCGCGCAAGATTGCAATACTTCTGAGCGCCCTTTTGTAATTTTATGTCTGCCGCGTTGCAGCGAGCCGATCTAGAAGATCACTCTCGTCGTGGTGCAGACATCGACATTCGTCTGCACGACCGATTGGCCGTTCGAAAAGACGGCCTTGAAGTCGAAGGTGCAATAGCCCGAGCCGTCATCGAAATTGATATTCACCGAGCTGCCCGAGGGCAGAACGTCCGCACCGAGGATGTCCTCCTCCCAGGTGTTCGCACCGGCGTTGGAACCGTAAAAACGGGTGATCGGAAGGTTGGTGTTGTTGACAATGGTCACATGGCGATCGGCGGACGAGGTCGAACCGTCTTCGACGCAGGCCGTCAGGGTCAAGGCGCTCAACCCACAAAGCAATGCAGTAGCAAGTTTCATTACAAGAGTTCCTCCTTCTCTTCCCGGCACAATGCCGGTCGGGCGAGGCTAGAAGCCGGCTCGGCGCTAATCAACTCTTGTCACGTCTGCGTGAGGGGAATGTTCCAGCCTTTGCAGGACGGAAGCGGCATAGAAGGCGAGCAGGGGGCGCTTCTCCACAACCGGAACCATGTCTTGCGTGAGGATGCCCCGCGCGATCAGCCTGTGCAGCCCTTCCTCCACCGTGGCGGCAAGACCCTGCGGCGCGAGCCGCAGTTCGGCCCCGGCTTCGGTCAGCCGGGCAATCAGAGCGGCGGTCCGCGCCTCGACCCCGGCACGGCCACCGGCACCGTCCTGCAAGGCCGCAGCGATCAGCGGCACCGGCACCACGGGCACGGTCTGCACGATCGCCGCCATCAGCCGCGCGCCCAAAGCTTCGGTCGAACCATCGGGCACCTCGGCCAGGTGCTGCCTCAACGAGATCGGCGGACCAAAAGCCGCTGCCGCCGTGCCAAAGCCGCGAAAGCGGCCAAAGGCGAGCCGCAGCAGCGCCAGCCCGCCAAACCCCAGCGCCTTGAACGGGTTGAGCCGAAATCGCCTTGTGCCAGATGCCGCAGCCTCGGTCAGGACGCCATCCTCCAGCACCCGGTCATAGGCCAGACCGACCGGCACGAAGACCACATCCCGCCCCGCCGGGTCGAACCCGGTCAGGATATAGGACAGAAGCCCCAGCTTGGCCGGCCCCACCCTGCCATCCAGACTGAGCCCGCCTTCCGGGAAGATCGCCTGACTGGTCCCCTCCGCCGTGGTCATCTGGACATAGCGCGCCAGCACCCGGCGATAGAGCGCGTTGCGCGAGCCGCGCCGGATGAAATAAGCCCCCATCGCCCGGATAAAGTAGGAAAACGGCCAGATCCGCGCCCATTCCCCCACCGCATAGGAAATCGAGGACTGACCGGAGACCAGCCAGGTCACCAGCACATAATCCATGTTCGACCGGTGATTCATCACGAAAACCACCGTGGCCTTGGGGTCGACGCGGGTCAGCATCCCCTCGATCTTGCCGAAGCGGACGCGATACAGCTTGCGTGTCAGCGCCTTGGCCAGCCTGATCGCCACGCCGAAATAGAGCGTGGTCGAAAAGCCGGGCACAATCTCGCGCGCATAGGCCCTTGCCTCCTGAAAGGCGACCGAGGGGGGAATCCCGCCCTCTGCTGCGTGTTCGGTGACGGCCGCCAGCACATGAGGGTCATAGACCAGCCGGGCAATCCGGTCCTGCCGCTCGGCCAGTTTTACGATGTCGATCGGCCGGTCGAGCTTTTCATTCAAGCGCGCCAGCCAGCGTTCCATCCGGCGGCGAAAGAACCAACGCACGGACGGGAAAAGAAAATTCGAGGCGAAAGAGGTCGCGGCAAAGGCCAGGATCAGGATCAGCAGCCAAAGCGGCACGGGAATATTCTGCGTCATGGCGCGACCATGCCACGGTGTCGCAGCCCGCGCAAATTCAGCTTCCGCCGCGATGCAGCGAATTGACACTTGCCAAAACTTGCTGATATGCCGCACTTGACGCAAGAAAGTTGCGATGATGATTCACGAGGGCCAAAGATGCAGACGCAGAAAGACTCCCCCTGGCTGTTTCGCACCTATGCGGGCCATTCGACCGCTGCGGCCTCGAATGCGCTTTATCGTGGCAACCTGGCCAAGGGGCAGACCGGGCTTTCGGTCGCCTTCGATCTGCCGACCCAGACCGGCTATGACAGCGACCACATCCTGGCGCGCGGCGAGGTCGGCAAGGTCGGCGTGCCGGTCAGCCATCTGGGCGACATGCGGGCGCTGTTTGCCGATATCCCGCTGGGCCAGATGAACACCTCGATGACGATCAACGCGACCGCCCCCTGGTTGCTGGCGCTTTATGTCGCGGTGGCGGAAGAACAGGGCGCCGATATCTCCACCCTGCAGGGCACGGTGCAGAACGATATCATCAAGGAATACCTGTCGCGCGGCACCTATATCTGCCCGCCGGCGCCCTCTCTGCGGATGATTACAGATGTCGCGGCCTATACCGCCAAGGCGCTGCCGAAGTGGAACCCGATGAACGTCTGCTCCTACCACCTGCAGGAGGCTGGGGCCACGCCAGAGCAGGAGCTGGCCTATGCGCTGGCCACCGCCATCGCCGTGCTGGATGATCTGCGTGCCAAGGTCACGCCCGCGGATTTCCCCGCGATGGTCGGCCGCATTTCCTTCTTCGTGAACGCGGGCATCCGTTTTGTCACCGAAATTTGCAAGATGCGCGCCTTTGTCGAGATGTGGGACGAACTGTGCCAGACCCGTTATGGCATCACCGAAGAACGCCACCGCCGCTTCCGCTATGGCGTGCAGGTCAACTCGCTGGGCCTGACCGAACAGCAGCCGGAAAACAACGTCGCCCGCATCCTGATCGAGATGCTGGCCGTGACCCTGTCGAAGAACGCCCGCGCCCGCGCCGTGCAGCTGCCCGCCTGGAACGAGGCTTTGGGCCTGCCGCGCCCCTGGGATCAGCAATGGTCGCTCCGGATGCAGCAGATCCTCGCGTACGAAACCGACCTTCTGGAATATGCCGATATCTTCGACGACAATCCCGCGATTGCCGCCAAGGTCGCGGCGCTGAAAGCCGCAGCCCAGGAAGAACTGGCCACGATCGAGTCGATGGGCGGGGCCGTGGCCGCCATCCCCCATATGAAATCGCGTCTGGTCGAGGCGAACTCCGAACGGCTGGCCCGGATTGAACGTGGCGAGCAGGTGGTGGTTGGCGTCAACCGCTGGCGCGAGGCCGAGCCTTCGCCGCTGACCTCTGGCATCTCGGCCATCCTCGAATGCGATCCGGCGGCCGAGGCTGACCAGATCGCCCGCCTGCATGCCTGGCGGGCCGAACGTGACGGGGTGGCGGTCAACCGCGCCCTGTTGCACCTGCGCGAGGCGGCCATGTCGGGTGAGAATATCATGCCCGCCTCGATCGCCGCCGCCAAGGCTGGCGTCACCACCGGCGAATGGGGCGCCGCCATCCGCGCCGCCTTTGGCGAGTACCGCGCACCGACCGGCGTGTCGAAATCCCCCTCCAACCGCACCGAAGGGCTGGAGCCCATCCGCGCTGCGGTCGATGCCGTCTCGACCCGGCTGGGGCGGCGGCTGAAACTGCTGATCGGCAAGCCGGGCCTCGACGGCCATTCCAACGGGGCCGAGCAGATCACCGCCCGCGCCCGCGACTGCGGCATGGCCATCCATTACGACGGCATCCGTCACACCCCGGCCGACATCGTGGCCCAGGCGCTAGAGGAGAACCCCCATGTCATCGGCCTGTCGATCCTGTCGGGCAGCCACATGCCCCTGGTTCAGGACGTGCTGAACGGCTTGCGCGCCACCGACCTGCAGATCCCGCTGATCATCGGCGGCATCATCCCCGACGCCGATGCCGAAGCGCTTCTGGCCCTTGGCGTGGCCGCGATCTACACGCCCAAGGATTTCGACCTGAACCGGATCATGACAGACATCGTGGACCTCGCAGAACCGGGAGACCTCGCCGCCTGATTTGCGCCATGTCAAAGCGCGTGCCGCGTCGATCCGTCATTGTCGCCTCAAAATGAAGGAGACGGACATGTTCGAACGGATCAAGGCGCTGCTGGAGCGGTGGCACGACGTCAAGGAAATCAACGCGCTCAGCGAACGCGATCTTGATGATCTGGGCATGTCGCGCGATCAGGTTCAGGCCTTTGCCCGGATGCCGCGCGACATTTCGGAGCGGGTTTCCCATATGGCCGCCGTCTTCGGCCTGTCGGACGCCGAGATCCACATGAACCACGAGGCCTATCTGGGCCTTCTGACCACCTGCGGTTCCTGCCGTGCGCGCAACCAATGCACCCATGTCCTGGCGAAGGGCGCGCTGGCCGTTCCGGCCGAGGCGACCTTCTGTCTCAACGCCGAAAACTTTGCGGCGCAGGCGGCCCACCCCGCCTGCTGAGACGACTGGCCTTCACCGATGTCGCTGGCTAGGTTGCGCCAAACAGGAGCGCGACATGACCTTTCACATCGGTGCCAAGCCCGGCGAGATTGCCGAAACCGTCCTTTTGCCGGGCGACCCCTACCGCGCCCGCTGGGCTGCCGAAACCTATCTGGAAAATCCGGTCCTGGTGAACGAGGTGCGCGGCATGCTCGGCTATACCGGCCTCTGGCAGGGGCATCGGGTGACCATCCACGGCTCTGGCATGGGGATGCCCTCGCTGTCGATCTATGCCAATGAACTCATCCAGGATTACGGTTGCCAAACGCTCATTCGCATTGGCAGCGCCGGGGCACTGCAGCACCATGTGAAGGTGCGCGACGTGGTTCTGGCGCAGACCGCGTCCACCATCGGCTCGCCCTCGCGCAGTATCTTCAAAGAGCTGAACTTCGCCCCTTGTGCCGATTTCAACCTGCTCTGCGCCGCCCACAAGGCCGCGCAAAGGATCGGCGTGCCGGTGCATGTCGGCGGGATCTACTCCTCCGACACATTCTACGACGAACGCCCGGACCATTCGGAACAGCTGCAACGCCACGGCACCCTTTGTGTGGAGATGGAGGCGGCGGAGCTTTACCACCTCGCCGCCCGCTACCGGCGCCGCGCCCTGGCCATCCTGACGATTTCAGACCACGTTCTGACCCACGAGGCCCTGCCCGCCGATCAACGCGAACGTTCCTTCGGCAAGATGGTCGAGGTCGCGCTGGAAGCGGCTTTCGCCTGACGAAAGCCCCTTGACCCAACCGATTCGCGAGCGTCTATTGCCCTCCCCCTTTCAGGAGAAGCCTATGAAAACCCGTCAACTCGGCACCGCGCAGGTGTCTGCCATCGGCCTGGGCGCCATGTCCTTCGGCGGCATTTTTGGTGCGACAGATGAGGCAGAAAGCTTCGCCTGTCTGGATGCCATGCTGGAGGAGGGGATGAATTTCATCGACACGGCAAACATTTACGGCATGGGCGTGTCCGAAGATGTGATCGGCAAATGGCTTGCGTCACGTAAGCCGCAGGTCACCATCGCGACCAAGGCCAGCATCATGAACACGACGCCGCGCCGGGTGAGCAACGCGGAAGACCATCTGCGGGCCGAGCTGGACCTGTCGTTGCGCCGTCTGGGCCGCGATCATGTCGAGCTGTTCTACATCCACCGCCGCGAACACGCCCGCCCGCTGGAAGAGGTGATCGGCACGCTCTCGCGCCTGATCGAAGAGGGCAAGATCGGCGGCTATGGCATGTCGGAGGTGGCCCCCGACACACTGCGCCGCGCCCATGCCATCCACCCCTGCACCGCGATACAGAACGAGTATTCGCTTTGGACACGGCAACCCGAACTCGGCCTGATTCAGGCGTGCAAGGCGCTTGGCGTTGCCTTCATCCCCTTTTCACCGCTGGCCCGCGGCATGCTGGGCGATCAACCGCTGGAGGCGCCCACCGACGGTTTCCGCATCTCCAACCCGCGCTTCATGGAGCCGAACTTCACGGCAAACATCCTGAAAATCAACGCATTCCGCGCCTTTTGCGCCGCGCGCGGTTGGTCAACCCCGGCCACGGCCCTCGCCTGGATTCTGTCAAAGGGGGATCACCTGATCCCGATCCCCGGCACCCGTTCGGCAACGCATTTGCGGCAGATCGCCCAAGGCGCAGCCCTGACCTTGACGGCCGAGGACCTCGCCGAAATCGACCGTATCCTGCCGCCCGGCTTCGCCTCCGGTGACCGTTACGGCGACCATCAGCTGCAGGCGATCGAACGGTATTGCTGAACACTCAGGCCAGATCGGACCAGATCCGGTCTGGCCACCCTGGAAAGGTCACGACAATGGCCGGCACCTCCAGATACAGGTCCTGATCCGAGACCAGCAGATCATGGCGCGCAACAAGATGCCCGCCGATCATGCCCGACTCAAGCGCCAAAACGACACTCGGGCCGGTCATCGCCCCGCCCCGCGCCACCCGCACCTCGGGCAGCGGCAGGCTGCGGGCGGTCATGACATTGAAATCTTCCGATCGTTCGGTAACCTTTTCCGCCCTAATCGCCACATCCCCGGCAAAGGCCACCGACCGCAGTGGCGTGGCATGCAACAAGATCCCCTCGCCCACCAAATCAAAGCCAGGGCCAGACAGAACCGTGAGATTCCGCTCGATCCCCGGGAAAAGCGAGAAGGCGCCGTCCTCCACCACCGCCGCACGCGACAGCCGCAACATCAGCTGCCCGCCCGCGTCGATGCGCAGCATCTCGACCGTCGTGCCCTTGCCATTGGCCCAGGGCATCTCTTTGAAATTGCTGGCGTTCAGATGGCGGATCATTCGGCGGCACGCGGCGGGATGACAGGCAAGGCAATCTCCTCGAAGTCAAAGTTATCCAGCCGACGCGCCCGTTTTCCGGCTTTGTCGGCGCTGATGCGGATCTCTTCGATGTCCTTAGAGGCCTGGCCAAAATGCCGATCAAGGTTGCCGACGCGGTCCGACAGACGCTCGATATCCTTGTAAAGCTCGCCCAGTTCGCGGCGGATCGCACCGGCCTGTTCCTTCATCCGCGCGTCCTTGAGGATCGCCCGCATCGTGTTCAATGTCGCCATGCAGGTGGTGGGCGAGACGATCCAAACCCGGGCTGCGAAGCCTTCCCGAACGATTTCGGGGAAATTCGCGTGCAGCTCGGCATAAACCGCTTCCGAGGGCAAAAACAGGATCGCGCCATCGGCCGTCTCGCCCTCGATGATGTATTTGTCCGAGATGGCCCTGATGTGATTGCGCACCGCCGCCTTCAACAACATGTTGGCTTCCTGTATCTGTCGCGGATTTTCGGCACGGCGCAGGGCCTCGTAAGCCTCCAGTGGAAACTTGGCGTCGATGGCCAATGGACCCGGCGGATTGGGCAGATGGATCAGGCAATCGGCGCGCTTGCCGTTGGAGAGTGTCGCCTGCATCGTATAGGCATCTGCGGGCAACGCCTTGGCCACGATGTCGTGCAACTGGATCTCGCCATAAGCGCCGCGCGCTTGTTTGTTGGACAAAATATCCTGCAAGCTCAAGACATTGCCAGAAAGCTTCTCGATGTTGGCCTGTGCCTTGTCGATGGTTTCCAGCCTTTGATGCAAGTCGCCCAGACTGCGGGCGGTGCGGACCGAGTTGCCTTGCAGCGACTCGCCCATGAACCTTTGCACCTCCGACAGCCGGTTTTCCATCATCTGGATCATCGCGGTTTGCGACAGGCTTTGCGCTTCGGAAACGTGGTGAAGGCCGCCCGCCAAGCGCTCTTGCCCTTCCGACAAGCCCTGCACGCGTTGCGAGAGCCAGGACATTTCCTGCATCAGCAGGGGTGACACCCGGCCTGAGGCGCGGAGCACCAGGAGAAGGACGAAAAGGATTAACACCACCCCACCAAGGGGGATCAGAATCTCTGGTGCACTCCAGGGATAGGTCTGGCCGAAGAGGGTGATCATCGCCTGCCGAACAATCGTTCGATATCAGCCAATTTCAATTCCACATAGGTCGGTCGTCCATGGTTGCACTGGCCGGAAAGCGGGGTCGCTTCCATCTCGCGCAGCAGGGCGTTCATCTCCTCCGCGCGCATCTGACGGCCGGACCGGATCGAGCCGTGGCAGGCCATCCGGCTGAGGATGGCATCGAGCCGCGCCCGCAAAGTGGGCGCATCACCCTGATCGGCCAGTTCATCCAGCACGTCGCGCAACAGCGCCCTGGCCGAGACATTGCCGAGGATCGCGGGCGTCTCGCGGACGGCCACCGCGGTCCCGCCAAAGGGTTCCACCGTCAGGCCAAGCACTGCCAGATCTGTCGCAGCCTCCAGCAGGCGCGCGGCATCGCTGGCGGAAAGTTCAACGATTTCGGGGATCAGCAGGGATTGCGCCTTGATCCCCGTCTCGTCCATCTGGCGTTTCAGGCGTTCGTAGACCAGGCGTTCATGGGCGGCGTGTTGGTCGACGATGACCATGCCAGAGGCAGTTTGGGCGATGATGTAATTCTCGTGCACCTGCGCCCGCGCAGCGCCCAAGGGGAAATTCTCAACCTCAACCGCGGGTTCGTTAACCACCTCCACCCGTGCCACCGGGGCTTCGGCAAAACCGCCGCCAACCGGGTCCGGCGCCTGAAAGGTGAAGGCGCGAGAGAGGCTGAGGCCGGAGGGGCGGTCCATCTGGTAGACGCGCGGCTCGGGGCGCAGGGCCGCCAGCGTGGCATCGGCCACAGTTGAAGAGGCGCGGTGCCCTGCCCCGCTGATCGCGGTGCGCAGGCCGGTGATGATCAGGCTGCGGGCGGCCTCGGGTTCGCGAAAACGGACCTCGGATTTGGCGGGGTGAACGTTAACGTCGACGCGTTCGGGATCGCAGATCAGGTTGAGGACGGCGGCGGGATGCCGGTCGCGCGACAGGACATCCATATAGGCCACGCGCAGGGCGCCCAGCAGCATGCGGTCCAGCACCGGGCGGCCGTTGACGAAAACGAACTGCTGCACCGAGGAGCCGCGCGAATAGGTCGGCAGGGCAGCGTAGCCGGACAGGGTCAGACCCTCGCGCTCGACCTCGATCTTGAGGGCATTGGCGGTGAAATCGGCGCCAAGCAGGCGGGTCAGGCGGCGCTGCAGGGCATTGAAGAAATCGCCGTTCTCGGGATCAAGACGCAGGATGGTGCGAGGCGGTTCGCCCTCGGAAACCTCGGACAGGGTGAAGCCAACATGGGGTTCGGCCATGGCCAGACGGCGCAGGACATCGGCAATCGCCGAGGATTCGGCCCGATCGCTGCGCAGGAATTTCAGCCGCGCGGGGGTGGCGTAGAACAGGTCGCGCAGTTCGACCACCGTACCCTTGGCGGCGCCCGAGGGGCGCACCGCGCCGATGCGGCCGCCGGTGACGGCAAGGCTCGCTCCCTCCCCGCCCTGCACGCGCGAGGTCAGGGTCAGCCGGCCCACCGAACCAAGGCTCGCCAAAGCCTCGCCGCGAAAGCCGAAGGAGTGGATGTTCAGAAGGTCGGAGCCGTCGATTTTCGAGGTGGCATGCCGCGCCACCGCCAGGGGCAGATCATCGGGGGACATGCCGCAGCCGTCATCCGTGACCCGGATCAACAGCTTGCCGCCGGCCGAATAGTCCACCGCGATCCGCCGCGCCCCGGCGTCCAGCGCGTTTTCGACCAGTTCCTTGACGGCGGAGGCCGGCCTTTCGACCACCTCCCCCGCAGCGATCCGGTTGATCGCGGCCTCATCCAGCAGGCGGATCACAGGACGAGCCTCGGCTGTATCTAACGTCATATGGGGGGCGGGGCTGTTCATGCCACCAAGTCTAGCAGGTCACCCGCCGCCCTTCCACAGATTCTGTCACTTCGAGGCTTTGACCCCCGGCGCATCGCCCACCACGACAAAGCTGAGCTTGTCCGGCGTCAGCAAGGACTTCGCCACCCGGTTCACATCGGCGAGGGTCACCGCCTCCACCTTGGCATTGCGGGTCTCGGGGTAGGACGGCGGCAGGCCGAGGATTTGCATCCCCACCAGGATCGAGGCGATCCTGCCGTTGCCGTCAAAGCGCAGCGGATAGGCGCCGGTCATGTAGGTCTTGGTATCATCCAGCTCTTTTTGGGTCACACCATGGGCGGCGACATCGGCCCAGACATCGTGGATGACCTGGATCGTCTCCGCCGCCTTGGCATTGGCGGTGGCGACTGAACCTTGCAGGACCTCGGCATGGTCGAAACTGGCCAGCGAGGTGTCAATGCCATAGGTCAGACCGCGCTTTTCGCGCACCTCGTTCATCAGCCGAGAGGAGAAGCCGTTGCCACCCAGAATCTCGTTCAGGATGGTGGCGGCGAAATAGTCCTTGTCCTCGAACTTCACGCCGCCCTGATAGAAGCTGATCGCGGTTTGCGGGCCGGGGAAGGGCTGGACCGTGATGCCGCCCTTGGTGCTGGCCACCACATCGCCGGGCTGCGGGGCGCCGGTCGCCGGCAGATCCCCGAGCAGCTTGTCCAGGAGCACCCCAAGATCGGCAGCCGAGATATCGCCGGCAGCCGCCACATAGATCCGGTCGCGGGCGATGGCGCCATGATAGGCGGCAAGGATATCGTCGCGGGTCAGAGCCTTGACGCTGTCGATCGTGCCGTCACCGACCGTGCCATAGGGATGCGTGCCAAAGGCCTGCAGGCGCAGGATATTGCCGGAAATCGCATCGGGGTCTTTCGCGTCGGCGGAGAGGCCCTGCAGAACCTGGCCGCGCACCCGCTCCACCGCGTCGGGGTCAAAGCGCGGCTTGGTCAGGGCGAGATGCAGCAGGTCCATCGCCTTGTCGCGATTCTCGGTCAAGGCGCGGACCGAGACGCCGACGCCATCCTGATCGGAATCAAAGCCGATGTCGGCGGCCAGCGCATCGCGGGCGGCGGCAAAGCCCTGACTGTCCAGATCGCCGGCGCCCTCTTCGATCAGGGCGGTCATCAGGTTGGTGGCGCCGCGCTTGCCCGGCGCATCGAGCGATGTGCCGCCCTTGAAGCGGATCGAGAGGGCGGTGAAGGGGATGTCGTGGTTTTCCACCAACCAAGCCTTGATGCCACCGGGCGAGGTGACTTCCTGGATCTTGATCTCGGCACCTGCGGGCAAGGCCAGCAGCAGAAATCCGGCGAGCAGCGCCAGGGCCCCGGATTTGATCCTGAAAGCGAAGGTCATTGCGCGGTCTCCTCTGTGGTCAGCCAGCCGGTGACGGCATCGTGCTTGTCGAGCACCTTTTTCGCCGCGGCCATCACGTCCTCGGCGGTGACGGCCTCCAGCGTCGCGGGCCAGTCCTGCACGTCCTTGATCGTCAGCCCCGAGGCCAGAGCCATGCCGTAATCATGGGCGAGGCCCTGGGTATTGTCGCGGTCGTAGATCTGCTGCGCCTTCACCTGCGCCTTGATGCGGGCGAATTCGTCGGGGTCCACGCCATCCTTCATGAACTTGGCCAAAACGCCGTCCATCGCCTTTTCGGCATCGCCGAGGCTCACGCCATCGGCGGGCACCACGACAAGGCCAAAGGTGGTCACGTCCAGCGACACGCCATCATAGGTCGCGGCGGTATAGGTGGCGAGCTTCTGGTCGAACTCCAAAGCCCGCGCCAGAACCGAGTTCGTGCGGCTGCCTCCCAAAAGCTGTGCCAGCATGGTCAGGGCCGCGGCCTCTTTCTGGTCGCCGGGGTTGCGCTCGGGCGCGAGGTAGGTCCGCACGACATAGGGTTGGGCCACGCGGGTATCGGCCAGCACCAGGCGGCGTTCGGCCAGTTGCGGCGGCTCGGTCGGGCGGATGCGCGGGTGGATCTTGTCCGAGGGCGGAATCGGCCCGTAGTTCTTCTTGGCCAGCGCCAGGACCTCTTCAGGCTTCACATCGCCCGCCACGACCAGAATGGCGTTATTCGGGGCATAGTTGGCATGGTAGAAGTCAAGCGCGTCCTGACGGCTCAGCTGCTCCATCTCGTGGCGCCAGCCGATGACCGGGATGCCGTAGGGATGGTTCATGTACTGCGCCGCACTCATCTGTTCGTTCAAGAGCGCGCCGGGGTTGCTGTCGGTGCGTTCGTTGCGTTCGTCGAGGATGACCTGGCGTTCGGTGTCCACATCCTTTTCCGTGAGGTTCAGGTTGTGCATCCGGTCGGCTTCCAGCTTCATCACCAGACCCAGCCGGTCGGCCGCAACGCGTTGGAAATAGGCGGTATAATCGGGCGTGGTGAAGGCGTTGTCCGACCCGCCCTGCGCCGCCACGATCTTCGAGAACTGCTCGGGCGGCACTTCCTTGGTGCCCTGGAACATCAGATGCTCCAGAAAATGCGCGATGCCGGAATGGCCCGGGCTCTCGTCGGCCGCACCGATCTTGTACCAGACCATGTGGACGACGACCGGTACACGGTGATCCTCGATCACCACGACATCCATGCCGTTGTCGAGCGTGAAGGTCGTGACCTTGTCGGCCAGCGCCGCACCGCTCGTCAGTGCCAGCGCCAGCGCCGCCCCATACCAGACCTTGCACCGGGTGATGAGGTCGAACCCTCTACGCATTGAAATTGTAACCATCGCGACCTCCTGCTTGGGACCAAGCTATCCCAGAAGGGGGCAGGCGCAACCCCAAGCCACGCGGTTGTGACATGGGGTGAAGCGCGCCGATTTCAGAGGCTTAGCGCCGCACGCCTAGCGCTTGGGCTTTTCCGGTGGCGGAGAGGAGGGCGTGGGGACGCCAGCCGCGCGCCAGCGCGCCTGCTCGGCGTAGGAATCCAGCCACATGTCCTTGTAGGCCGCGAAATAAGTGGTCAGGCCAAAGGCCCGTTCCAAGAGCTTGCCGGGGTGGCGCTTGCGCCGCGCCAGATCGTCGGCGGCCATTGATTCGCGGATATTGGCGGTACCGCCGTGACGGTCGGCATAGTTCACCAGACCGGCGTCCGAGGCGGGAATGCCGCCCGCCGCACGGACCTTGCCGCCAAGAGCCACCACGGCGTCGTCCATCGGGTGCTGGTCGGTCAGGTTGCTGCCGCCCGGTGTGGGTTCCGGCAGCGCGGTAAGGTCAGCCGGCAAGGCCAATGCCTTCGGCGGAAGCAAGGAAAACTCGTCCGGGCCATCGGTGGTCGAGCGCAGGTTGTACAGATGTGGCGTGCGATTGCCCCCCCCGCAGGCGGCAAGCACCACCAGTGCCAAGCCCGCCATTGCGAGACCGATCCGTGCCTTCCGCATTCCGCCCGACCCTTGCACCGTTGTATCCATCTTGCCGTCCTGACAGGGCTTAACGCAAAGACGCGGCCTCGTCACGGGGTCTTTCGGCGTGGCTTGATCTTGTTGGGCGTCTTGCCGCCCGCAAAACCGGTAAACAGAACCAGACCCAGGGCGCCGAAGAAGATCGCGACATCGGCCACGTTGAAGGCGAAGGGGTTGTCGATGCCGCAGCACGACATGTTCAGAAAATCCGCCACCGCGCCATAAAGGATCCGGTCGATCACGTTGCCCAGCGCCCCGCCGACCAGCAGGCCCGCCGCCACCTCGGCCCGCCAGCCCGATTTCTCGCGCCGGACCCAGATCCAGACCCAGGCCGAGATCACTAAAGCCACCACGATCAGCAGCACGCGCCCGATGTCCGACCCCTGCGCCAGAAGGCCGAAGTTCATCCCGTAGTTCCAGGCCATACGGAAGACGAGGAAGGGCGGCAGCACGTCAATCTCGACCCGGTTGACCAGATCGAGCCCGAAGACCACCGCGATCTTGGTGATCTGGTCCAGAGCCAGCACRCAAAGCGCCACAAGCGGGATGGTGGGGAGTTTCATCTCAGTGCCGGAAATGCCGCTGGCCGGTGAAGACCATGGCGAGGCCGGCTTCATCCGCCGCAGCGATCACCTTGTCGTCGTTCATCGAGCCGCCGGGCTGGATCACCGCCGTAGCCCCCGCCTCCGCCGCCGTCAGCAAGCCATCCGGGAAAGGGAAGAACGCGTCCGAGGCCACGACCGAGCCCACGGTCGGCGCCTGCGCCAGACCCAGAACCTCGGCCATGTCGCCCGCCTTGCGCGCCGCGATCCGGGTCGAATCAACCCGGCTCATCTGGCCCGCGCCGATGCCCACGGTGGCGGCATCCTTCACATAGACGATGGCGTTCGATTTCACATGCTTGGCCACGGTCCAGGCGAACAGAAGGTCGGCCATCTCGGCCTCGGTCGGCTGGCGCTTGGTGACGACCTTCAGGTCGGCGCCGGTGATCCCGGCAAAGTCGCGGTCCTGCACCAGAATGCCGCCCGCCACCTGTTTGAAGGCCAGCCCGGGCGCCTTGGCGTCGGGCAGGCCTGCGGTGGTCAAGAGGCGCAGGTTCTTCTTGGTGGCGAAGATCGCCTTGGCCTCATCCGAGGCGCCGGGGGCGATGACGACCTCGGTGAATATCTTGACGATTTCTTCCGCGGTTTCCGCGTCCAAAGGCTGGTTCAGCGCCACGATCCCGCCAAAAGCCGAGGTCTGGTCGCACTGATAGGCGCGCAGATAGGCCTCGCGCAGCGTGGCGCCCTTGCCGACACCGCAGGGATTGGCGTGCTTGATGATCGCGACCGAGGGCCCCTGCCCGGCAAACTCCGCCACCAGTTCAAAGGCGGCGTCGGTGTCGTTGATGTTGTTGTAGGACAGTTCCTTGCCTTGCCATTGCTTGGCCGTGGCCACGCCTTGGCGTTGCGTGCCGTCGCTGTAGAAGGCCGCGCGCTGGTGCGGGTTTTCGCCGTAGCGCATGCCTTGGGCGAATTTGCCGGCGAAGGCCCGGTTGCGTGGGAAAGGCTCTTTCAGCTCGCCCGCCATCCAGGACGACACCGCCGCATCATAGGCCGCCGTCTTGGAATAGGCGGTCAGCGCCATCCGCTGCCGGAAGGCCAGGGTCGTCGCCCCGTCATTCGCCTTCAGCTGGTCGATCAGGGCCGCGTAGTCGGCGGTATCGGTGATCACCGTCACGAACCGGTGGTTCTTCGAGGCCGCGCGGATCATCGCCGGGCCGCCGATGTCGATATTCTCGATACAGGTGGCGTGGTCGGCGCCCTTGGCCACGGTTTCCTCGAAGGGGTAGAGGTTGGAGATCAGAAGGTCGATCGGTTCGATCCCATGCGCCGCCATCGCCAACAGGTGTTCGTCATCATCGCGCAGGGCCAGCAAGGCGCCGTGAATATTGGGGTGCAGCGTCTTGACGCGGCCATCCATCATCTCGGGGAAGCCGGTCACCTCGGCCACATCGCGCACCTTGAGTGCTGCGGCCCGCAGCATGATCGAGGTGCCCCCGGTCGAGATCAGTTCGACCCCATAGCCCGCCAGAACCCGGCACAGCTCGATCAAGCCGGATTTGTCCGAAACCGAAATCAACGCGCGGCCAATCGGGACGAGATTTGTCATGGCGGAACTCCCTCGCAAGATGTCAGATCTGGCTGGCGGGATCCTCCCGCTCCAGATCGCGGATGGCCAGCGGAGTATCCTGTGCCTTGGCCAAGGTCCACCCCAACTCGGTGTCGAAATCCTGTGCCAGGCCGGAAAGCACGATTTGCAGGCTTTCGCGCGGGCGGAGCCGGGTCTTTTCCAGGTAGATGGTCGGTTCAAGGGCAAGCCGCGCGCTGCCGTCATGGCGAAACACCCAGATTTCACCGCTTTTGAGCGCGAGCGAGACGGCGGTGCCGCCCATGTCCAGACGGGTTTCGACATCCGGGTGGATATGGAATCGCACGGCGAACTTCACGCCCTGCTCGCGGCTCGTGCTCATCACCCGTTCAAAGCGGCGCTTTTCGGCGGCATTGATCGCGGCCAGACGGTCGATGCCTTTCAGGTGACGGCCGTCATTGGTCAGCATCAGGTCGCGGATATGGCTGAGGCCATGGGTCTTCGACCAGCCGTCCTGCGCGATGTGGACGCCCGCGCCATTCTCCCCCGGCAAGACGCGCAGGGTCGTCACATCGGCGCGCTCGACAAACTCCCCCGCCCCGCTGCGCCCAAGGCGCGAGGAGGAATAACCCTCGATCGCCAGCGTCGAATGCGAGGCCGTCGCCCGCCCCGCCTGCCGCCATTCCAGCCCGAAGGCCGCGCCCGACCCGCAAGACACCACCACCGGACGCCGCCCGGAGGTGAGTTCGAATCCGTTGGTCGAGGCATGGGCCAAAGGCCCGGAAGGCGGCGGCTCGGCGTCCAGGATGATCGTGGTGCGCCCGCCGGTCAGCCGGGCAAACCCCATGGCCATCCCGGCAGAGGCCATCGGTCGCACCCCGGCAGTGGCCAGCGCCGCATCCAGCCGCCCCTCGGCCCCGCGCCCRCCACCGTGAAAGCGCGCAAGGCCGCCGTCGGCGTGGCGCAGCGCGCGCAACACCGGAGCCACCCTTTCGATCGCCGCCAGATGTTCCGGCGCAGCCCGGCGCCCCGCCTCGCCCAGCGCCTGTTCGGCCCAGGTCAGAAGGGTAAAAATCTCCAGCAGTTCCTCGGGGTTGCGGGTGGCGATGCCGCCGCCCATGTCGATCTCGGCCTCGACCTCGGCAGAGAGACCGCGTTGGGCGGGTTCAACGTGATGCCCCATGCCTTCCAGAACCAGCGCCGCAACAAGCTGGCCCGTCAGCGCCTCGATCCGCGGCAGGCCGGGGGCGGCGGTCTGCCAGCGCTGCGCCAAAAAGTGCAGCTGGGTGGACAGGCTGGCCAACAGGGTCGTGGTCTTGTCCGCCGCCGTGTCTTGCATCAGCATCGGCGCGTGGTTGATCCAGCGGATCAGGCGGCGGCCGATCAGATTGGCCTGCCAGCCCGCGCCTTTGCCCGCGCCAAAACGGGTGATCCAGTCAAAGGTCCAGTCCTGCGCCCGGTCCTGCGCCCGCGCATCGCCCAGCGCCGCGAGATCTTCCAGCCAGACAAAGCCATGCGCTTCGTTGTGCAGGGCGGGGTCGGCGAAGGGCACATCCCAGATCGGCACGCCCGGGCTTTCGATCACCGTCGCCCCCGAGATGAAATTGCCCGCGACCAGCTGCTTGCCCCGGGCATATAGGCCAATGGTGCGGGGTTCGGGCTGGCTCAGGAAGTCCTTGGCGACATGCGCCTTGCGCGCGCGCCAAAGCAGCCAGCGGTCACGCCACCCGCCTGATGTGCGCGTCTGTTCGCGGCCCTCGGCCATGCTGCCTTGCCCTGCCTCTTGCCCGTTTCCGGGTCATTTCGATCAGAGCATAGCGAAAGCCCCCCGCCCTGTCACCCAAGGCAGGAGGCTTCGGCGATTTCAGGCGATATGGTCGATACGTTCCATATATTGTGCCAGGCCGCGCACCTGCCCCAACCACTTGGCGATCAGCTTGGGGTCATGCGGGGCGGCATGCACGCCCACCGGGATCTCATGCGCCAGAAGCGATTCCACCGCGAAGGAGACGGGCGAGGACACCAGCCGCGCCATCGCCGTGCCGCGCTGGTCGCCCCAGGCATCCATCGCCCAGGTCTCGTGGAAGACGATCCGCCCCTCACGCTCGGCTTTCAGCGAGACAAACAGGATCACCCGGTCCGGCTCGCCCGGCGCATAGGAGTTCTCCTTGACGAACTCTGCCGCCATCTCGGCCAGCCGCGCCTCGCCCGCGGGACCCTCCAGCGTCTCGATCTCGCGGAAGACCGGCGTCCAGGCCTCGGCCCAGCCGTTCAGGCGGATGGTGCCGCGGACGAAATCCTTGACCTGCCAGGCCTTGTCGAAGCGGTAATCCTCCATGAAGGGATAGCTGTCACGGTTCGGATAGACCTCGAAGCTTTCCGGGATCGGCAAGGGGGCGTCGTAAGAGGTGATCGCATCCCAGGGCCGCGCCACCCGCAGTTCCGAGAAGTTGCGCAGGGACCGCGAGGGCGAGCGCAGCGCCTTCAGCACGCCCAAAGGCGCCCAGCTGAACTTGTAGCGGAACGGGTTCGGGATCTTCGGCACGCCGCCGCAATAGGACACGAAGCTGAGGATGTTGCGCGCGTCATAGCCCTTCGAGGCGCGGTAGCGCGCCACCAGGTCATGCGCCATCAGATGGTCGATGCCCGGGTCCAGCCCGCATTCGTTGATCGAAACCAGACCCTTGGCGCGAAACGCCTCGTCCAGCGCGCGCATCTCGGGCGAGATATAGGAGGAGGAGACGAAATGCGCCCCCTTGGCCAGGCAAGCCATCGCGATCGGCACATGGTGATCGACCGTCAGCATCGAAATTGCGATATCGCCCGGCTCCAGCGCCGCCGTCAGCGCGTCGAGCGCATAGGGGCGGATGTCTTGCGTGAGGTCGCCCACCGCCTCGACGGCCTTTTCGACCGTGCGGTTCCAAACCACGACCTTGTGGCCCGCCTCAATCAGCCGCCGCAATCCCGGCGCCGAGGACAGGCCCGTGCCACACCAGTGAATTGTCATGTCGTTCTCCTCAGATAAAGGCGAGATGGCGGTCAAACTCCGCCTTGGCGCGGCCCCAGACGCCGGCATCCAGTTGGGCCAGCGTCAGAAGCGAAGGCAAAAGCTGGGCGGCATAATCCTGCGAGGATTCGACCGGCAGAAGCGAAGGCAGGTTGTCGATGGCGGTCACGTCCAGCGGCGGATGGTCCGCGACGCGCAGCGCCGGGGCGTCCCAGTCGGTGGCGCGGTCATAGACCTTGATTGGCGAGAAGTCCGAGGTCGGATCGCAGGCGATATCGCCGATCACCGTCAACCGCCGCGCATCGGTCTTGGCCGAGGCGGGCACGAAAACCGGGCACCCCATCTGGGCGAGGATGCAGTTCAGGAAAATCTCATGCTGCAGCACTTCCGGGAAGGGTCCGCCCGAGGCGGTCTCCGCCATGTCCCATTTGGTGACGGCAGAGCCCATCGCGGTCAGAAGATCAGTCGCCCCGGTCCCCACCCGACCCAAGGCGCCGATGATCAGCGCGTCAGGCCGCTTGAGCCCGGACAGTTCCGCGCCAAGATCGGCCAGAAGCTCCGCCTTGCCGCCATAGACCGCGACCGGCCCGCAGATCTCGCCCCGCGCCTGTGCCGCCCAGCATTTCAGGGCGACAGCCGCCCCGGCATAACCGGCCCAATATCCGAAGGCCGCAACCCGGCGGCCATTCTCGTTCACCAGATATTCCAGATCGTAAAGCGTCCCACCGCCGGCCTTGAAGCGCGTCAGCAGAACCTGCCCCGCAGGCTGGCCCTTGTAGGCATGGCCGAACATGATGTGGCGGTGGGTCAGCGGCGTGCCATCCTCGGGCAGTTCCTTCAGCCCGAAGATGATCGCGTCCTCGGGGGCGAAGGGCCACAGGTTCTCGGCCACGATCTCGCATCCCGCGCGCAGATAGCCGTCGATCGGGATGGCCCTGACATGGCTTTCCTCGACCGTGACGCGGATACCGGCCTTGATCAGGGCCTCGGCGCCCTCGGGCGTCAGGCCCACACGTTCCTCATGCGGCCGTTGTTCGGCGCGCACCCAAAGATGCACCATGGCGCTCTCCTCTTTTGCCTCTCCATATCAGACTGGGGCCGCAGGACCAGTCCCCGCAACCAGAGCGCGGGGCGCAGCCGGCCCGGTTTGCGGCCCCGCGCCGGTTCCACCGCAAGTGCGCCGGCGGCGGCCCGAAGGCGCGGGGCGCTTCGGGTTCTCAGCCCCCTCCATAAAATCACTTTACTTCTCAACTTTACGACTTATAGCATATTTGTAAAGCAATGTAAAGCAAGAGGGCAGAATCACATGCTGGGACAACGCTTCGCCACGCGGATCAATTCATTCGCATCCAACGCCAGAGACTATTGGCCGAACCAGCAAGGCAAACCCTCGCTGCAGCAGATGGTGGCCCGCGCGGCGACGGTCGAGGGGCTTTCGGAGCTTGACCTCAACTACCCCGATCATGTCGGCGACAGCGCCGTCGAAGTGGCCAAGGCGGTGCGCGACGCCGGCCTTTCGGTCAGCGGCCTTGCGATGCGCTACTACACCAACCCGGCCTACAAGCGCGGCGCCTTCACCAACCCCGACCCGGCGGTCCGGCGCGAGGCGATCGACCTGACCAAGCGCGGCATTGATGCGGCGCGGGAGATGGGGGCGCCGATGATGACGCTGTGGCTCGGGCAGGACGGCTATGACTACGCCTTCCAATGCGACTATACCGCGCTTTGGGAAGCCGAGATCGCCGGTATCGCCGAAGTCTGCGCCCATGATCCTGAGTGCATGATTTCAATAGAATATAAGCCGAACGAGCCGCGGTCTTACAGCCTTCTGAATGACGCCTCGACCACGCTTCTGGCGATTGCCGAAGTGGGGGCATCGAACCTTGGCGTCACCATCGACTTCGCCCATTCGCTTTACGCCGACGAACAGCCGGCCTTCGCCGCCGCCCTGATCGCGCGGAAAAGCAAACTGCTGGGCCTGCACCTCAACGACGGCTATGCCAAGCGTGATGACGGGCTGATGGTCGCCTCGGTCCATGAATTCGCCACGCTGGAGCTGCTGCGCGAAGTGCATCGCGCGGGCTTTGACGGGGCGATCTACTTTGACACCTTCCCCGATGCCTCGGGTCTGGATCCGGTGGCCGAATGTGCCGCCAACATCCGCACCGTCCGCCGCCTTCTGGCGGGAGTTCACGCCATGGAAGGCGACAACCGGCTCGCCCATGCGCAATCGGCGCAAGACCCCGTCATCGCCCAGGACATCGCCCGCCTGGCCGCCGCCAAGGGGGCGATGACGCTTTAGACTTTACTGAAAATCATCAAGTCGTGTTGAAAAAGGGAGGATCCAAATGCAACACTTTCTGAAAGGCGCCCTCGTCGCCGGTGCTGTCGCCCTGTCGATGGGTGCTGCCCATGCCGACCTCGCCCCGCTGAATTCCGACAGCGAGCCGAACCGGATGGACTGGTCCGAGCTGGACGCCAAGTTCGGCCCACTGCCGGCCATCCCCGCGGGGACCAAGGTCGGTGGCGTGTCCAAGACGCTGACCAACGAATACTGGCGCTCCTTGGGTCAGGGTTACCAGAATGTCGCCGGCAAGTTGGGCATCACGCTGGTCTATCAGGCCGCCGCCAATGAAGGCGACCAGTTGGGCCAGCTGTCCATCGCGGAAGACCTGATCAACCAGGGCTTCAAGGCGCTCCTTTTCTCGCCCCAGACCGACGCCAACCTGATCCCGGCGCTGGAAAAGGCCAAGGCAGCCGGCATCCCGGTCTTGAACGTCAATGACGCGGTGATCCCGACCGCCGAGCACTATGTCGGCAACGTGCAGAAGGGCAACGGCGTCAACGTTGCCAAATGGTTCATCGAAAACCGCAAGGACGGCGGCAAGGTGGCCGTGATCGAGGGCCAGCCGGGCGTCTACGCCGCAGGCCAGCGCACCGCCGGCTTCACCGAGACCATCAAGGCCGCCGGCAAGTTCGACGTCGTGGCCTCGGTACCGGCCAACTGGAGCCGCGAAGAGGCCTTCAACGCCGCCACGACCATCCTGCAGCAATACCCCGACCTGATCGGCTTTTATGCCAACAACGACGGCATGGCTTTGGGCGTAGTCGAAGCGGTGAAGGCTGCCGGCAAGAAAGACCAGGTTGCGGTCTTCGGCACCGACGGGATCTCGGATGGCTATGCCGCGATCAAGGCGGGCGATCTGACCGGCACCGTGGACAGCTTCCCGGTTCTGACCGGCGAGATCGCGATGGAGGTCGCCTTGCGCCTGATGGCCGGGCAGGATCTGCCGCGCGTGGTGGCAACGCCGCAAGCCTTGATCACCAAAGACAACCTCGCGACCTATGCCACGACCGACATGGCCGCCCTGCGCGCCGCCCTGCTGAAGTGATCTGACCCTCTGGCCTGCCCGGAATGCTCCCCCGGGCAGGCTTTTTCAATGGAATGAGATCATGACCCGCCTTTCCCTGACTGACGTGCAAAAGTCCTTCGGCGCGACCAAGGTTCTGCATGGCGTGGCCCTGACCGTTAAGCCTGGCGAGGTCCATGGGCTGCTGGGTGAGAACGGCGCCGGCAAATCGACGATGCTGAACATCCTCTCCGGCGTGCTGCGTGCCGACGCTGGCCGGATCGAGGTGGACGGCGTTCCGGTCCACATCGCCTCGCCCCGCGACGCCACCGAAGCGGGAATCGCGATGATCCATCAGGAACTGCAACAGGTGCCTGAACTGACGGTGGCGCAGAATATCTTCCTCGGCCATGCCCTGCGCAAAGGCCCCTTCGTCGCCCGCGCCGCGCAAGAGGCCGAGGCCGCGCGCCTTCTGGCCACGCTGGACCCCGGCATTGATGTGAAGGCGCCGATCCGCACCCTGCGCGTCGCCCAGCGCCAGATCGTCGAGATCGCCAAGGCCCTGCGCGCCAATGCCAGGATCATCGCGATGGACGAGCCGACCTCCTCGCTGACCCCGGCCGAGTTCGAAAAGCTGGTGGCGGTGATCGCCAAGCTGTCGGCACAGGGCGTGTCGATCATCTATGTCAGCCACAAGATGGACGAGGTTTTCCGGGTCTGCCAATCGGCCACCATCCTGCGCGATGGCCGCCTGATTACGCGGGTGCCGATCCCGGCCACGCCGGTCGCGCAGGTGATCGAGCTGATGGTGGGGCGCGAGTTGGCCCATGCCACGCACCACTCTTTCGCCACCGACCGGACGATCCTGAAAGTCTCGGGATTGAGCCGGGGTCAGGCGGTGCAGGATGCGAGTTTTCAGCTGCAGGCCGGTGAGGTTCTTGGCATCGCGGGTCTCGTAGGCTCGGGCCGGACCGAACTGATGCGCCTGATTGCAGGTGTTGACGCGGCAGACGCCGGTCAGGTTGAAATCCACGGCAAGGTGATTGCCAGCGGCCCCCGCGCCCGCATCAAGGCTGGTCTGGGTCTGGTCCCCGAAGAGCGCAAGCGCGACGGCATCGTGCGCCATCGCCCGGTGACCAGCAACATCGGCCTGCCCGCGATGCGTGCCTTCTCGCGCTTCGGCCTGATCCGGAAAGCCGCCCTCAAGGCTCGCTCCGAAGCGCTGATGCGCGAGGTCAACCTGCGCCCCTTTGATGTCAACAAGCCGATCGGCGCGTTCTCTGGCGGCAACCAGCAAAAGGCCATCATCGGGCGCTGGCTGGCCGCGGGGACCGAGGTTTTCCTCTTTGACGAGCCGACCCGCGGCATCGACGTCGGCGCCAAGGCCGAGATCTACGACCTGATCGAGCGTCTGGCCAAAGAGGGCAAGGCCGTCCTCTTCGTCTCCTCAGAACTGCCCGAGGTCATCCGCCTGGCCGACCGCGTGCTGGTCATGCGCGAGGGGCGCATCAGCGCCACCCTCGGCCAGGGTCAAATCACCGAGGCGAACATCGCCCGCCACGCCATCCCATCCACCTGAGGTTCCCATGTCTGGACTTATGAAAAGCATCCGCTTCCGTGATGCGGGCACTCTGATCGGGCTGATCCTGATTTCGGTGGTGTTCGCCTCGATGTCCGCCACCTTTCTGACGGCGCCCAACCTGCTGAACATCCTGCAGCAATCCTCGATCAACGCTTGCATCGCGCTTGGAATGACGCTGGTCATCATTTCGGGCGGGATCGACCTGTCGGTCGGGCCGGTTGCGGCGCTGACCGCCATTCTTGGGGCCGCGATGATGGTGGCCGGCGTGCCGGTGCCGCTGGCGCTGCTGGGCGCCTTGGCGGCAGGGGCGGCTTGCGGCTTCGTCAACGGCGCGCTGATTGCCTGGGGCGGGTTGCAGCCCTTCATCGTCACCCTGGGCGGCCTGTCGCTTTACCGGGCGCTGGCGCTGATCTACACCGGCGGCCAGCCGATCTTTGGCCTGCCCGACGGCTTTCGCGCCCTGACGAACGGCACCCTGGGCGGCGTGCCGACCCCCGTCCTCATCGTCGGCACCTTGGCGCTTGTCGCCTGGGTGATCCTGAACAAGACCCCGCTAGGCGAGTATTTCATGGCCGTCGGCGGCAACCCCGAGGCCGCCCGCATCGCCGGCGTTCCGGTGGTCCTGACCAAGATCAGCGCCTACATGATCTCGGGCTTCATGGCCGCCGTCGCTGCGATGATCCTGATCGGCCGCCTGGGCGCTGCCGAACCCACGATGGGCACGCTCTGGGAGCTTGATGCCATCGCGGCCTCCGCCATCGGCGGGGCCTCGCTGATGGGCGGCAGAGGCTCGATCCCCGGCACGCTGATCGGCTGCATCATTCTGGGCACGCTGCGCAACGGCCTGACCCTTCTGAACGTGCAGGCCTTCTACCAGTTGCTTGCCACCGGTATCATCATCATTGTCGCCATGCTGATCGACAGGTTCGCATCGGGCGCGGGTGGTGGAAAATAGGGGCGATGCATGAGTGATCCAAGGGCAATTGGCGCGCAAATCCGGACGAAACTGCCAAGCTTGACGCCTCTGGAGGGCAAGGTGGCCGCCGATATTCTGGCCCGCAAGGACATCGACGAGACCACGCCGCTGCGCGAGATTGCCCTGAAATCCGCGGTGTCCGAGGCGATGGTGGTCAAGGTCGCCAAGAAGCTCGGCTTCGACGGCTTCCGCGACTTCCGCCAGGGTCTGGTCGATTACTACCGCCTGGATTCCGCCAACCTGCACGCCGAGATTGCTGCGGCGGATACGGCGGGAGAGATCGTCCAGAAGGTCTTTCGCACCGCCATGCAGGCGCTTGAGGAGACCTTCGCCATCCTCGACCTCGAGGCCTTCGAACGCGCCGCCGACTATCTGGCCCGCGCCAAACAGCGCGATTTCTACGGGCTGGGCGGATCGGCGCAGATTGCCCGCGATGTCAGCCACAAGTTCCTGCGCATCGGCATCCGCACCTCGGTTTTTGACGATGCGCATATGATGATGATGTCGGCGGCCCTGCTCGGTCCGGATGACGTGGCGGTGGCATTTTCGCATTCCGGCTCGACCGCCGCCGTGCTGGATGCGGCAGAGATGGCGCGCCGGAACGGCGCCCGCACCATCGCCGTGACGAATTATCCCGAAAGCCCGCTGGCCAAGATGGTCGATGTGGTCCTGTGTTCCACCGCGCAGAACTCACCCCTTCTGGGCGAGAATGCCACCGCGCGGATCGCCCAATTGAACTTGCTCGACGCCCTCTTCGTCGTGGTGGCCCAACGCAACCGCAAGGCCGCCGACACCAACCTTGACCGCACCATGCGTGCCGTGCAGTCCAAACGCAGATTGTGAGAATGAGATGCCTATCGTCTTGACCGTCGGAAGCCTGCATTACGACATCGTGGTCGAAGCCGACCATCTTCCACGCAAGGACGAAACCGCGATCGGCAGCCGCTGGTACCCGAAGTTCGGTGGCAAGGGCGGCAATCAGGCGGCTGCGGCGGCCAAGGCCGGGGCGCAAAGCCGGATGGTCGGCGCCGTGGGTGCGGACGACTTCGGCAGCTTCCTGCGGGCGAAATTGACCGAGGCCGGGGTGGATGACCGTCATGTCGCCACCGTGCCCGATGTCGGCTCGGGGATGAGCGTGGCCATCCAGGACGGTGCGGGCGATTATGCCGCCACCATCGTCTCGGGCGCCAATATGCACATCGCCGCCGCGACGCTGGCCGATGAGGCGCTATGGGATGGCGTCAAGGTTCTCGTCCTGCAGAACGAGGTGCCCGAGGCGATCAACCTTGCCGCCGCCACCCAGGCGCGCCAGCGCGGCATCCCGACCGTGCTGAACGCCGCCCCCTACCGCGACCTTGGCGCCGCATTCCGCCGTCTGGTCGATGTGCTGGTCGTCAACGCGGTCGAGGCCGAGATGATGGGCACCGCACAGGTTTGCTGCCTGCACAGCGCCGCCGATGCGGCCAAGGCACTCGCCGATCAGTTTGAAACCGTGATCGTGACCGCCGGCAGCAAAGGGCTGGCCGCCTTCGGGGCGCATGACGAGCGCCTGCAACTGCCCGCCGAAAAGGTCCAGGTCATCAGCAGCCACGGCGCGGGCGATTCCTTCATCGGCACCCTGGCCGCCGAGCTTGCCTGCGGCGCCGGGCTGGAACAGGCTTGCCGTGCCGCCTCCGCTGCCGCGGCCCGGCATGTGGCCGGGCTTTAGGGCTTCTGGCTTGCACGCCCCTGGCTTCAGCCGCTTTGCGGCCGTCATATCGTGAGGATCCACCGCCACGACGATCATTGCGCGCAGGGGATCGCATTTGTCGGCACGCAAGCCACTTCCGCACGGCGCAGTCATTCGGTCAGGATGACATCCGCAGCGAGGCTGTGGCCGACGATCAGTTTCGCGTTTTCCAGGTCATTCTCACGCGCCTTCTTCCTCGCCGCCTCAGGGTCCAGCCCATGGTCGAGCCAGCGGCGCACCAGCCGCCGTTCCAGCTCTGGCATGGCCACGCTGAGGAAAGCCGTCAGGTCGTAGAGCGGCCGCAGCTGCGCCCAGGGTTGCTGATCCAGCAGAAGGTAGTTGCCCTCGACCAGCAACAGGGGTGTCGTTTGCGCGATCAGCCGCCCCCCCGCGCGCGAAATTTCGAGGCTGCGGTCAAAGACCGGCACGGCGATTTCGGCCTCGGTGTTCTGCTTCAACCGCGCCAGAAGCGAGGCCATCCCGCCCACGTCGAAGGTGTAAGGTGCGCCCTTGCGGGAAAGGGTGCCCCGCTCTTTCAGCACCGCGTCGTCGTAGTGGAAGCCGTCCATCGGCACGATGGCTGCAAAACCGGGGCGGCGCTGGTTCAGTGCCCGCGCCAGATGGTCGCTGAGGGCGGATTTGCCGCTGCCGGGCGCACCGGCGATGGCGATGACCTGGCGGCCTTTCAGCCCGGCCAGCCGTTCGATCAGCGCCGAGGCCGCGGTATTGTCGGACCATGGGTTGGCCAAAGCCACGGCGGTTGCCGTCGTTGTCATGCCTGCGTGCCCCTACGCATCGCGATCCTTGCGGCAGAGCCAGGTCACGATATTCTCCATCAGGGTGGCGTAAAGCGGCCAGCCCAAAAACTCCTGCGACAGCCAATGCGGGCCGATGTCGGTGGACCAGATCAGGCTGCGGCCCGCGCCATGACGGCGGGTGGCCAGTAACGGCCAGTCCTTGCCGCGGTATTTGCAGACCGCAAGCAGGGTCGAGGCGTCGTCGCCGCGAAACGCCAACTTGTTGAGGCCGAGGATCGGCGGCAGCGGCTCTGTGATGCCGGCAAGGATAGGGTGGGACGGCTCCAGCAGGGTCGCGGCAAGCCCCTCGGGCACCTCAAGCCCGTCGCTAAAAGACTGGCAAAGCACCGGCAGCACATCCTCCACCGCGGTATCGGCGAAACGTGCGGTGCCGAACATGCCCTGAAAGCCCATATAGCCGCCCGCCAGCATCAGGCCACCGCCGCCTGCGACATATTCCTTCAGCACTTCCAGCCGGTTGGGACCGACCTTGCCGCTCCGGGCCTCCGGGGTGACCAGCAGGGTCAGGGCGCCCACATCCGAAAGGATCACCGCGTCATAAGCGGCCAGTTCGGCCAGCGTGCGGGGAAAGCCCGCACCGCAATGCTCGCCGCCGATCTGGGTCACGGCAATTCCGGCCGCACTCAACGCCGCATTGAAGGCCAGCGCCCCATTCGACCAGGTCGAACTGGTGATCGTATCGCCCCCGGCCGCAACGGTAGAGGTGGCCAGAAACGTCTCGCCCGCGAGCAGCACTTTCATCGGAGTCAGACCCTTTGTCCTTGGGTGAAAACGAGGGGCAGGCAAAACCCGCCCCTCCGAAACCTGTGATCAGAACTTGAACTCTTTCAGGTTCGCCGGGGTGACGATCTTGGCCGGCCCCAGAACCAGCTCGCCATCCTTGCCGATGGTGTAGTCGCCCAAACGGCCTGCGGCGAACTTCTCACCCTCCTTGCCGGTGATCTTGCACTGCGCCAGCGCCTGGGCGGTCTGATAGGTCAGATAGCCAAGGTCGGTCACATTCCACCAGATGTCCTGCGCCGAACCGTCGGAGATGTACTTGGCGATCAGCGTGGCGGGGGCGAGGCCGGTCAGCTTGACCTTGCCCATCATGCCGGCTTCCTCCAGCGCGCGGGCGGCGGCGGGCAGGCCGATACCGGCCGGCACGATGATCGCCTTGAGGTCGGGGAAGGCCTGCACCAGCGCCAGTGCCTGCTGCTGGTTGACCTGCTCGCTTTCCTCGCCATAGGCGACCTGCACCAGCTTCAGCTTGGCGAATTTCGGCTCGGAGGCCATCTTCGCCTTCATGAAGTCGATCCAGGCGTTCTGGTTCGTCGCGGTGGGGGTCGAGGAGAGGATGGCAAATTCGCCCTCGCCACCGGTGAGATCGAAGGCACTTTCCAGCATCATCTCGGCCAGGCTGTCGCCCTTGACCTGATTGACGAAGACCGCCCGCGCATCATGCGCCACGTCCGAGTCGTAAGAGATGACGCGAACGCCCTGCTGCATGGCACGCTTCAGTGCCGGGGCCACGGCATTGGAGTCATTGGCAGAAATCGCGATCACGCCAACCTTTTGCGACACGAGGCTGTTGATGAACTCGATCTGCGCTTCGGCGGTGGCCTGCGAGGGGGCCACCTGGATCACCTCGCCGCCGATTTCCTTGGCGGCTTCTTCGGCGCCCTGTTTGGCGACCTGGAAATAGGGGTCGGTATCAAGTTTCGGCAGGAAGCCGACCTTGACCGGCGCGGTTGCGCATTCCTGAGCAAAGGCGAAAGGCGCTGCAGCAAACATCACGACGGACGTGAGCAGGCCGAGTTTAATTGATTTCATTGCTTCCTCCACTGACTTCGGGCTTGAAAACAGGGCCCCGAATTTACCCCTTGGTGCCGCGCAAGGAGCGCGATCTGTGCAGGCGCTCTTGGGCAGAGCGCCAGTAATTGCCAACCAGAAGCGAGCCGATGAGCAACAGGCCGATGATCATGCCCTGCGCGTCGCCGCCAATCTGGTTCAGCGCCAGCACGTTGCGGATCACCGCGATCAGCACGAGTGCCAGCAGAACGCCGGTCAGCTTGCCCTTGCCGCCAAAGACCGAAATCCCGCCCAGCAGCACGATGGTGATGACGTCCAGCTCCATCCCCAGCGCATTGTTGGCCCGCGCATTCGACAGCCGGGCGGTGTAGACGATCCCCGCGATACCGGCCACGACGCCCGAGACGATGAAAAGCCGCAGGATCATCGCCCGGGTGTTGATCCCGGAATAGCGCGCCACCTCGGGGTTGCCGCCGATCGCATAGATGCGCTTGCCGATCGGCATCTTCTGCAGGGCAAAGGCAAAGATCGGGGCCAGCACCAGAAAGGGCAGGATCGTCAGGGGAACCTGCGTGCCCGGCACATTGTCGATGCCGAAATTGACCACGGCATCAGGCAGGATATTGACCGAGCCGCTGCCCAGAAGGATGTAGCCGATCCCGCGGTACAGGGCCATGGTGCCGAGTGTTACGACGAGCGACTGCAAGCCAAAAGCCGTGACCAGATAGCCGTTCAACGCGCCAAGCACACCACCCGCGATCAGCGTCAGCGGGATCGCGGCCAAGGTCGGCACCCCCGCCTGCACCGACAGGCCGAAAACCACCGAGGTCAGCGCCAGCATCGAGGCGACCGAGAGGTCGATCTCGCGTGTGATGATCAGCAAGGCCATCGGCAGGATCAGCAGCGCCTTCTCCGAAGCGCTCGCCGCCAGTTGCGACAGGTTGAACCCCGACAGGAAATTCGGCACGAAAATCGCCGCGTAAAGCACCACCAGAAGGCAGGCACCCGCCAGCAGCATGTCCCAGAAGTCCAGTTTGCGCAGGACTGTCATCCGATTTTCCTTTCCCGCGCCTTTTGCGCCCGGCGCACGATGAAGGCGTCAATCCCGACGGTGACGAGGATCACGAGGCCGTAAACGCCCTGCAGCCACAGCGGATCGACCCGGACCAGCGTCAGCCCGTTCTTGATGATCAACAGGGTGAAGACGCCCAGAACGATGCCCAGCAAGGTGCCCGCCCCGCCGCGGATCGCGACACCGCCGACCACCGCCGAGGCGATCACCGTCAGCTCGAACCCCAGCGCCACGCGGGCATCGACGGTGGCATAGCGCGAGGCCCAAAGCGCGCCACACAGCCCGCCCAGAAGACCCGCAATCGCAAAGGCGGTCACGATCCGGCGATCCGCCGGAATGCCGATCAGCCGCGCGCCGTCCGGGTTGGACCCGGTGGCGAACAATTCACGCCCCGTCGCGGTGCGGTAAAGGAACACATAGCCCGCCGCGAGAATGACCGCCGCGATCACCACGATGAAGGGGACGCCCGCGATCCGAAGGCTGGTCATCGCCAGCCACCGCGTCGTCACCTCATCCGCGCTGACCTGATTTCCTGCCGCCCAGATCGAGTTGAAGCCACGGAAGATCGACATCGAGGCGAGGGTGACGACGATCGCCGGGATCTTGCCCTTGGTCACCACCAACCCGTTGATCAGCCCGGCGACCAGCCCGACGCCGCAAGCCGTGGCGAGGCCCACCACAAGGTCCAGCCCCGGATAGGCCTGTACCATGCTCGCCGCCATATAGGCCGCAAGCCCGATCACGGCGGCGATCGACAGGTCGATGTTGCGCGTGATCAGCACCAGCATCTGCGCCAGCGCCGCGACGATCACCAGCGCCGCATCCATCGACACGGCGGTGATATTCGCCCCGCTGATCATCCGCGGGTTGATGATCGTCACCGGAATGGCAATGGCGAGCATCGCCGCCACCAGCCCGATCTCGCGCCGTTTCAGGACATCGAAGGGGCCTTTCTGCGGCTTGGCCTGCGCGAGTTCCACCGCGTGGCTTTCCTGCTCGCTGCTTTTGGTCGCAGCCTCCAGCACCTTTTCCTGCGTCGCCTCGCCCCGCGCAAACTCGGCCGTCTTGCGGCCTTCGCGCAGAACGACGATGCGGTCACAATTCCCGATCAGCTCCGGCATTTCGGAGGAGATCAGCAGGATCGCCATGCCGCCGCGCGCCAGATCGGCGATCATCGCATGGACTTCAGCCTTGGTGCCAACGTCGATGCCCTGCGTCGGCTCATCCAGGATCAGGATCCGCGGACCGGAGCGGAGCCATTTCGCCAGCACGACCTTCTGCTGATTGCCGCCCGACAGCTGGTTGACCGGCTGGTCATAGCCCGCAAAGCGCAGCTTCATCCGCTCCAGCCAGCCCGAAACCAGACTGATGGCTTTTTCGGTCTTGTAGACCCCGCCCGGCGCCGCCGCATCAAGGCTGGGCAGCACCGCATTGTCGAGGATCGAGAAATCCATCACGAGGCTTTGCCCCATCCGGTCTTCCGAGACATAGGCAATCCCCGCCTCCATCGCGGCCTTGGCCGAACCGATGCGCATGACCTGCCCGTCAATCAGAATCTCCCCAGCGTCGGGCTGGTCGATCCCGAACAGGGCGCGGGCAATCTCGGTTCGGCCCGATCCGACCAAGCCGCCAAGGCCCACCACCTCGCCCGCATGCAGCTGCAGATCGATCCCGGCAAAGGCGCCCCTGCGCGACAGACCTCGGGTTTCCAGCATCATCTTGCCGGGTGTGGCGCTGCGTTCGGGGTAAAGGTCGGTGACCTCGCGCCCCACCATCATCGCGATCGCGGCGGCCCGGCCCAGTTCGGCCTTCGGATGCACCCCGATCAGGCGCCCATCACGCAGAACGGCAATCCGGTCGGCGATGCGGAAAATCTCGTCCATCCGGTGGCCGACAAACATCATCGCCACACCGTGCTGGCGCAGGTCGGCCACGACAGTGAAGAGCCGCTCCACCTCGCGCTGCGACAGGGCGGCGGTCGGCTCGTCCATGATCAGGACGCGGGCATCGAGCGACAGGGCACGGGCAATCTCCACCAGCTGCTGCTCAGAGATCCGCAAGCGGCCCAGCGGCACATCGGCGCGGACCTCAAGCCCCACGGTCTCCAGCACCCGCCGGGCGCCAGCGATCATCGCGGCATTGTCGATCCCGCCGAAGCGGTCGCGCGGCATGTGGCCGATGTAGATGTTCTCGGCCACCGACAGGTCGGGAAACAGGCCGGGATGCTGGTGCATCACCGCCACCCCCGCCGCCTGCGCGTCATGCGGCGAGCGGAAGGTGACGGGCCGGCCGTCGATCAGCACGCCGCCCTCGCTTGGCGCATGGACCCCGGCCAGCAGCTTCACACAGGTGCTTTTGCCGGCGCCGTTCTCGCCCAGGAGGGCCAGAACCTCGCCACGGCGCAGTTCGAACGAGGCGTCGCGCAAGGCAACCGTGCCGCCAAACACCTTGGTGACCTGCGCCAAAGCGATCGGCGCAACCTGATCCTCGGCCAGAAAACCCGCCGTGCCAACACCCAGATCCATCAGCGAGATATCTCCTCCCAGAGGTATTTCTTTTTTCAATTTGCTATAAGAACACAAATTGGATTGCAACTGAAAATTTGACATCCCCCCTGCGGGCAGGCAGTGTCTGGCCGGAAGGCGCAAAGGCGCCGACTTGCCAAGGGCCGTGCCAGAAGGTCGAAAAAATGCCCGGCAAGGATGGGGAGATGGCGGTATGAAAGGAAAAGGCAGCAATTCCAGCACTCTGCGCCGGTATAACGAGCGCTTCGTCCTTGATGCGTTGCGCCGCATGAAGGAGGCGTCGAAGTCTGACCTCGCCCGCGCCGCCCATCTGACCCCCGCCGCCGTGGCGGTCATCGTTGACGGGCTGGAAGCCTCTGGTTTCGTAAAGCAAGTTGGAAAAAGGTTCGGCCAGCGCGGAACCCCCTCGACGCTTTACCGTCTGACCCCCGAACGGATCTACAGCGTCGGCATCAAGATCGGCCGCCGCGCACTGGAGGCAGTGCTTGTCGATTTCGCCGGAGAGATCCGCGCAAGGGAATCGCATGAATACCGCTATCCCGACCCCGATCTGGTGCGGAGGGCCGGCAATACCGTGCTGGACAACTTCAACCGCATCGTGGGCAGCCTTGGCGATGCCACCATCGTCGGCCTCGGCATCGCCTCGCCCTATTTTCTGGGCCTGTGGAGCGATGAGCTCGGCTTTCCCGAAGACCTGGGCGCGCGGTGGGAAGCGATTGATCTGACGACTTTCTTTGCCCTGGACGCCAAGACGCCGGTCTTCGTCGAAAATGACGCGACCGCTGCGGCGCTGGCCGAATTGCTGCAGGGCACGGGGCAACGCTTCAGCGATTTCATGCATGTTTCGATCGACACCTTCATCGGCGGCGGGCTGGTGCAGGGCGGCAAGATCAACGCAGGACCGCATGGCAACAGCGCCGCCCTCGGCCCGCTGCCGGTGTCGCCGTCAAAGCTCGATTCGGTGGCGGCTCATGCGGGGCGCTACCAAAGCCTGCTGCATCGCGCCTCGATTTATGTGCTGGTCAACCATCTGAAATCGCGCGGGATCGAGATCACCCGTGTGCGCGAGCTTGACCCGATGCCGCCCGATGCCTCGGGTCCGGTGTACGAATGGGTCGACGATTGCGCCAACGCTCTGGCCGAGGCAATCATCGCCATCACCGCTGTGATCGACCTCGAGGCGATCATCCTGGACAGCATCCTGCCGCGCGCCATCCACCACGAGCTTCACGCCCGCGTCCAAGCGCAATTCAACCAGATGAGCGCGATTGGCATCGTGGCCCCCGCCATCGTCTGCGGCCAGTTTGGCCCCGACGCCTCGCCGATCGGCGCCGCGATGCTGCCGCTCTCGGCGCTTTTCGCCCCCGACAGTGGTGTTCTGATGATCGGCAAGGAGCGGACCAATCTGGTGGGCAGCCTGTCGACCCAGCAAAGCTGAGGCCCCAAACTGCGTTGGAGCCCCAGAACGCTTCCGCCGGTTACCAGACCGTGAAGCCGCCATCCACCGCGACGATCGCGCCGGTCATCAGACTGGCCGCTTCGGAGGCAAGGAACAGGACGACCGAGGCCACCTCGTCCGCCTGCCCCATCCGCCCCATCGGCGTGTCGTTCAGCCAGATCGGAATCCGCGGTGCGTTTTCCGGAATGGCGGTGACGAGCGGCGTCTCGATATAGGTCGGCGCCACCGCGTTGACCCGCACCCCCCGCCCTGACCATTCCCCGGCGAGGGACCGCGTCAGGTGATGCACCGCCGCTTTCGAGACGTTGTAAGCCGTCTGCGGCTGCGGTCGGTTGGCGATGGTGCCCGACATCGAACCCATGTTGACGATGGAGCCCTTGCCCGCCGCCACCATATGCTTGCCGAACGCCCGCGCACACCAGAAGACGCCGTTCAGGTTGACGTCCATCATCCAGAGCCAGTCGGCATCGCCCAAATCCTTCGAGTCGATGCCGCTTTTGCCGACGCCGGCGTTATTCACCAGGATGGTCGCCGGGGTGCCGCGCGCCGCAAGTTCGTCGGCGCAGGCGGTGATGCGGGCAGCGTCGCGGACATCCGCCTGCATCGCCTCGGCGGCGAAACCCTTGGCGCGCAGGGTTGCGACCGCCGCTTCGGCAATCGCAAGGTCCGGCTCGATCAGAACCAGATGCGCCCCGGCCTCGCCCAAAGCCTCGGCGCAGGCATAGCCGATGCCCCGCCCGCCGCCGGTGATGACGGCGGTCTGTCCATCGACGCGAAACCGTTGCAGATACATGGAATTTCCTCCGGATCAGATGTCAAAGCTTGCGGGCAGGATGATGATGTCCCGCACCGTCACGGTGCGCGGGCGGGTCAGGATGAAGGCCACGGCTTCGGCAATCTCGGACGCTTCCATCAGCGCGCCATCGGCCTTGGCCTTGGCCAGACGTTCGGGTAGCCAGTCCTTCAGCAAAGCGGTTTCCACCGGGCCGGGCGAGACTTCGGCCACCCGGATCTTGTGCTTGATCAGCTGGCGCCGCACGGTCGCGACAAAGGCCGTAACCGCGTGTTTGGACGCGGTGTAGATCGGCTCCCACACCACCGGCGTATGCCCCGCGATCGAGGAGGTGCAGATGATGTCGCCCGTCCCCCGCTCGATCATGTGCGGGATGACCGCCTGCACGGTGCGAAAGACCGCGTTGATGTTGAGGTAGAGCATCCGGTCCCAGGTGTCCGGATCATCAAGCCAGATCTCGCCCGCGACATAGGCCCCGGCATTGGCGTGGAACACGTCCAGATGCCCGGTCTTGGCGAGGATCGCCGGCATCATGCCGTTGATGCTGGCAGGCGACAGCAGGTCCACCACCACGGGCACCGCCATCGGCCCCATCTCGGCGCAGATCCGGGCCAAAGCGGCCTCGTCGCGGTCGATCAGCACGACCTTGGCGCCGCCCGCCAGATAGCGTTTCACGCAGGCGAGGCCGATGCCGGATGCCGCGCCGGTGATGGCGATGATCTTGCCGTCCAAATCTTTCGTCATGTCGTCTCCTTCAGACTGAAGCTGCGGCCTGCGCCGGATGGCAGGCCAGATGATAGGGGGCCAAAGCGGCATCCACCGCCGCGATGAGCAGGTCTTGCGGGTCAAGCGGCGCATCGGCAAAGCGCGTGAGGGTCGGCAGATGCTGGCGCAACAGGGTCACCGGCAGGCGCTGGCCTGCCAGAGCCTGCGTCAGGCGGCTGACCGCCCGCTGCGCCTCCGGCCGGTTCCAGTAATAGCGGATCCGGTCGGAATAAGAGAAATGCCGCAGCACGCGCTGCTCCGCCGCCGTCCCCGGATAATGGCGCTGCCAGTCGCCGGGGTCGGACAGCATCAAGGCTTCCATCGCCGCCTTCAGCGGGCGGTCGCCATAATCGGGCAAAAGGTCACTCGCAATCAGGTCCAGCCCATAAAGCGCCTCACGCAGGACGAAGGTCAGCTCCGGCCCGACTTTCAGGATCGCAAAGCCATCCTCGACCAGCGCCCGCAGCGGGGTGGCACCCTGATAATCGGTCGAATGCGCTTCGAAAACGAAGGGCAGATCGGCGAGGATGCCGCTCAACGTGCCAGCGCGGCTGCGGTCATAGGGGATGACATTGGCATTGCCGAATTCCACCCCCGGCTGGACAACAAGGCCCGTGACGCGGGCGAAAGCGTCGGAGAGCCCGGCCTTGGCAAAGGTCTCACGGTGGATGGCGACGGTCTGCAGCGCCGCCGCGGGCGAGGTCGGCGCAATCTGCGACAGCAGGTGATCGGCACCGCCGGGGGGCGGAACCTCGGTGCCGATGATATAAAGCGGCGGCGGCAGACCGGCGCTCCGCGCGGCGGTTTCGGCGGCGGCGGCAAGACGGGCGGCGCGGGTCGCCGTGGTGGTATCGTCCAGCGCCTCAGGCTCGCCTTGGCAACCCATCGAGGCATCCAGATGCAGCTTGCCAAAACCCGCTGCGGCATAGGCACCGATCATCTCGACCGCCTTTGCCATCGCCTCTTCGGCAGGTTCTTTCCGCCAGGGGTTGGGGCCAAGATGGTCGCCACCCAGGATCAGAAGATGAGGCGGCAGCGCCTCCTCCCCGGCGATGCGGCGGACGAGCGCGGCAAAATCCGCAGGCCGCATCCCGGTATAGCCGCCCAGATGGTTGACCTGGTTGCAGGTCGCCTCGATCAGAACCGGCGTGCCATGTGCTGCCCCCCGGCGCAGGGCCGCACGCAAAACGACCGGATGGGCCGAACAGACCGAGGTGATGCCCAAAGGCAGACCCTTGCGGTGCGCTTCGGCCAGAGTTGTCAGCACCTGCATCACAATCCCCTCGGCGTGGCGGCAATGAAGACGTCAAGCTCGGCCCGGGTGCCTGCGCCCTCCATCGGGCCAAGCCGCGTCACATTGCGGGCGCCCGCGGCATTGGCATAGGTCAGCGCGGCCTCCGGCGTCATCCCCAGGCGGCGGCAGGCGACATAGGCGCCGCCGAAACAATCCCCGGCGCCGGTCGGATCAATCTCGCTCACCTTGAAAGCCGGCAGGTCAATCCGCGTGCCATCGGCTGCGAAATAGGTCGAACCTGCAGCACCGCGCTTCAGCACGATCTCGGAAACGCCGCGGGCAAAAAGGGCGGCAACAGCCTCCGCCTCGCCTTCGACCCCGGCGGTGAGGAAGAGTTCATCCCCCGAGGGCAGGAGCAGGTGGGCCTGCCCGACGACCATGGCCAGACGGTCCCGCATCTGGCCGCCCGACAGCAGTTCCTTGCGCAGGTTGGGATCCAGCGAGACGCTGCCGCCCCGCGCGCGCACGATCGGAATCGCTTCCTCCAACATGGACCAGAGGTGCGGGATGGCAAAGGCCGATCCCATCACATGCAGATGCCCGGCGCGCGCTAGCAAGCCCCGCGCCTGCGGCGTCAGGCTGACCAGACCGGCCGCAGATCTGGCAATGTTGAAAACGAAATCCCGTGCGCCATCCGGGCGATAGCGGACAAAGGCGCTGCCGGTCGGATAGTCGGGCAGAACCGCAACCGCAGAGACATCGGCCCCGTCCGCGCGCAGCCGGTTCAGGTTGACCCGGCCGAAGTCGTCGTCGCCCACCGCCGCGATGATGCCGGCGGACCCGCCGATGCGGGCGCATTGGTCGATGAAGATCGCGGGCGCGCCGCTGGGGAACGGGCCGATCAGCTGGATTGGTTCCAGAAACCCAAGCCCCGGTTCGGTGGCCATGACCTCGACCAGAATCTCACCGATCGTCACGGTCGGGCCCAAAGCGTCTGGGGCCAGAGCGTGGAGGTCCGGTGCGTCGGAGGTCAGACCGCGAGGGAGGTCGCTGCCGGACATGTTTTCCCCATCCTCTCCCGGGCCCGAGGCCCTATAACGCTGCGATGCAGAACAAATTGCTGCGGAAGCCAAGGAAATTGCCGCGCTTGCAAAGGTTCAGAATCCCCCAATCTCGTCAATATCGAGATGGTTTCCGGATTTCCACTGATATTTGTTCTTTACCGCAACATATCTGCTGGATTTTCCGCCTCGACCGGCGCTTCCGACGCGGTCAGCCGATCGCTTTCCAACGAAAGGAAGCGCTGGTGCAGCATGCAGGCCGCCCCGTAGGCCGCACCGGACTCCGGACCTTCGGCCACGGCGATCGCGGGCACCGTCGGATTGTCGTCGTGAAAGCTGCGCAGATGGGTCAGGACGCGGGCGGAGACCAGAGGATAAAGGGCCGCCACCGAACCGCCGAGCACAACCGTATCGGCATCAATGACGCGGCAGACCTGCGACAGGGCAAAGGCCAGCGCGCGGGCCCAATCCTCGGCGATCACCACGGCGCCCGGCTCACGGTCACGGACATCTTGCAACAGGTCGGCCAGGCCGGCCTGCGTGCGCCGGGTCAGGGCACGGTAGCGCTCCATCAGGCGGGAGAGGCCGATCTGCTCCTCCAGCGTGCCGGGCGAGTCGAGCCCCATTCGCAGATGGCCGATCTCGCCGGCAAGACCAGCCCCGCCGCGAAACAGGCGGCCATTGATCAGGATGCCACCGCCGACACCGTTTTCCATATTTACCAGCAAAGTCACACCACTACGCGCTACGTTGCGCCCATAGGTGGCGCCGATGGCGAAGGCGTTGGCGTCATTCTCTGCCATCACCGGCACGGCAATTGGCAGGGACTGCCGCGCCAGACCGGCCAGATCGACATCGCGCCAGCCCAGAAGCGGCGCCAGCCGGATCATCCCGGCGCGGTCCATTTGCGACGGCGTCGCGATGCCCAAGCCCGCGCAACGGCGCAGAGTCTCCGGCGGCATCGGCGCGAAAGCCAGATGCAGCGCCTGCGACAGCGCGGCTTCAACCCCCGCCGCCTTGCTGTCGAACGGCACTTGCAGCGCACGGGTGACCCGCGCGGCCAGGTCCAGTTCGACCACGGCGATGTGCTCCACGCCGATCTCGACACCTAGAAAACAGACCGCCTCGGGCACCAGTTCCAGCAGGATGCCCGGGCGCCCGGCACGGCCCGCGCTGCGCAGACCTTCCTCCTCGACCTCGCGCACCAGCCCCTCTTCCAGCAGATCAAGGATGATGTTGCCCGACGACGACCGGTTCATCCGCAGCTCACGCGCCAGATCGGCGCGGCTCAGCCGGGACTGCACCAGCAAGGCGCGCAGCACCGCCAATTCGTTGCGCTGGCGGATCCGTCCGGGTGTGGTGGCGATTTTGGTGAGGTCTGGCACTTCTTCCCCTTTTGGCGACAGATCTTGTAAATCAGCCTCTGTCGCCGCAGGCAACGCTCTTTTGCCTAGGGGCGGGCGTTGGTGGTACGGCGGCGCTGCGCTTCGGCGCGCTTCAGGTCGATGAAGGCCTTGGCGTGCTGCGCCAACGGCATCTGCTCGGTCCAGGTGTCGCGCCAGATCGCACAAGCCAGCGACAGACCCTCGTCCACCACCGCCGTCGAGAAGGATTCGAAGGTGATGTCGCGCGCATAATTGATATCCAGCAGCGCGTCGAAGATCAGGTCAAAGTTGATGGTGCCGTCGCCCAGATAGCCCCGGTTGCTTTCACCGATGTGGAAATAACCCAGCTTGTCGCCGGCCAGCCGCAGGGCGGCGGCGGGATTGGCCTCTTCAATATTCATGTGGAACGTGTCGAGATGCAGGCGCACGTGATCGGATCCGGTCTGGGCGATGAAATCCAACCCTTGCGCTGTGGTGTTCAACAGATTGGTTTCAAAACGATTTACCACCTCCAACACCAGATCGACGCCGGCGGCCTTGGCAATATCCGCCGTCTTGGCAATGGCCGCCACACTGTTCTTGCGGCCGCGGTCGGTGGGGGCGCGGTTGTATTTGGTATGGGCGGAGTAAAGAATACCGCCGAGCTTTGACCCACCGATGTCGCGCACCGCAGCCACGGCAGAGGCCAGCATCGCCTCACCCGCCCGGATGGCTTCGGGGTCTTCGGACGATATATCAGCCGAAAGCGGCAGGCCCATGGTCACGGCAATATCGACATCAAGCGATTGGGCGCGCCTGGCCAGCGCATCGAGGTTGAACTTCTCGGGGCGCAGATAGGCCAGTTCGATCAACCGATAGCCGCAGGCGGCGGAGTCTTCCATCGCCCGCTCCAACCCCTCCTGCGTAGTGCCCGCGGTCCAGACAAAGGAGTGAATTCCAAGCCGATTCATGATCTTCCCCGCCAGTTTTGATACATATGTTGTTTAAACATACAAATACAGAATCCCCTTCCCTGTCAAGTTCACTCTGCGGGCAGGACTGCCTCGGAATCAGGGGTTCCCCCGGGATAATTCTCCGATATTGGGCCAAAAGCGACAAACTGGGCGGGACTAAATCAGGGCAATTTTGAATCTACATTGACTTTTTCGTGATACCCCATAATTTGTTACTTCAAATAACATAATTGCTGACCCGCCACAGACAAGAATCGGGCAGGACGTGAGGGATGTTTTGGGCTGCGCAATCCGGGCAAAGACAGGCCGGATCGGATAGCCGGGCTTCAGGGGGGAATCATGAAAGCTAACCTGCGGATCGTCCCGGATTACGAGGTCATCCTCTGCCCGCCCACCGAAAGTTTCCGTTGGTTCACGCATGATTACCCGATCTCGCTGGCCAAATGGCACTACCATCCCGAGTATGAATTGCACCTGACCCGCTCGACCCAGGGCATCATGATGGTGGGCGATTATCTGGGGGATTTTGAGCCGGGCTGTCTGGTTCTGACCGGGCCCAATGTGCCGCACAACTGGGTCAGCAACATCACCCCCGGCGAGGTGGTGAAGAACCGTGACATGCTGATCCAGTTCACCGCGGAATGGGCTGAAAAGGTTGCCGGATTCTGCCCGGAGCTTGCCAGCCTGCGCACCCTTTTCGACGATGCGGCCTATGGCGTGCTGTTCGAGGGCGCCACCGCCCTCGCCGGGCAACGGCTTCTGGCCGAGATTGGCCGCGCACGCGGCGCCGACCGGGTGCTGTTGTTCCTGCGCCTGATGGAGGCGCTGGCCCGCAACCCGGCCGAGCGCCATCGCCTGTCGCGCCGCAACCCCGATGCGGTGGCCGACCTGCCGGCGGAGCTCGATTCCGCGATGCGGTTCATGATGGAAAACTATGCCGACGCGATCGACCTCGCCGCCGTGGCCGAACATTGCGGCCTGGCGCCTCAGGCCTTCTCGCGGCTGTTCAAGCGGCAGACCGGGCACACCTTTGCCCGCTACCTGATTCTGACCCGGGTCTACGCCGCCTGCACCCTGCTGACCCAAAGCCACCAATCGATCACGGAGATCTGTTTCGAGGTCGGCTTCAACAACATCGCCAACTTCAACCGCCAGTTCTTCAAGGTTTGCGGGCGCACGCCGTCCGAATACCGGCGCAGCGCGCAGAAGATCGGCACCGATGCCCGCATCGATCCCTTCCGCGAAACCCGCGATGGTTTGACCGGCGTCGCCGTCGCAGGCGGAAAAGTATAGGTCCTCTGCAAACTGCGCGTGGCGGGGTCAAACCGGCTCGCATAACCTCCTTGAACGCCGTCGGATCCAGGGCCTGAACCGGAAAGCCCCGACATCCGCATGGCGAAACCAGACTGCGACCGTGGGAGGAAACCAGCGGGCGGTGGGTCTGGGTTGCCTGCCCTTGGGACCCGCATGGCCCCTGGGCAAACGATAATCAATCAACATGCAAGGAGGAGTGGATGTTCTTGAATATGAAATTTCGTCTGACCGCCATGGCCGTGGCCCTGGCCACCTGTGCCCTGCCCGCCTATGCCGACTTCTGGTCGGATGCCGGTGCGAAATACAAGGGTGTGACCCTGCACGGCGTCACCGAAAGCTCGCCGCCGTCGATGTACATCAAGGATGTTCTGGCGCCGCAGTTCGAAAAGGCGACCGGCATCAAGGTCGAGATCGAGACGACCTCCTGGGACCAGATGTACGACAAGGCGATCAAGGACATGGAGGCCGGCACCGGCATCTATGACATGGTCTATATCGAGCAGGACATCATCTATGCCTACCTGCATCGCAACTTCCTGACCGACATCACCAAATCCCTGAAGGACAAGCCGGAGCTGAAGGCGCCGACCTATGACGACGCCAATTTCACCACCTTCGCCAACTACTTCAAGAATGCCGACGGCGATCTGATGGGCGTTCCGATGGAAGCCTTCATCAAGCTCTATCTCTACCGCAAGGATCTGTTCACTGATCCGGAGATCATGAAGGCCTTCAAGGAAAAGACCGGCCACGACCTGGCCCCGGCCACCACGCACGAACAATATACCGAGATTGCCGACTTCTTCACCCAGTGGGGCAAGGATCACAATATGGAGCTCTGGGGCTCCACCGCGCAGGCCCACACCGGCCATGCGGCATCCTGGTATGAATATTTCGAATCCGTGGCGCCGACCTTCGGCGTCTACAACTGGGGCATCGACGCCAACAACAACTATGGCGCCACGGTGGAACATGGCGGTCAGATGAACTCTGACAAGGCCAAGGCGGCGCTGAAGTGGTGGCTGCACCTGCGCGACATCGCAGCGCCGGAAAGCTCGGCCTCGACCTGGACCGAAGTTGCGACCACCTTTGCGGCGGGTCGTGCGGCACAGGGTCTGGTCTATGGCGAAAACGCCGCCTGGATCGAATCCGACACCTCCAAGTCCAAGGTCGTGGACAAGGTCGGCTTCGCCTTGCCGCCCCTGTCGGATGGCGTGATGGCCGATGCCGAAGCGGGCAAGGGCTATATCGGCTACTATGACGGCGGCGCTTTCGGCCTGCCGGTCAGCTCGAAGAACCAGGACGCGGCGCTCCTCTTCCTGGAATACATCGGCCAGAACGAGGTGCAGGCCGATTGGGCCGTCGCCGCACCGCGGATCACCAACACCGCGACCTATGACGACCCGAAAGTCGTCGCGATGGACAAGACTCTGGGCGGTTACTACACGATGCTGAAAGATCAGGGCAAATTGTTTGCGGGTGCGCCTCCCTACCCGTTCCATGCCCAGGTCCGCGAGGCGACCGCGCCGATCTTCTACCAGATCCTTCTGGGCGAAATCGACCCGGACACCGGGCTTGACCAGATGGCCGCCAAGGCCGAGGAAGAGCTGACCAACCTCGGGTATCGCAAGTAATCTGACCAGACAGTCGGGGGCCGCCGCCTGAGCAGCGGCGGCCCTCGCACCCCCGGCAAAGAGACATCGCAGGATGGGGCAACGCCCCCGCATGCAAAAGATCACCCAAAAGATCGCTGGCCGGAACGGAAGAAACAGACCTTCGGGGAGGTGGGACGATGCGTTCCAACAAGACTGGCTGGCTGATGCTGGCCCCAACTCTGCTGATCCTGGGCACCTTCGGCATCGTGCCCTTCATCTATGTGCTTTTCGTGTCCTTCCACCAGTGGAACCCCTTCGGGGCCAGCCATGAGATGGTGTACAACGGCGCCGCGAACTTCCGCCGTCTGGTGTTTGACAAGGAATTCCTGCTCTCGGTCGGCCTGACCCTGAAATTCGCCTTCTTTGCCGTCGGAAGCGAAGTGGTGCTGGGCTATTTCCTTGCACAGTTGCTGATGAAGGATTTCCCCGGCAAATCGGTGTTCCGCACCATTCACACCCTGCCGCTGATCGTGGCACCCATCGTGGTCGGCTCGGTCTGGCGGCTGATGACGACGCCTTCGATCGGGATCATCCCGCATTTCCTGCACAATTGGTTCGGCTATGACATGAACATCGGCCGCGATGCCAATGTGGCCTTCGTCCTGACCGTGATCATGGACCTGTGGCACTGGACGCCGCTCGTCACGTTGACCCTGCTGGCGGCCCTGCTCGCCCTGCCGAAAGATCCCTTCGAACAGGCGCAGATCGACGGCGCCAACCGGCGGCAGATCTTCTGGCACATCACATTGCCGATGATCCGCCCCGCCATCCTCGCCACCGTCTTCATCCGCATGATGGACGCCCTGCGCACCGTGGATGAGGTCTGGATGCTGACCGGCGGCGGCCCGGGGGCGGCCACCCGCTACCTTGGCCTGCACATCTGGAAGATCGTCTTTCCCAAAACCGACTACGGCTACGGCTCCGCCATCTCGGTCATCGTGCTCTACCTCACGCTGGTCATGTGCTGGATCCTCTACGTCGCCCTTGTCGCCCCCCGTCAGAAGAAGGTTGCCGAGCTATGACCGCTAAACGCCCCTGGCTGCAGCTTGTGATGTGGCTCGCCCTCAGCCTCTTGACCCTGTTCCCGATCTACTGGCTCTTCGTCATCTCGGTCAAACCGGCGGTGGACCTGTTCACCACGCCGAGCCTGCTGCTAGACACCGTCTACTGGACCAATTACGTCGAGGTTTTCCACGACGAGACGCTGCGGCGCTACATGCTGAACTCGGTCATCATCTCGACCGGGAACGCCTTCCTCGTGACCACGCTGGCCTTCTTCGCCTGCTATGCCCTGTCGCGCTATGACCTTGCGGGGAAAGAGAATATCTTCTTCTGGACCATCACCAACCGGATGGCCCCGGCGGCGGTCTTCCTGCTGCCCTTCTTCCTTCTCTTCACCCAGGTCTTCACCTGGGGGACATGGAAGCTTTACGACACCCATATCGGGATGATCCTACTATACTGCACCTTCAACCTGCCCTTCGCGATCTGGACCCTGCGCCCCACGATCGACGGCATCCCGAAGGAACTGGACGAGGCTGCGACCGTCGATGGCGCCTCGACCTGGCAGGTGATCCGTCAGGTGATGTGGCCGCTCGCCAAGCCCGGCCTTGCCGTGACGCTGATCCTGACCTGGGTCTTCGCCTGGAACGAGTTCCTGCTGGCCGCCACCCTCACCAGCTTCAACGCCCGCACCATCACCACCGGCCTGTCGGAATATGTGACCACCACCGGCACCGAATGGGGCAAGATGGCCTCGATCTCGATCATCACGCTGATCCCGGCGCTTGTGATCTTTGCCGTCGTGCAGCGCCATATCGTCGCCGGCCTGACCTTTGGCGCGGTGAAGGAGTAACGCCCCATGTCTGAATCGCCCGTATCTGAATCAATCGCGTCCGAGAACCGCAAACCCAAGCGCCAGGGCTTCCTGCCCATCGTCACCAACTGGTTCGACCGGCTCTTCATCGGCATCTACCTCTTCGTGGCGCTGGAGTTGTTCTGGCTGCGCTTCATCGAAGTCGCCATCCCCCTGATCTTCGCCCACATCCTCGCCCTGATCCTGGGCGTGTTGATCCTGTGGCGCGGCTAAACATTCCTTTGGAGGAACAACATGAAAGCTCTGGTTCTTGAGGAACGTCTGAGCCTGTCCCTGCGCGATTTCCCGATCGAACGGGAGGAGGCGATGGGCCCCCACGACGTCCGCATCAAGATGCACACGGTCGGCATCTGCGGCTCGGACGTGCATTACTATACCCATGGCGGCATCGGTGAATTCATCGTCCGCGCGCCGATGATCCTCGGCCACGAGGCTTCGGGCACCGTGATCGAAGCGGGGGCCGAGGTCAAAACCCTCAAAGTCGGCGACCGCGTCTGCATGGAGCCGGGGATTCCCGACCCGAACAGCCGCGCCACCCGCCTTGGCCTTTACAACATCGACCCCGCGGTGCGCTTCTGGGCCACCCCGCCGGTGCATGGCATCCTGCGCCCCACCGTGGTCCACCCTGAGGCTTTCACGTTCAAACTGCCCGACAATGTCTCCTTTGCCGAGGCCGCGATGGTCGAACCCCTGGCCGTCGGCGTCCATGCCGCGACCAAGGCGCAGATCAAGCCGGGCGATGTGGCGCTGGTTTCTGGTGCCGGTCCGATTGGCCTGGTCACCGCCTTGGCCGCTTTGGCCGCAGGCTGCGCCCGCGTCTATGTCACCGACATTGATGAAACCAAGCTGGCCATCGCCGCCAGCCTCTCCACCGCCATCACCGCGCTGAATGTCAAATCCGATCCCCACGCGCAGATGATGCGCGAGACCGAGGGTTGGGGCGTCGAGGTGGTCTTCGAATGTTCTGGCAACCCGCGCGCCGCGACCGGGGTGTTCGACTCCCTCGCCCCCGGCGGCCGCGTTGTCTATGTCGGGATTCCGGTCGATCCCTTCACCTATGACCTCGGCAAGGCCATGGTGCGCGAGGCGCGGGTCGAGCATATCTTCCGCTACGCCCATGTCTTCCCGCGCTGCGTGGGCCTGCTCTCCTCGGGCGCCATTGACGTCAAGCCCTTGATCACCCGCACTTTCGCCTTTGACGACAGCGTCAATGCCTTCGAGATCGCCGCTTCCGCGCCCAAGGGCGAAGTGAAGATGCAGATCGAACTCCCGCAATAAGGAACCGACCATGGCGCAAGTCACAATCACCGATGTCAAGAAAAGCTATGGCGAGGCGAAGGTCATCCACGGCGTCAACGTCGAGATTGCCGATGGCGAATTCGTCGTGCTGGTCGGCCCCTCAGGTTGCGGGAAGTCAACTCTGCTCAGGATGATCGCGGGGCTGGAGTCGATCTCGGGCGGCGAGATGCGGATCGGCTCGCGGGTGGTCAATGACGTGCCGCCCAAGGACCGCGACATCGCGATGGTGTTCCAGTCCTACGCGCTTTACCCGCACAAGACCGTGGCGGAAAACCTTGGCTTTTCCCTGATGATCAAGGGCGCGCCCAAGGCGGAAATCGCAACCAAGGTGGGCCGCGCGGCAGAAATCCTTGACCTGACCAAACTGCTCGACCGCTACCCCAAGCAATTGTCCGGCGGCCAGCGCCAGCGCGTCGCCATGGGCCGCGCCATCGTGCGCGATCCGCAGGTCTTTCTGTTCGACGAACCCTTGTCGAACCTCGACGCCAAACTGCGCGTCCAGATGCGGGTGGAGATCAAGGAACTGCACCGCCGCCTGAAGACCACGATCATCTATGTGACCCACGACCAGATCGAGGCGATGACCATGGCCGACAAGATCGTCGTGATGCGCGATGGCAGGGTGGAACAGATCGGCAAGCCTCTGGACCTTTACGACCGCCCGAACAACCTTTTCGTGGCGGGCTTCATCGGCAGCCCGGCGATGAACTTCCTGTCCGGCAAGATCGTCAACCGCGACGGCCGCCAGTTTGTCCGCACCGAGGCCGGCATCGACCTGCCGCTGGAGGGAACCAGCCACCAGGAAGGCCGCGCCGTGACCTATGGCGTGCGCCCCGAACATATCGCCATCGGCGAGGGCGGTCTGCCGGTCGATGTCTCGGTGCTGGAGCCGACCGGCTCGGAGACGCTGATCTTCGGTCGCCTCGGTGGCGTGCCGATCGACGCCGTGGTCCGCGACCGCATCGACGCCGAGCCGGGCCAGACCCTGCCCTTCCGCATCGACACCCGCCGCGTCCATGTCTTCGACCAGAAGACCGGCCAAAGAATCTGAGGAGCAAGCGATGGATTTCACAGGCAAAAAAGTGATCCTGACCGGCGCCGGCAAGGGCATCGGCCGGGTGACGGCAGAGATTCTGCTGGCCAGGGGCGCCCATGTCATCGCCCTGACCCGCAGCGCCGGAGATGTGGAGGAGTTGCGCGCCCTGGGCTGCACGGCGATTCAGGTCGACCTCGCCGATGCGGCGGCAACCCGCGCCGCAGCCAAAGAAGCCCTGCCCGCCGACCTTCTGATCAACTGCGCCGGCACCACTGAGCTGCAGCCCTTCCTTGACACCACGGTCGAGGCCTTTGATCATCTGATCGCTGTCAATACCCGCGCCCCGATGATCGTGGCGCAGGAATTTGCCCGTGACCTGATCGCGCGAGGCCAGAAGGGGGCGATCGTCAATGTCTCCTCGGTGGCCGCCTTTGTCGGCATCCCGGACCACGCCTCTTATTGCGCGTCGAAGGCTGGGCTGGATGGTCTGACCCGCGTGATGGCCAAGGAACTTGCGCCGCAGGGCATCAGGGTCAACGGCGTGCATCCGACCGTGACGCTGACCCCCATGGCCGTGAAGGCCTGGAGCGATCCGGCCAAGGCCGCCGGCATGATGAACCGCATCCCCGTAGGCCGCTTTGCCGAAAGCGCGGATGTGGCCGAGGTGGTCCTTTTCCTGCTGTCAGACGAGGCGGCCATGGTGAACGGCATCTCGATGCCGGTCGATGGCGGCTACATGATCGCCTGACGTCATGCGGTTCGCTGCACTTATCGCCTCACGGCCCAGCGCCCGGCGGATCTCCGTTCTGGCATCGTTTGCCTGGCCTTAGAAGCAAGGGCCTCCCTGCGGGGCCGCAAAGCCGCGCCGGAACTGAGCCTTGGAGGAACCAATAGCCTGTCGGGACAACCGGCAGGCTGGTTTCGCAGATCTTTGGCCCTCAGAAATTCTGCCATTTCGGGCTTCGACCCGCCCCGGCCGCTTTGGCGGGTTGAAGGTCCTGCAGGATGGAAAACTCACCTGCTTCCGGAGCAGCCACCGCCGTCCCCTGCCGGCCGCGCGGATCAGCGGCGGGTGCTTTGCGGCCAGGCTGCGCGGCCTTGCGCGGAACCTTGAACATCGAAACGATCTCGGCAAGTCCGGACGCGTCCGTGCGCAGGGACAGGCTGGCCGCCGTGGTTTCCTCCACCATCGCGGCATTTTGCTGGGTCACCTGATCAAGCTGCGTCACACCCAGGTTGATCTCGTCCAGCCCGGTGGATTGTTCGCTGGCAGCCGCGGCGATGTTGGAGACGAGCGAGGAGATTCCGATGACCGAGCCCAGCATGTTGTGCAGCGCGTCGCCGGCCTTGCCAACCTGATCGACCCCGCGGCTGACTTGCCGGGCAGAGTCGCCGATCAGTTTCTTGATCTCCTTCGCGGCCTCGGACGACCGTTGCGCCAGCGCCCGCACTTCGGAGGCAACGACGGCAAAGCCCCGGCCCGCATCGCCGGCGCGCGCGGCCTCCACGCCGGCATTCAGCGCCAGAAGGTTGGTCTGAAACGCGATATCGTCGATCGAGCCGATGATCTGCGAAATCTGCTGCGATGAGGTTTCGATCTCGGACATGGCCGACACCGCGGCTTCCACCACGAGCTTGCTTTCCTCGGCCTTGCATTGCGCGTCACGCACGATGCTTTCGACTTCGCGCGCCCCATCGGCGGCCAGCTTGACCGAACTGGTCAGCTCATCCAGCGCAGCCGCCGTTTGTTCCAGCGCCGCGGCCTGGTTTTCGGTGCGGCGGGACAAATCCTCGGACGCGCCGCTGATCTCGGTCGAGCGGGCGTGAATGCTTTGCGAGGAATCGATCACCTGGATGATGGTCCCCGACAGGGTTTCCAGCGCGGCGTTGAAATCGCGGCGCAGCGGCTCATAGTCCGGCGCAAATTCCGCCACGATCGGCTGGGTCAGATTGCCGGACGACAGATCCTTCAACCCGCCGCCGAGGGATTTCACCACCTGCCCCAGGGCCATGCGCTCGGCGGTCTGGGCTTCGGCGACACTCGTCGCGTCTTGCTGAGCGGTCCGCGCCTCGCGCACCAGGGCGTCGGAAGAAGCGAACAACTGGCCCAGCACAGTGGAAAGCCAGATCAGGGGCACGGCCTCCACCACGAGGACGAAGGCATGCAGCATCACCCGCCCAACCGAGGCCTCCCCCGGGAAGATCGCTTCGGTGAAGGTGAAATTCAGCACCAGATGATGAACGGCGATCACAGCCGCATAGGTCACGATGGGGCGCCAGTCGCAAAAGACCGCCGTCAGCGCAAAGGCGGCAAAGAAGATCATGTGGCTGTCGGCCTGCCAGGCATGGCCGCGCAGCAGATAGACGATCGCCGAAACCGCAACGGCAAGCCCGGCCGCCGCAGACATCTGCACCGAAAGCGCCGCACCGTGACGCCGCACCTGCAGGGTGACAAGGCCGGCAATGACGGCCAGCAAGGCCGCACAGCTCAAACCGTCCTCGTTCAGGACATAGCCCAGGGCAGCCAGCAATGGCACATGGGCCCAGAGCAGGATGACGGCATATGAAAGCGCGCGTGTCCGCAGATCGCCAATTGTCACGATCATGTCAAATCCTTGCCTTTGAGGTTCCGCACAAGCTGGTGCCGGTTGCATCGAACAGCCACAGTCCCTGACGCCGCAGCCGCACCAGGGCGCCGGGGTCGCCCCCGGTGTCGAGGATAATGACATGCCGCTGCCAATGCATGGCGATGATCGCGAGCCCGGTCGCGGCCGCGCGGCTCAGCCCGTCCACCTGCCAGGGCGGGATCAGGACGGCGATTTGACGTGACTGCGCATTTGGCCCGAAGGTCAAACCGGTCAGAGTGGCCATTCCCAAAACGGCAATGATGAGCGGGCCGGAATAGACGGACATGGGCGGGTTCCTTCTTCCGCCCCAGCTTTACGGCAAAAGATTGAACGTAGCTTTAACGGGCGCCGGCCATGCCCCCCCGTGTGACGCCTTGCGAGGCGCGCCGCAGGTCGGCCCCGTCAGGGCTGCTGCGCACCGGTGGTGGTGACATAGATCGCGTAAAGCGAGGATGTGGCGGTGATGAACAGCCGGTTGCGACGCGGCCCGCCGAAGGTCAGGTTGGCGACGGTCTCGGGCACCAGGATCTTGCCCAATCGGTGGCCGTCCGGGGCAAAGCAGTGCACGCCATCCGCGGCCGAGGACCACAGGTTGCCGGCAAGATCGCTGCGGATGCCGTCGGGGATGCCCGCGTCGATCACGGCAAATTCGCGGTCCCTGGTCAGTTTGCCCTCGTCCAAGTCAAAGGCTCGGATGTGCCGGGGTTTGCTGCCGTCATGGCTCGCCCCGGAATCCGCGATATAAAGCACCCGCTCATCCGGCGAGAACGCAAGCCCGTTGGGTTGGCAGAAATCATCCGCCACGAGGGTGATGTCGCCCGTGGTGCCATCCACCCGGTAGACGCCGTGGACGGGCTGCTCGGGCGCGCCGCGATACCCCTCGTAGTCGGAGAGAATGCCGTAGGTCGGATCGGTGAACCAGATGCTGCCATCCGAATGCACCACCACATCATTGGGCGAATTCAGGCGCTTGCCCTGAAAGCTGTCCGCCAGGACGGTGAGGCTGCCGTTCGCCTCGGTCCGGGTCACGCGGCGCAATCCGTGCTCGCAGGTGACCAGGCGGCCCTGCCGGTCGCGCGTCTGGCCGTTGGAGAAATTCGAGGGCTGGCGGAAGGTGGTCACGCTGCCGCCCCCCGCGCTGTCGGCGGCCCAGCGCAGGATGCGCTGGTTGGGAATATCGCTCCACAACAGGCACTGCATGTCGTCGAACCAGACCGGGCCTTCCGCCCAGCGGCACCCGGTATGAAGCACCTCCAGCGCCGCGGAGCCCACGATGAGGCGCGAAAATTCCGGGTCGTCGATCTGAAACAGCGGGGCAGTCATGGCAATACCTTGTCCTAGCGGGCGCCGATTTTGCGGCCACTGGCCAGCAAGATCACGGTGATGATGATGACTCCGGTCATGATCAGCCGCACCCCGGCACCAAGGCCATAGGTGTTCAGCATCGACACGACCAGAAACATGAAAAGCGAGGCGCCCCAGATGCCCGGCACATTGCTGTTGCCGCCTGCGACGGCGGTGCCGCCGATCACCACGACGGCAATCGACATCAACAGGTACTCGGTCCCCATGTTGAGCGCCGCCCCGCCCGAGAAACAGGCGAGCAGATAGCCGCAGGCCGCGGCCAGCACGGCGCAGAGGAGGTAGGTCACGAAGCGCATGCCGTCCACCGCGATGCCCGCCATCCGCGCCGCGGCCAGGCTTTGGCCGATGGCGGCGATCCAGCGGCCATAAGGCGTGCGGTGCAAGAGGACCCAGGCCACGAGCGAAACCAGCAGCGCCACCAAAGCGATGTTCGGGATGCCAAAGGTGGTCAGCGTCGTGAAATCGGCCAGCACGGGGGGCGGCTTGATCCGCAAACCGCGGTTGGTCCAGATCGCGGCGGATTGCACGATGAAGCTCATCGACAGGGTGGCGATGATCGGCGGGATGCGCAGCGCCTTGATCAGGGCATAGTTCAGCATGCCGACCGCGACGCCAACCGCAAGGGCGATGGCGAGCCCCTGCAGGATCAGATCGTTCTGGCCGTCCATGAATTTCAGCGAAACCGTCCCGGCCAGGGTCATGGTGGCCGGCACCGACAGGTCGATGTTGCCGGGGCCCAGCGTGATCACGAACATCTGGCCGATGCCCACCAGCACGGAAAAGGCGGCAAAGGTCAGGGCTGCCTGCGACAGGCCCACGGTCGAGGCGCCTCGCGTGACGGCAATCGTCGCCAACCACACCGCGAGGGCTGCGACAAAGGACCAGACCCAGGGCTTTGCAAACAGCGCCTTCATGCCCGACCGCCTTTGCTTTCCAGAAGGTTCAGCGACAGCCGCAAGGCCAGCACGATGATCAGGATCGCGCCCTGCGCCCCGATCTGCCAATCCGGCGAGATGCGCAGGAAGGACAGGAAGGACCCCGCCAGCGTCAGGGTCAGTGCGCCGATGACCGCGCCCACGGGTGAGATGCGCCCTCCGGTGAACTCACCGCCGCCAAGGATCACCCCGGCAATCGACAGAAGCGTGTAGCGCAGGGCGATATTGGCATCGGCACTGGTGGTCAGGCCGACAAGGCAGATGCCCGCCGCGACGGCAAAGCTGGCGGCAAGGGCATAGGCCCCCGCCCGTGCGGCCACGATCGACCATCCGGCGCGGCTCACCGAGCGTTGATTGCCGCCCACCCCACGGATCAGCACCCCGAAGGAAGACCGCATGATCAGGAGATGCGCGAAGACCGCCAGGATCACGCTGGCGACAATCGCCATCGGCACCATGGGTGGTTTGGAGGTCATCACCGCCCGCGCCCATTCCGGCGCCGTGCCCCCGGGCGCCGGCAGAAGCAGCACGGCCAGACCCGCCCAGACAAAGCTCATCCCCAGGGTCACCACGATGGAGGGCAGGTCGCGCAAGTAGATGATCACCCCCATCACCGCATAGACCGCGATGGCGCCGAGCAGGATCGCGGCCCCCAGCAGCGGCGTGTCATGCAGATAGGTCGCCGCCACGCAGGCGACGAAGCTGACGAAGGTGCCCATCGACAGGTCCAGATCATTGACCGCCATGATCAGCATCTGAGCGATGGTGGCCAAAGCGATCGGCACCGCAAGGTTGAACAACAGGTTGAGGCCATTGTAGCTCATCGCGCGGGGTTGCAGGTAGAAGACGCCGGCCAGAAGCAGCAAAAGCGAGGCCACCGGGACGGCGAGACGCAGGGCGTCGGTCGAAATTCTCATGCGGCCGCTCCCTGGGCCGCGCCCTCGAACGAGGCGCGCAGGATGTTCTGTTCGCTGATTGCGTCGCCGGTCAGTTCCTCGACGATGGCGCCGTTGCGAAAGACGTAGACGCGGTCACAGAGCTGCATTTCTTCCATCTCGGTCGAGTACCAGACAAAGGTGCGTCCCGCCTCGGCCTCGGCGCGGATCATGCCGTAGACCTCGCGCTTGGTGCCGACATCGACGCCGCGCATCGGGTCGTCCATGAGCACGACAGGCGCGCGGGTGGAAAGGGCGCGGGCAAAGAGCACCTTCTGCTGGTTGCCGCCCGACAGCGACAGGATCTTGTTTTCCATGTCGGGGGTGCGGATCTCGATGCGGGCCTTCCATTCGGCGCCGCGCTTGGCCTCGGCGGCCTCCTGCAGCAGACCCCACCGCGACAGATCCCCCAAGGAAGCCACGGTCATGTTCTTCAGAATGCTCCACAGCTCGAAAATGCCGTTCTCGCGACGGTCTCCGGCGACAAAGGTCACGGCAGGGTCGCGGCGGGGCCACCATTGCGGGCTGTGGCGATCGAACAGCGCCAGCAGCGTTCGGGTCTGGCCATGGCCGCCCAGACCGGCGAGGCCCACGACCTCGCCCTTGCAGGCCCGGAAGGGCAGGCCCTGCGGCAAGGCCAAGTCCAGAACCGGCTCGGTCGCGGGGCTGCTGCGGCGGGCCCCGGCCTGATGGGCGGAGGCGCTGCCCATCGCCTCGACCAGACCGGCGTGGTCAAAGCCACCGGCCCCGCGTTCGGCGACGATCTTGCCGTCCTTCATCACCACGATCCGGCTGGCGGTATCGAGAATTTCGTTCAGCATGTGCGAGATCAGGATCACCGCCCCGCCTGCCGCGACAAAGCGCCGGACATGGGCCAAAAGCTGGGCGGCAAGACCCGCATCCAGCGAAGAGGTGGGCTCGTCCAGGATCACAAGGCGCGGCGGCTGGCCGGGGTCGGAAAAGGCCATCGCAATCTCGACCATCTGGCGCTGGGCGATCGACAAGGCGCCGACCTGGCCGGAAACATCAATGCCGTGCCCCGGAAAGACCGTATCAAGGCTGGCGGCGATGATGCCCGCAGCCCGGGCGCGCCAGCCAATGCCGCCGAGGCTGCGGTGCATGATGCGGGTGTTTTCGATGATGCTGAGGTTCGGGCAAAGCGACAGTTCCTGAAACACGCAGCGCAGACCCCGGCTGCGCGCCACGCCGATCCCGTAGGGGAGGAGCCGCGTGCCGTCGCTGAAGATCTCGCCCTGATGCGGGGTCAGGCCGCCGTTGATCACCGAAACGATGGTCGACTTGCCCGCGCCGTTGTGGCCGACCAGACCGATGCACTCGCCCGGCAGCACCGCCAGCGACACGCCGTCCAGCGCCCGCACTTCGCCAAAGCGCACCGCGGCATTGGCGACTTCCAGAAGGGGAATGGGCGGGGTCATGGCGGCTTTCCGTCTGTCAGGGGTAATGAAACCTGCCCCCTGAGAGGGCAAGGGGCAGGTTCGTTTGCCGGCACGGGGCGCGCAGACCCCGTGCCGACGAGGGTTCGGGTTATTTGGTGGCGGCGATCACGGCGATCGCGTCTTCCTGGCTGTATTCGACATTGGCCACGCCGCCGGCCTGGGTCTTGGCCAGGTTGGCTTCAAGGTTGTCCTGGTCGATGCGCAGGAAGGGCACGGTCAGATCCTTCGGCACCGTCTTGCCATCCAGAATTTGCTGCGCCACCCAGAAGGCCAGGGTCGAGACGCCGGGCGCGATCGACACCGACATGGTGGTGTAGCCATTGGCGTCCTTCTGCTCTTTCCACCACTTCAGCTCGTCCTCACGGTTGCCCATGATGATGGTCGGCATCTTGCGGTCGGTGGCGGCAATCGCCTGGGCCGCGCCATAGCCGTCGCCGCCTTGCGTCACGACCCCGACGATTTCCGGCAGCGAGGGCAGGATGCCGGCCACGGCCTTCTGCGCCACGTCCTGCGCCCAGTCGCCATGGACCGAACCCACGATCTTGAACTGCGGGAACTGAGCCACACCTGCGGCAATCCCGGCGGAGATCTCGTCATCGACCGAAACACCGGCCAGACCGCGGATCTCCAGCAGATTGCCGCCCTTGGGCAGAACGCCGGCGAGGTATTCGACCTGGCTGCGACCCATTTCCTTGAAGTTCACCGCGATGCGCCAGGCGCAGGGCTCGGTCACGATGCCGTCGAAGGAGACGACGGTGATCCCCGCATCGCAGGCCTCTTTCACCGCACCGTTCAGCGCCGTGGGCGAGGCTGCGTTGATCACGATGGCATCGTAGCCCTGCAGAATCATGTTCTGGATCTGGGCAGCCTGCTCGGTCGCCTGGTTTTCAGCGGTGGTGAAGGCGTCTGCGGAAGCGACGACCCCGGATTTCACGGCCGCGCCGGTGATTTTCTCCCAGCTGGTCAGCATGGCCTGACGCCACGAGTTTCCAGCGTAATTGTTGGAGAAGGCAATCTTTTTAGCGGAAGTATCGGCCAAGGCGGGCATGGCCACGGCAAGAATTGTGGCCGAGGCCAGCAATATCGTTCTGGTATTCATGTCTCTCTCCCTAGGTGTGCTGCGCGCAGGCAGCCGTAATGGCCTTTCCCTGCCGGGTGGCCGCTTTCTGCTTGTCTTGAAGCTGAGGTTCCTCCACTCAGTCCCAACAGGATGGGTCAGAAGGGCCAGTCTGTATAGGGTTTTTCAGGCAGGGGATTTGCGGGTTTCCCCCAAAAATCTGCGGGTTCCCGCAAGCGCTTTGCACCGGCAGCAGTAGGCTCGCCGCGGCTTGTCTGCCATGATCCGCAGGTGCGGCGGTAGACGCCCCAGAGGATAGCAAGATGGTCGACACATCCCCGACGGCCTTGCTGGACCACCTGTTCAGCATTTCGCGCCTTCTGGCGGGGCAGCTGGATTTCCAGTCGGCGATCCAGGCGGTCTCGACCGAGATCGCGCAGATCCTGCCGCATGATCATCTGGATGTCTGCATCCTGCGCGCCGACGGGCTGTTTCACACTGCCTATGAAAGCGGGATCGAGACGGATTGGGGCAAGCAGCCCCATGCCCCCATCGCCAACAGCCCAATCCGCGCGCTGCTGCAGGGCGCGGTCGACCATATTCTGACCGAGGATGCCTGCACCGACCCGCGTTTTCAGTTCGTCGGCGGGTTTTACAAGCCGATCCACGACCACGGATTGCGCGCCCGCATCCATGTGCCGATGATGGTGCATGGCGAGGTGATCGGCGCTTTCAGCGCCTCTTTGCAGCGCGCCGGGGCCTATGGGGCGGAGGATGTCCGCAATGCCCGCTATATCGCCGATCTCCTCTCGCCCTATTTCTACGCCCTGCGCGCCTCTGAACAGGCGCAGCGTTCCGCCATCATCGAGGCCGAGGCCCGCGCCCGCGAGGAGGGCCTGCGGCTGGGTGCCCTGAAGCTGACCGAAGCTTTGGAAAGCGAGCGCCAGCGCATCGGCATGGATCTGCACGACCAGACCTTGGCCGACCTGACACGGCTGACCCGCCTTCTGGAACGGCTTCCGCACGAGGGCACGGCGCCGGCCGAGGCGGTGGAGCCGATCACCCGGGGACTGCACCTTTGCATGCAGGATCTGCGGCAGATCATCGAACAGGCCAAGCCCTCATTGCTGCAACTCTTCGGCTTCTGCCATGCCATCGAACACCACTTGGACCGGGCGATCCGCGACTCGGGTCAGGGCATCCACTGGACGTTGAAGGACGATTCCGGAGGGGCTTTCGATGCCCTGGAACCCCAGGTCAGCATCGCGCTTTACCGGATCGCACAAGAGGCGATCAACAATGCCGTGAGCCACGGCGAGGCGCGGCGGATCTCGGTGCAGCTGGCGGCGATCGCGGGGCAGATTTCCCTTGTCGTCAGCGACGATGGCAAGGGGATCACCAAGAAGCGCACCCGGATCGGCAGCGGCATCGACAACATGAAGACAAGGGCGCGCCTGATCTCGGCGCGCTGCACGCTGGCGACAGGGATCGGTGGCGGCGGCACCAGCGTGGGCATCGTGCTGCCGCTGGCGTCGCAACCGGGCCTGCAGGCCATCGCAGAATGAAGAGGACGGACATGGAAGTGCTGATCGTCGAGGATGACCCGCTGCACCGTTCTTTCCTGCGCGAGCAGGTCAGTGCCGCCTTGCCGGAAAGCCTCACCATCCACGAGGCCGAAAACGGCCAGCAGGGCGAGATCCTGGCGCGCGCCCACCGTTCCGCCTTCATCGTCATGGACCTGCAGATGAACGCCCGCAACGGCATCGAGGCGGCCCGCACGATCTGGCGCGAGCGGCCCGACACCCGCATCCTTTTCTGGTCGAACTACGCCGACGAGGCCTATGTGCGCGGCGTCAGCCGGATCGTGCCCAATGGCGCGGCCTATGGCTATGTGCTGAAATCCACTTCGGAAGAGCGGCTGAAACTGGCGCTGCGCAGCATTTTCATCGAGAACCAATGCGTGATCGACAACGAGGTGCGCGGCATGCAGCAGCGCAGCTTCGCCCAGACCTCGGGGTTCAGCGATTCCGAATACGAGATCCTGATGGACATTGCCCTTGGCATGACCGACCGCGTGATCTCCGAACGCCGCCATCTGTCGCTGCGGTCGGTACAGAACCGTCTGCAGCAGATCTACAGCAAGCTGGACGTCCACCCCTCCCCCGACAGCCCGCGCGACGACAGCCCTTACAACCTGCGCGCCAGGGCGGTGACCGTGGCCATGCTGCGCAAACTGCTGAACTACGGCGCGCTGGAAAAGGCCGAGGCCGAGCTGCAGCACTGGATGCGCGGGCGTTAGGCCCCCTTGGGGCCCGGGCCTCAGTGCGGGGTGAAAACCGCCCGGTGATCGGCCAGGAACTGACCGAAGCTGATCGGGGCGCGACCGGTGACGGCGGCCACATCCGGGCTGACCTCTGCCGCCTCGCTCCGGTCGTAATGGGCGTAATCCTCGATCAGCCCTTCGGCCTGCCACTGCGGAAGGCCCATGTCCAACACGGCCTGCAGCATCGCCTCCGCCGGGATCCGGGCGAATTGGACCTTCTGGCCGGTGAGGGCCGCGATGGAGGCCGCAATCTCGGCATGGCTCAACGCTTCCGGCCCGGTGATGTCATGAACCTTGCCGACATGGCCCTGCTCCGTCAGCGCGGCGAAACCCAGGGCGGCGATGTCGCGCAGATCGACCAGACTGATCCTTGCCGCACCGATTGGCGCGACGATCATCCCCTTGGCGCGGACCATCGGCGCCATCGCGAGGAACCCCTGCATGAAGAGGTTCGGGCGCAGGAAGGTGTATTCCATCCCGCTCTGCCGGATCGCCTGCTCGACCGCGGCGTGATAGCGCAGGAAACGCACGGGCGAGGCCGCATCGGCGTGCAGTTGCGAAAGTTTGACGATATGCCCCACCCCGGCGCGGGCCGCGGCGGTGACAAAGGCGCCTTGCTGCGCCTCGGCCCGCTCGGTCGAATTGGTCAACAGGAATGCCCGGGTGATGCCCTGCATCGCAGGGACCAGCGAGGCCGGATCGTCCAGGTCGGCCAGCACGGGCGTGATCTGCGGCAAGGCGGCCAGCTTGGCGGCTGCGGCAGAACTGCGGGCAATGGCGCGGGCCGGAATGCCCGCCGATGAAAGGCGTTGGGCGATTTCAAAACCCACCGCGCCGGTGGCACCTGACAAAAGGATCATTGCAGTCTCTTTTCAAGGGTTAGCTTGCTGTCTCGCAGCACCCCCGGACCATCGCAGCTGCACGCCTGGCATAAAATTGACAATATCTTCCAGCCGACTAGTATAAATCTTATGAGCCAACCGATCGACTGGGAACACCAGCGCGCCTTTCTCGCCGTCCTGCGCGAAGGCAGCCTCTCGGCCGCAGCCCGCGCCCTGGGCCTGGCGCAACCCACCATCCGCCGCCGGATCGAGGATCTGGAGGCCGCGCATGGCGTGGTTCTCTTCACCCGCTCGCCCACAGGTCTTTTGCCCACCGCCATCGCGCTTGATCTGCAGACCCATGCCCTGACCATGGCCCGCGCAGCGGAGGCTTTCGGCCGCACCGCCTCGGCCGAGGCGGGTGCGGCGGCGGGCGTGGTGAGAATCTCAGCCAGCGAGGTTATGGGGGTCGAGGTGCTTCCCCGGCTTTTGGCGCCCTTGCGCGCGCGTCACCCCGGGCTTGTCATCGAGATGGACCTATCCAATGCCCAGGCCGATCTCTTGCGCCACGAGGCCGACGTGGCGCTGCGCATGGTGTGCCCGGCGCAAGGCGCCCTGGTGGCCAAGGCCGTGGGGCGCATTTCCTACGGCTTGCACGCCCACAGCAGCTATATCGCCCGTCATGGGGTGCCGCAAACTCTGGCCGATCTGAAGGGTCATGCGCTGATCGGGTTCCAGACCGAAACGGCGACGATCGCCGCCCTGCGCGCCCAGGGGCTGACGCTGCAACCCGGAGATTTCGCCTATCGGACGGACAGTGACCTCGGGCAGTTGGCGGCCATCCGGGCCGGAATCGGGATCGGCGTCTGCCAGACCGCCATCGCCCGGCGCGACCCCGACCTTGTGCCGGTTCTGGCCGATGACTTTCGCCTTGGGCAGGAAACCTGGGTGGTCACCCATGAGAACCTGCGCCATGTGCGCCGCGTCAGCCTGGTGTTTGACGCGCTGGTCGCCGGGCTGGCGGGGTAGCCGAACCTGAAAAGACTGATGCCGGGAAACAAAGCCGGGCGGGCGGCCCGAAAACCGCCCGCCACCCTGATCGCGCCTATTTGGCGGGCGTGACCTTCGTTGCCTCGTTCTTGCTGACCTTCACGTCGAACACGACCTCCACCTCCTCATCCGCCTTCATCTTCGACATAACGATGGTGGCGGGGACGACGTAGACGACGCCGGTGTCAAGGGTGAGGGTATGCGCGGCCGCGTCCGTCGACTTGATCGTGCCGGTAACGGTGGCTGCCGCAGCGGATGCAAGGCCGGTGCCAGCAAGCAGCGCGAAGGCAGCCATGGGGGCCAGGATCTTCTTCGTGATTTAGCTCTTTCTTGGCTTGGAATTTGACTCGCGCCCCGTGACACATCGACGTTTCCCGACCGCGACCGCCTGTGCTGCGCCCATTGGGTTTGCATTGACGTACATCATTCCCAAAAGCGCGCCCTTGCCCCAAGCCATCCTGCAAGGGCCATCCGGCCGCATCTCGGGGCGCAAAGGCCGGGGGGATCGAACATGACGCCACAGGACATCCTTCCGGCGCCGTCACCGCGCCTCTGCGGCATCACGTCAGTTGCCGCCCCTCCGGCCACCGGAGATGATGGATCGGCAGAGACGCCAGTCAGGAACAGCAGAAGGGGCGCTTCGGCCATGGAACCGCCTTTACCGGCGCAAAAGCCACCCAGCGGGCCTTCCGCAAGGCGCGACGACGCGGCTTTGACATCGAAGCGCGCCCTGATCGTCGCCTGGGGCTTTGGGCTCCTCTGTTTCTTCGGGTTCGTCGTCGTTGTCCTTCACCTCGGCGAGGTGACGGAATTCACCTCGCTGGCCGAGGCCGCCCGCCCGGAATGGCTGCTGCTCGCGCTGCTGGCGCAGACGGCGACCTATGGTTGCGAGGCCGCCGTCTGGCATGTGGCCACGCTGCGCGCCGGCCATGCCCGAAGCTGGGCCTCGTTGCTGCCGCTGAGCGTGGCGAAGCTCTTCACCGATCAGGCGATGCCAAGCGGCGGGATCGGCGGCGCGCTTCTGATGATGGAGGGCCTGCGGCGGCGCGGACTGCCGGGGCCAGCCGCCATGGCGGTCATGCTCGCCGCCATGGTTTCGGCCTTCGCGGCCTATATCACGGCGACGCTGGGCGGGCTTGCGGTTCTTGCCTGGTATCACCACGCGGACCCGGCTGCCCTGGGCGCCACGGCCGTGCTGACCCTGATCTCCATTGCCATTCCGGCTTCGGTCCTTCTGTTGCGGCGCTGGCGGGACCGGCTGCGTGCCGTGCGCCTGTTGCAGTCGCGCGGCATGACCGCACTTCTGGACACGCTGGCCGAGGCGCCGACCGATCTGCTGCGCGACCCCGGACTTCTGCTGCGGACCTGGGCCCTGCAGGGCATGATCTTCCTTCTGGATGCCCTGACGCTCTGGCTGATCTTTCGCGCCGTGGGGCAGGAGTTGGGGTTCTGGGTTGCCTATGCCGGTTTGGTGACGGCTTCGGCTGCGGCCACGGTGGCGCCGATGCCCGGCGGTCTGGGCGCTTTCGAGGCCGGTTCGGTGGCGATGCTGACCCTGCTGGGGGTGCCACTGGAAAGCGCCGCCGCCGGAACGCTGCTGTTGCGCGGGATGACGTTCTGGCTGCCGATGGTGCCGGGTCTGTGGCTGGCCCGGCGTGAGATCAGGTCGGAGGTGACGCCATGATACCCCCCACCGCCACCCTGCCTCCCGGTCAGGTGGGCATGAACCCCCGCGCTGCCCGCCCCGTGCAGGCCCCCGCGTCGAGGAAACCGCGATGCCCTTGAACAAACTGCCAATGACGCACCAGACAGAGATACAATTGCCGCCGACAGACGCCTTGCGCGGCCCCCTCTCGGCGGTGCTGGCGCGCTTGGGCGCATCGGAAGACGGCCTGACCCGGGGCGAAGCGGCCCGGCGGGCGGATGTCCACGGGCCCAATCTGATCGAGGATGCCCGGCGCAGCCGCTGGCTGGGTGCCCTGCTCGCCCGGTTTCGCAACCCGCTTGTCCTGATCCTGCTGTTTGCCGCCGCAGTGTCCGCCGCGACGCGCGACCCGCAGAGCTTTGTCATCATCACGACCATCGTCGTCGTCTCGATCCTGATCGACTTCTTGCAGGAGCGCCGCGCCGACACGGCCGCCGCCATGCTGCGGGACCGCGTGGCGCTGCAGGTCCGCGCTCTGCGTGACGGGGTTGAGACCGATATCCCCGCCGCCGCGCTCGTGCCGGGGGATGTGGTCCTCCTCTCGGCGGGCTGCCTGGTGCCCGCCGACTGCCGCCTGATCGCGGCCCGCGACCTTTTCGTGAACGAGGCGCTCCTGACCGGCGAGACCTACCCGGCCGAGAAAAGCGCCGATGGCCCGGGCGACGACGACACGTCCGCCGTCTTCATGCGCAGTTCCGTCGTCAGCGGCACGGCGAAGGCGCTTGTGGTGGCGACCGGCGCCGATACCCGGATCGGGGCGATCGCGCAAAGCCTGCAGCAAGAGCCACCGCCGACAGCCTTCGCGGTCGGCCTGCGCGATTTCAGTCTGATGATCGTCCGGCTGACCGTCCTGCTGGTGCTTTTCGTGCTGCTGGTCAACCTCTTGTTCCACCGCCCGCTGCTCGACTCGTTCCTCTTTGCCATGGCCCTCGCGGTCGGCCTGACGCCAGAGCTGTTGCCGATGATCGTCTCGGTCACCCTGGCGCATGGGGCGATCCGGATGTCGCGCAAGGATGTCATCGTGAAGCACCTGCCCGCGATCCACGATCTGGGCAGCATGGACGTGCTGTGCAGCGACAAGACCGGCACCCTGACCGAGGCGCGCATCCGTCTGGTGCGCGAAATCGACATCCGGGGCGCCGACAGCACCAGCGTGCTGGAATGGGCCCATGTCAACGCGGCCTTCGAGACCGGCCTGAAAAGCCCGCTCGACGATGCGATCCTCGACCGGGCGCCCGCCGACCTCGGGGCCTGGAAGAAGATTGACGAGGTGCCTTTCGATTTCGAACGCCGCCGCGTCTCGGTGCTGGCCGAACGTGCGGGCCGCCGGTTTCTGGTGCTCAAGGGCGCGCCCGAAGACGTGCTGGATCTGTGCGCCCGGTATCAGTCCGGCCCCGAGACCGAGGCGGAGCCCTTCGACGCTACCACCCGTGCCCTCGCGCGTGCCACCTTCGAACAGCTTGGCGCCGCGGGGTTCCGCGTGCTTGGCGTCGCCTGGCGCGAGGTCGCGCCCGACATCGGCCATGCCGGCAAGGCCGACGAGGCCGACCTGACCTTCGCAGGCTTCGCCGCCTTCCTCGACCCGCCAAAGGAAAGCGCGCGCGCGGCACTGGCCGCACTTCGGCAGCTGGGCGTGGCGATCCGGGTCGTGACCGGCGACAACGAGAGGGTGACGCAGCATGTCTGCGAAGAGCTTGGGATTACGATCAAAGGCATCCTGACCGGCCCCGAACTGGACACCCTGTCGGACGAGGCGCTGTCGGCGCGCCTTGCGCAGGTCACGCTGTTCTGCCGCGTCAATCCGGCGCAGAAGGCCAGGATCATCCGTGCCCTGCGCCGCAGGGGCCATGTCGTGGGCTATCTTGGCGACGGGATCAACGACGCGCCCTCGCTGCGGGCGGCCGATGTGGGCATGTCGGTCGAAGGCGCCGTGGATGTGGCGCGCGAGGCGGCGGCGATCATCCTGCTGCGCAACGATCTGGGCGTTCTTGCCGAAGGGGTGCGCGAAGGCCGGCGGACCTTCGCCAACATCCTCAAATACGTGATGATGGGCACGAGTTCGAGCTTCGGCAACATGTTCTCGATGGCGGGCGCCGTGGTGATCCTGCCCTTCCTGCCGATGGTTCCGGTGCAGATCCTGCTCAACAACCTGATCTATTACATCTCCGAGATCACGATCCCGCTGGACCGGGTCGACGAGGTGATGATCGCGCGGCCCCGGCACTGGGATCTGCGCTTCGTGCGCAATTTCATGCTGGTCTTCGGTTCGGCGAGTTCGGCTTTCGACTACCTGACCTTTGGCCTCCTGATCTGGGTGTTCCACGGCGGCGAGGCGATATTTCAGACCGGCTGGTTCGTGGAATCGCTCGCCACCCAGACGCTGGTCATCTTCGTGATCCGCACCCGCGGCCAGCCCTTCCGCAGCCGGCCCCATCCGCTGCTGACCGCCACGACCCTTGCTGCGGTGGCGGTCGGGGTGGGGCTGCCCTATTCCCCCTTCGGGGCGTGGTTCGGGTTCGTGCCGCTGCCGGGGCACATGGTGCTGGCGCTGGCGGGGATGACGGCGGCCTATCTCCTCCTCACTCAGGGCCTTAAGACATGGTTCTATCGGCATTTCGCCCCCGCGGGCGAAACGCACAAAAGCCTGCGGCCGCCCCTTGAAGGGCGCCAAGGGATGGGCCACGAACAGATGGACCCGCGTCGCGCGGCAGGAGGTCGCCCGATCGACGCACATCAAGGTCAACAGACCGGCGAGCATCTGTTTTCGCCCGGGCCGAGGAAGCGGAAAGATCAAGAATGATCAATCCTCTGGGCAAAGGCAGGGGGCGCAGAGGCCGGTGCCCGCAGTTGCCCGCGCAGCGCCTGCCGGGCGCCGCGTGCACCTTGGTCGGTAGCTCTTCGCGGTCGGACTGATCCTGCTTCTCGCCGCCACACTTGGCTGGTGGACCCTGCGGACGCGCCCTTCTGTCAACTTCAGGACGGCTCCTGTCGACTGCGGCGTGGTGGCGCGGTTGGTCTCGGCCACGCGGACAGTCAACCCGACCCTGACCCTCAGGGTCGGCACCTGTGCGTCACGCGTGGTGCGCGACATGTCTTATGATTTCAGCACCAGGGTGACCAAGGACCGGGCGACCCTCCCCCATGCCAAGCTGAAGTCGGATCGCAACGCCAGACTGGCCCGGCAGGAGGCGGCCAGCCGGGGTGCTGCGGACCTGGCGCTCAGCGTCTATGGCGAGGCACAGGCGCAAATCCACTTCGCTCAGGCCACCATTGCGCAGCGCAAGGCGGCGCACGATGCGGCGCAGATCAATCTCGGCTAGACTGAGATCGTGTTACCCTTGGATGGCACGGTCCTGTCGCGGAACGTGACGGCCGCTTAATCGAATTCCAGGGCGGCCGCACCTCCCTGTTCAACGGCGTCAATGGCGCAAGGGCCAGCGAACGGGAGCTTGCCTCCCGCCGCGGGCAGAAGCCGGGCCTCGGGTTCCAGAGTCTTAACCTGCTGGCGCGGGCGAGCGCGCTCCAAGATGTCGCGCTGCCGCTGTTCCATTCCGCCAGTGCGCCGACCGGCAATCTGGACACCAGAACCGCGCATGAAATCATGGAGGCCTGAAGCGCGACCACGGCGTGACCATCATGGTCCTCACCCACGAACCCGACATTGTCGCCCATACCGACCGGGTCGTGACCGTGCGCGATGGGGCGGTGGTTTCGGATGTCGCGGTGACGCGGCCAGCCTCGCGATGGCGCTGATGACCGCGATCAGCGAGGCCTTGTGCCGCATGCTCCACGCCATCGCCTCATCCGTGGCTTGCGGCGGCGGCCAGCCCGGCCGTGTTGTCCTCGGCCGGAAGGATGACAATGCCGGAAACCGGCTCGATCCAGACAAGGTGATCCACCACCGCGGTCACGCCGCGGACATTCTCGGCCGCGACGCGGGCGGCGAGGCGCTCGCGCTCGTCCAGAATCGTGCCGCTCAGATCGACCACACCGCCCTCGACATGGACGCGGATCAGGTTGTGGCCCCAGGATTGCTTGGCAAATTCCGCAAGCACATCGGCGCGGATCTGCGCGTCGCTGACGGCCCTGGCTGTGCCCGTGCCGGAGGAGACAGCCCCGGCCCCCGGCAGCGCCCGCGCCAAGGCGCGCATCACATCCGAGCGCGCGAGGATGCCGACGAGCTTGCCCTCTCCGACCACGGGAAGCCGCTTGATGCGCTGCCGGGTCATCATCTCCACCGCCTCTTCCAGCGGGGCCGAAGGCTCGATCGTCACCGGCGCGCGCGTCATCACCTCATCCACCTTGCGGCCATGGGCATGGACATATTCGTCCGCGGCCTTGCCGGGGCTGACGAAAAATTCCAGCCAATGCGGCCGCTGGATCTCGGTGCCAAGCTCGCTGCGGCGCAACAGATCGCCTTCGCTGATCACGCCGACCAGCGCCCCGTCGCGGCGCACCACCGGCAGGCCGCTGATCCGTTGCGCCAGCATCAGACGGGCGGCCTGTGCCACGATGGCAGAAGGCTCGATGCTGATCACCGGCGTTGTCATCACATCCTTGACGAACATCCTTTTCCCCTTGTTGCCCCATTCCCTTGCCGCCGCCCGGTTACCTGCGCCGGTCTCCACTCAACTGCAGCAGCATCAGGAACAGGTTGATGAAATCGAGATACAGCGTCAGGGCCCCCATCACCGCCTTCTTGGTCGAGATGTCGCCCGGATCGCTTTCCAGGTAGATCGCCTTGATGCGCTGCGTGTCGAAGGCGGTCAGGCCGGTGAACACCACGACCCCGATGACCGAGATCGCGAATTGCAGCGCCGTGGACTGCAGAAGCAGATTGACGAGGCTGGCCAGCAGGATCCCGACCAGACCCATGACCAGAAAAGCGCCGAACTGTGTGAGGTCGCGTTTGGTCGTATAGCCGTAAAGGCTCATGGCGGCGAAGGTGGCCGCGCTGACAAAGAAGGTGCGGGCGATGCCTGTGCCGGTGTAGACCAGAAATATCCCCGCCAGCGACAGGCCCATGAGTGCGGCATAGAGCCAGAACGCGATCACCGCCGCCCCCGCGCTCATCCGCTCGATCCGCCAGCTCACGAAGAAAGCGACCGCGAGCGGCGCCAGCAGAACCAGCCAAATCAGGGGCGTGCCGGCGAGGTATTGGTAGAGGCCGCTCGCCACCGCGAGATACCCGACAAGCCCGCTGACGGCGAGACCGGCGGCCATGGTGTTAAAGACCTGCAACATGTAGCGGCGCAGGCCGGGATCGACGCGCGCGCCCTGCCAGGCGGATTGGTCATCGATGGGAAAGCGATTTTGCCGGAATTCGCGGGCCATGCCTCTGCATCCTCTTCCAAGCGACCAAGGCCAGACTGACCGCCGCAGGGCATCAACCACCACGGCCCGAGGGCCCGGCTCAGCGTGAAATCTGGCCCCGCCGGGCGGGGAACGCATTGATCCACATCAAGAGGACGGTAACACTTTGGCCAGTCGGGCAGCGGCCGCGCTCAAGGGGATATGCCGCCAGAGGGCCTGGGTCTGCCCCAAGCCATGCCAGCGGGCCGCATGGACCCCGGTCTCCGCGGTCGCATCCACGTCCTGTCAGGGACTGGCGCGGGAACGTATTGCTTTCCCGGGCGTTGCACCCGAAGAATCCGTCGTGGCACAGCTGTGATGACGCAAGCGTTTGCGGCGCGTTCAGGAACCTGGCGGGCGCGTGTGGCTTCCGGTCCGGTTTCGCACAAGGCCGGTTTCGCAAAGAAGGAGTGACGGATGCAGAGCAGCGGCGGTCGGAGGGGCGGCTTTCTTCTTGGTATCGCCCTCGCGGCCTTGTGTGCCTTGACCGGGGTCCTGATCCTGTGGCGGGCCAGCCTCGCGCTTGGGTGCACCAGCGGCTGCCTGATGGTGCCGCTGGATCTGGAGATTGCCCAGCGCCTGCGCGAGATGCGCAGCCCTTGGGTCGTGCGCTTTTTCGCCTGGGTCACGTCCTTTGGCTATTGGGGCGTGGTCTTCCTGATCGCCGCCACCTCGTCTACGCTGATGGTGCTGAACCGCAGGACGTTTTATCTGCCGGGGCTCTGGCTGGCGCTTGTGGCCAATCAGATCACCGTGACGATGATGAAAACCCACTTCGCGCGGCTCAGGCCCGAGTTTGCCACCTACCGCGAGCTCAGCGCCTCGTTTCCAAGCGGCCACAGTGCGGCGAGCGCGGTGCTGTACGGATTTCTGACCTATCTGCTGATCCGCGAAAGGGTGCTGCTGCCCCGGCCGCTCGCGGCAGCCTTCGGTGCCACGGCTGCCCTCTTGGTGGGCGCCAGTCGGCTTGTCCTCGGCGAGCATTTCCTCAGCGACGTTCTGGGCGGTTATCTGGTCGGCGGGCTATGGCTCCTTGCCGGCATTGGCCTGACCGAAGGGCTGCGTGGCAGGGCTTTCGGGCCTTCGGCGACGCTGACCCTTGCGCAGCGGCGCTTCGCCTCCCGGGCGGTGATCTTCTGCGCCCTTGTGGCGATTTTGGCGGTGACGGTCCTGTATCAGCGCAATCTTCAGGGCCTTGTCATAACCCTGCCAGAGCCTGCCGGGACACTCGCCCCGGCGCCGTGACGCGCGCTCAATCGGCCGGGGATTGCGGTTGCCGGATCCAGCCGCCCTGCCCTGCGACAAAGGTCACTGCGGCGGCGCTGGCAAAGCTGGCGCTCGCGTCGTCATAGGCATGGCGCAGAACGCTGATCCGCTGCGGCTCGATCTCCAGCAGGTTGAAATCGTTGACCTCGCCGCGCAGCCGGTTCGACAGGCTGGTACCGGCGTGCACTTGCAGCGCCGACATCCGGCCCTCCACCGTCGCGAAGGGGTCGGCCCGCCAGCTGTGCAGATGACCGGAGAGCACAACATCGGTCCCCGCCTCGGACAGGGCCTGAAGCCCAAGCGAGGCATTGCGCATCAGGCTCTTGTGGTCGTCGGATTTCTGTTCAAGCGGATGGTGCACCACCACCACGCGGATGCGGTCATCGACCGCCTTGGTGAACTCTGCCGCGATCCGGCGCATGGCGCGGGTGCGGAACCAGCCCTGCTGCCAGGCAAAGCGGTTGACGGTGTTGACCCCGACCACGACGATCTCGTCATCGACGAAGCTTGGCTCCAGATCCGGGCTGATCCAGCGGCGATAGCGGCGCCACGGCCGCAGCAGCCGCACGAAGACATTGTGCAGCGGCAGGTCGTGGTTGCCCGGTATGGTCAGGACCGGCGCGCGCAGCTTGGCAATGAACCCGGCCGCCGCCGCGAACTGCGCCGCTGTGGCGCGCTGCGTCAGATCGCCCGAGATCACCACCAAATGCGGGTGCAGACGGTTCACCGACTGGATCAGCGGGTCCAGCAATTCGGCTCGGTCGCGCCCGAAATGCAGGTCGGAGATATGAACGAGCCGCCTCATCGCGGTCTGTCGGCGGCGGATTCGGGGACGATCACGGTCAGCGCATCCTCGATGACTTCCATCTTGAAGGGCGAGGCCATCCGCTCCCGCTCGCCGTCCCGCGCGATATAGCGTTGGCGGTTGCCCAGACGCCCGGTCCCCTCGATCGTGATCTGCCTGCCGCTCAGCACTTCGAACTTGCGATCGGGCAGGCCGCCGCCGAGGCCGATCTTCACCGCCGACCGCAGCATTTCAAACCGGCTGCAGTCCGGTGCAATGAAGACGACCAGCTTGCCCTCCTCGATCAGCTCGGCGCCTTCGACGGCCATCTCCTTGAGCTGGTAGGCGTTGTTCACCACGAAGACGAGCGGCGAGTGCACGTCACGGGTTTCGCCATCCGCAGTGATGCGCAGCCGCAGGGGCGCGCGCACTGTCGACAGGGTCTTGATGACCGCCCAATAGGCCGCGATCTGGCTGCGGCCCCAGCGCTTGTAGATGCCCTCGCGGACCTCCAGAATGGCGGGATAGGCGCCCAGGCTGGCATTGTTCAGAAAGACGCGATCGTTGATCTCGGCGATGCGCAGGGGGCGCGTCCTGCCCTCGACGATCACCTTGGCCGCGGCCTCGACCTCCATCGGCAGGTCAAGCGACCTCGCGAAGTAATTGAAGGTGCCAAGCGGCAGGATCCCCATCACCACATCGCTGCCACGCAGGGCCGAGGCTACGGCGCAGATCGTGCCATCGCCGCCGCCGGCCACGATGGTCTTGAAGCCCGCATCGCGCAGCTTGCGGGTCTCGGCTTCGATCTGCGTGCCGTCCTCGATCAGCTTCACAGTGCACGAGGCGCCCAGCGCCGCGAAGGCGGCCTTTACGCCATCGGGCCCGGTCCCAGCCTCCTGTTTGCCGGCTCCGGCGTTCATGATGATGCAGATGTCGGAACTGTCCAAGGCGTGGTCCTCGCGCGGTTGATGGGGGTCGTCGCGGTGGAAAGGAAGCGTCGGGGCGGCCGGCTGGTCCTGGCCAGAGGCGAAACCCTGCCGCTGCGCGGGCCCGGCGATCATTCCGCACCTTGGGCGTAAAGGTGCAGCACCCGGTCTTCCTGCAGACCGCCAACCCAGGAGAAACCGCCGCTGCGGCCGAAATCCTCGATCTGGAGGGTCGGAAAGACGAAGTATTTGGGGGCGACATGGGCCTGGGCAGCCGCAAAGACCACCCGCCCGATCCTGGCAAAGCGCATGGCGGCCAGGCACATCTCGCAGGGTTGCAGGGTCGAGATCAGGGTGCAATCGGACAGGTCGGTGCGGTCCAGCGTCGCCGCCGCCCGCGAGATGGCGACCATTTCGGCATGTCTGGTTGGATCGGAATGGAGGTGAACCTCGTTCTCTCCGGTGGCGATGACCTGCCCGTCGCGCAGCACCGCGGCGGCGATGCCAGCCTTGCCGCTGTCCTGCGCCGCCTGAAGTGCGCGGGTCACCGCCTCATCCATCGCGGCGCGCTCTGCCGCAACCGGCCCGGCGTGGGGGGGTTGGCTGAAGGTGGGGGGCAGCATGGTCAGACGCGCCAACGCGCAGGGACTGCGGGGCAAAGGACGCAGGCCCCCTTGGAAGGGTCAGAGGGTGCTGGCAGCTTGCGGGCCATGTTCGCGCCTTTCCTGCGGTTCCACAGGCTGAGAACCCGCGAAACTGCGGCTGGTTCCCGGCGGGATCACATTCCGTCGGGTCCCGGACGCAGCTTCAGGCCCGGGCGCGTCGGCCCCTGACAGCGCAGGCGCAAAAGGGCGCGGCCTGCCGCGCCCTTCCGTTGCGGACTCCGGGCCACCAGGCGTTGGCCGGGGTCAGATCAGCCCCAGCACAGCTCGGTGCCCTTGGCGGTGTCGATGGACTCCACCCCGGCGACCGGCTTGTCGGTGACCAGGTTCACCCCGGTGTTGAAGAAGGTCAGGCCGTTCGATGCCACCGGCTTGGTGCCGTCCTTGGCAAAGGCCACGATCGCTTCGACGCCCAAGGCCGCCATCTTCAGCGGATATTGCTGCGAGGTGGCGCCGATCACGCCTGCCTTGACGTTGGCCACCCCGGGGCAGCCGCCATCGACCGAGACGATCAGCGCGGTCTTGCCCGCCGCTTTCAGCACCTGGAAGGCGCCCTCTGCGGCCGGTTCGTTGATCGTATAGACCAGGTTGATGTCGGGGTCTTTGGTCAGCAGCGTCTCCATCGCCTTCTGGCCACCCGCCGGGCTTCCCTCGGAGGTTTCATGGCCGACGACGCGGGGGTCGGTTTCAGAGCCCAGAACGGTCAGATCCGGCACCTCGATGCCAAAGCCCTTGAGGAACCCGGTATCCCGCGCCACATCGACCGAGATATTGTCCTTGTTGATGTCGAGCATCGCGATCTTGGCCTTGGAGGTGTCGCCCATCGTGGCGGCGGCCCATTTGCCGATCAGCAGACCCGCTTCAAAGTTGTCGGTGGCAAAGGTGATGTCCTGCGCGTCCTTGTCGCCGAGCGGCGTGTCCAGCGCGATGACCAGAAGCCCTGCGGCGCGCGCCTCTTTCAGCGCCGGGCCGACCGAGTCGCTGGCCGGAGTGATCAGGATGCCCTTGGCGCCGGCGGTTACGCAATTCTCGATCGCGGTGATCTGCGGCGTCGCATCGGTGTCTTTCTCGCCGGCGAAGGCCTGCAGTTCGATCCCGGCCTTCTTGGCCGCAGCCTCGGCCCCGTCGCGCATCTTCACGAAGAAGGGGTTGGTGTTGTTCTTGGTGATCAGACAGGCGAGATCGGCGGCGGAAGCCGAGCCTGCGATCATGGCAAGCGTGGCGGCGCCCGCCAGAGCGGCGATCCTGAATTTCATGTGCTATCCTCCCAGATCAGGCAGGACCACCCCGCCTGTAGCCCGGTAAAACTCGGCTTAGGCGCTCTGATCCGTCAACGCTAAAAACTTTGCGTAAGGCCCGAGGGGATCGCGGGGCGCGGCGCGAGACCCCTCAGGGGGCGGTGGGCAGCGGGCGCCCCTTCGCCTCCTCGGCGTCCTTGCGGGCGGGCTTAGGGTGGAGGTTTTCAAACAGCCGCTTGACCGTCGCCTTGGTGTTCTCGGGCGCGAAAGCCCATTCGCGGATCAAAAGCGCCGCCCCGCGCACCCCGGCTTGCGGGTCATGCTTGGACAGGGCCAGCGACAGGTTGCGCGTCGCGAGCGGCAGGCAGCGCTGATAGACCATCTCGCGCACGCCTGAAAGGATATGGTCCGAAGTTTCGGCCAGCATGCCGCCGATGATGATCTTGTCGGGGTTCAGGATGCTGACCAGATCGGCGATCACCTCGCCCAGGACACGCCCGGCCTGACGAACGAGCTGAACCGCCTCGGGGACATTGCCGCGCACGAGGTCGACGACATCGCGCGCCGTTTGCGTGCGGTAGCCCAGCGCGCGCAGGTCCCGGGCGATGGCCCAGCCCGCAGCATGGGCCTCGACACAGCCCATCTTGCCGCAGCGGCAAAGCTTGGCCCCCTCGGTCACCAGCTGGATGTGGCCAATGTCGCCCGAAGCGCCGCTGGCCCCGCGAAACAGGCGCTCATCCGCCATGATGCCGCAGCCGATTCCAGTGCCGATCTTCACAAAGGCAATCTGAACCGCCTTGTTGGCATGCAGATCGACCTCGGCCATGGCCAGAAGGTTGACGTCATTGTCGACCATGACCGGGATCGGCAAGAGCTTGCCCAGATAGCCGCGAATGTCGAAATCGTCCCACCCGGCCATGACGGAGGGGCCGACCACGCTGCCTTCGCGGAAATTCACCGGGGCGGGCAAGGACAGCCCAAGCCCGACCAGATCCTGGATCCGGCGGTTCAGCGTCACGATCAACCGGGCCGCCGCCAGCGCGATCTGGGTCAGCGTGGTCTGCGGGCTTTGGTTCATGTCGAAAGGGATCGTCTCCTCGATCAGGACAGAGGGCGCAAGATCGGTGATGGCGATGTGCAGATGCGTCTCCCCCACATCCGCCGCGGCAATCAGCGCCGCGGCATTGTTCAGCCGGATCGGCCGCCGGGGCCGCCCGCCGGACAGCATCAGCTCATCGCCCTCGGTGATGATCTTAGCCTCGAACAGCTCGGACAGGCGCTGGCCGATGGTCACCCGGCTGAGGCCCGTCACCTCGGCCAGATGGCCGCGCGACAGCCCGCTGCGCGAGGCCACGATCCGGGGCAACAGGGCCAGCGCCCCCATGGAGGGCAGCAAGGGGCGTTTGGTGTCGGGTGACATCTGCCTGATCCTTGGGCTTTTGAGGTGACCTATCGCGCGCAGAACGAAACGCCGCGCGGGTTGCTTGCGAATTCGCAACCCTTTTGTAAAGAAACAGATCAAAGGCGTTATGTAAACTATCATTTATATGCAGAAAGGAGGCATCGCATTACCCTTTCAGCAGAGCCGGGGGGAGGTTCTGTCGGTTCTGAACACATTGGGAGGAATGTGATGACACTTCTGAAAAGCATGCTGCGTGGCGGCACGGCCCTGACGCTTGTGGCGGCCCTGGCCGGCGCCGCACAGGCCGGCGACAAGCCCAAGGTCTTGATGCTGTTCTCCTATCTCGGCGATCACGCCTATGTCCGCCAGTTCAACGTGGCCGCCGGGCGCGCCAAGGTGATTGACGATGTGCAGATCGAGGTGAAGTCGGGCACATCGCGCGGGGATGTGAACTTCTTCATCCAGGAAATCGTCAATGCGACGGCGGATGGCTACAAGGTGATCGCCGTCAACACCGGCGCTACTTCGGATGGCCTGGTGGCGGCCTTGAACGAGGCGACCAAGGCGGGCGTGAAGGTCATGTCCTTTGACGGCGCCCCGCCGCCGATCACCGACCTGACCGCGCAGGTCACCTATGATTCCACCGGGGCCGAAAAGGCTGTGGTCGATGAATTTGTGAAACTTCTGCCCGAGGGCGGCGAGATCGGCACCATCCGCTGCATCGCGGGCCTGGCCGATACCGATGCCTTCATGAACGCCTTTATCGAAGCGGCCAAGCCGACCAAGCTGAAGATCGTGGCCGAGGGCGATGCCAAATGCGACCCCAACAACTCGCGCACCATCGCCGAGGGCATGCTGAACGCCCATCCGAACCTGGTGGCGATCTATGACATCTTCGACGTCTCGGCCCAGGGCACCGAACAGGCGCTGGCGGCGGCGGGGTCCAAGGTGATCCTCGGTTCGATCGGCGGGCAGGAATATGCGCTGAAAACCATCGCGGCGGGCGATGCCAACTGGAAGTTCACCGTGCCCTACCCCTTCGAGGTGATTGCCCGCACCGCCACCGACACCGCCGCCGACATCGCGCGCGGCAAGCCGGTCGAGGCCAAGGTCATCGTCCCGCCGCAGCCGGTGCAGACGGCCGAGAATGCCGGCGCCATGGTGCAAATGGTCTCGGATGTGGTGGCCGGCAAAGTCGATGCCTTGGTGAAGTGACGCCATGACAAACCCCGCTGACCCGCAAAACGGGCCGGCCGGTGCAACCTTGGTCGGACGGCGAGACAGGCTCGCCGTCCTGCTGACCCTCTTGCACTCCGGCCCCATCGTGATCCTGATCGTGCTGCTGGCGATCTTCGGCGCCCTCGCCGACAACTTCCTGTCGCTGCGCAACCTGCAGAACCTGCTGGCGCAAAGCGCCATCGTCTGCGCCCTGGGGCTGGGGCAGTTCCTGGTCATTCTGGTGCGCGGCGTCGATGTCTCGGTCGGCAGTACGATCGCGCTCAGCGTCGTGGTCGTGGCGACCGTGACCGGGGTGGATGCGCCGAGTTCGCTGGCGCAGATCGTCCTTTACCCCTTGGTCGGCCTTGCGGTCGGGATGGCCAATGGCGTGATGATCGTGAAGGGCGGCATACCGCAGCCTCTGGTGGTGACCGTCGCCATGCTGGGCATCGTGGCCGGGGTGGCGCTTTTGATCAGCGGCGGCAACACGCTGGTCGGCGTCTCGCCTGCCGTGCATTGGCTGGCCAATGGCAAGGTGCTGGGCATTCCCGCCGGTGCGCTTCTGGTGGTGGGCCTTTGCCTGGTGTTCTGGGCGCTCCTGCGCCGAACCCAATGGGGGCGCTGGCTTTATGCGGTGGGCGGCAACCCGGATGTGGCGCAATGGGTCGGCCTGCCGCGCGACCGCCTGATCATGAGCGCCTATGCCCTTTGCGGCACCATGGCCGGGGTGGCCGGGATGCTGTACCACGGGCGCACCGGATCGGCCTCGCCCCTGTCCGGCGCGGGCTACGAGCTGGACGCGATCACCGCCGTTGTGGTCGGCGGCGCGAGCCTCTTCGGCGGGCGCGGCAACATCGCCAATGTGCTATGTGGCGCCCTGATCATCGCGGTGATCCGGGGCGGTTTGCAGCAATTGAACGTCTCGCCCTTCTGGTCCTCGGTCGCCATCGGCATCGGCATTCTGGTGGCGCTGGAGCTGGATGTGATCCGCAAAAGGGTGGAAACCCGCATCCGCGTCTTGCGCGCAAGGCAGGTGAACGCATGAGTGGCATGGGCCAAAAAACCGTCCTGTCGATCCGCGAGGCGCGCAAGTCCTATGGCTTTGTCACCGCGCTGGCCGGCGCCTCGCTGGATCTGTACGAGGGCGAGATCCTGGCGCTGCTGGGCGACAATGGCGCGGGCAAATCAACGCTGATCAAGGCGATCAGCGGCATCGTGCAGATCGATTCCGGGGAGATGGCGCTGGATGGTGCGCCTTTGCGCCTGCGCTCGCCTTCCGATGCGCGGGGGGCGGGGATCGAGACGGTGTTTCAGGACCTTGCGGTCTTTGACAACCTCAGCGTCTCGGACAATTTCCTGATCGGGCATGAAGAGACTTGGCCGCGCTGGATGGGGCCTTTGGGCTTTGTCTCGGCCAAGGCGGAGCGCGAAAGCTGGCGGCGTCACGCGGCCGAACTCAGCGTCGGTCATGTGCCCCCGGGGCAGGAGATCGGCCTGATGTCGGGCGGTCAGCGCCAGGCGGTGGCGGTGGCCCGCGCCGTGGCCTTTGCCCGCCGGGTGATCATCCTGGACGAGCCCACTGCCGCCCTCGGCGTGCGCGAATCCGATGAGATCTTGTCGATGGTCCGCGACCTGCCCAAACGCGACCTGTCGGTCATCATCGTCAGCCACAACATGGACCATGTGGTGCGGGTGGCCGACCGCGCCGTAGTGATGCGCCGGGGCCGCGATGTCGGCCAGATGCCGGTACGCGACGGCGTGCAGAAGGACCTTGTCGCCATGATCATGGGGGCCACCTGACGCCCGCAAAAAGCTGGCATGGGCCCTCCCCTGCCGAAAATACAGCCCATCCAAGGAAGTACCCACATGTCTGCCACCCCGAAGGATATGGCCAACGCCATCCGCGCCCTGGCGATGGACGCCGTCCAGCGCGCCAACTCTGGCCATCCCGGCATGCCGATGGGCATGGCCGAGATCGGTCTTGCCCTCTGGCGCCAGCATTTGCGGCACAACCCGGCCAACCCCGGCTGGATCAACCGCGACCGCTTTGTGCTGTCGAACGGCCATGGCTCGATGCTGATCTATGCCTTGCTGCATCTGACCGGCTATGACCTGACGATCGAGGATATCAAGGCCCTCCGCACCCTGCACAGCAAGACCCCAGGCCACCCCGAGCGCGGCTATACCCCGGGGGTCGAAACCACGACCGGCCCTCTGGGCCAAGGCATCGCCAATGCCGTCGGCATGGCCATGGCCGAGACGATTTTGGCGGGCCGCTTCAACCGCCCGGGGTTCGACGTGATCGACCATCACACCTATGCCTTTGTCGGTGATGGCTGCCTGATGGAGGGCATCTCGCACGAGGCCTGTTCCCTGGCCGGAACCCTTGGCCTTGGCAAGCTGATCGCGCTTTACGACGACAACGGGATCTCGATTGATGGCCATGTCGAGGGCTGGTTCACCGATGACACGCCCGGCCGCTTTCGCGCCTATGGCTGGCAGGTCATCGCGGATGTCGATGGCCATGACGTAGCCGCCGTCTCGGCCGCCATTGCCGAAGCGAAGCTGGACACCGCCCGCCCGACGCTGATCTGCTGCAAGACCGCCATCGGCAAAGGCGCCCCCACCAAGGAGGGCAGTCATGATAGCCACGGCTCGCCCCTGGGCGAGGCCGAGATCGCCGCGACCCGCGCCGCCATCGGTTGGCCCCATGCGCCCTTTGTCATCCCGGCGGACATCTCCGCCGCTTGGTCGATGCGCGACGATGGCGCAAGGATGGAGGCGGACTGGCTTGCCACCTTTGCCGCCTATCGTGACGCCCACCCTGCCCTCGCCCAGGATCTGGAGCGCTGCATGGCGGGCGCCCTGCCCGATGGTTTCGCGTCCGAGGCCGAGCATTTCCTGGCCCGGATCGCCGGAGAGGCCAAGCCCGTCGCCACCCGCAAGACCAGCCTGGATGCGATCACAGAATTCTCCCCCCTGATGCCGGAACTGATCGGCGGCTCGGCGGATCTGGCCAGTTCGAACCTGACGAACTGGGCGGGCATGGTGCCCATAACCAAGGGGCGCGGCGGCAATTACGTCTATTACGGCGTGCGGGAGTTCGGGATGGCCGCCATCATGAACGGCATGGCCGCGCATGGCGGGGTGCGGCCTTTTGGGGCGACCTACCTCGCCTTCTCGGACTATGCGCACAACGCGATCCGGATGGCGGCATTGATGAAGCTGGGGGTGATCCATGTGCTGACGCATGACTCGATTGCCTTGGGCCAGGACGGCCCCACCCACCAGCCGATCGAGCATCTGGCCAGCCTGCGGATGATCCCGAACCTTGACCTCTGGCGGCCCTTCGACGGGGCGGAGGCCGCCGTGGCCTGGACCGTGGCGCTGGAGAATGGGACCAAACCCACCGTCCTGGCGCTCAGCCGTCAGGGCTTGTCGGCGCAGGTCCGCGACGCCGCGACCCTCGCCGCCATAAGGCGCGGCGGCTATGTCTTGGTCCGCGAAACGGTCCCTCTGAAGGCGATCATTCTGGCCACCGGGTCCGAGGTTGAAATCGCGGTGGAGGCCGCAGCCCGGCTTTCGGCCACCGAAGGCGGCATCCGTGTCGTCTCGATGCCCTCCTGCCATGTGTTTGACCAGCAATCCCAGGAGTGGCGCGACAGCGTGCTGCCCAAGGGCGTGCCCATCGTCTCGGTCGAGGCGGGCACCACGCATGGCTGGCACCGCTATGTCGGACCGAACGGCCGCTGCATCGGCATCGACAGTTTCGGCGAATCCGCCGCACCTTCGGTGCTTTACAAGCACTTCGGCCTGACCTCAGATGCCGTCCTTGCGGCGGTGGAAAGCGTACTTTGATGGCGGAATACCTGATTGGACTGGACTTCGGCTCGGCCTCGGCGCGCGGGGTTCTGGTCGATACCGCCACCGGCCGCGAGGTCGCGAGCCATGTCGAAGAGTACCGCCACGGCACGCTGACCAATGCCCTGCCCGACGGCACGCCCTTGGAGCGCGGCTGGGCCTTGCAGGTGGCGCAGGATTATCTGGATGCGGTGCGGCCGATCCTGACCAGGCTGGGCCAGGGGCGGCGCGTTCTGGGCATCGGGCTGGGCTTCACCGCCAGCTCGCCGATGCCGACGGATGCGGCGGGCACGGCGCTGTCCGCGCTTTATCCCCATGACCCGCATGCCTATGTGAAGCTTTGGAAACATGCGGCGCAACCGCAGGCCGACCGGATCAACGCGCGCGGCGGCGCCTATCTTGACCGCTTCGGCGGCAAGCTCTCGGGCGAATGGCTCTTGCCCAAGGCGGCGCAGATCGCCGAGGAGGCGCCGCTCAGCTGGGCGCGCACCGCCCGTTTCATCGAGGCGGGCGATTGGCTGGTCTGGCAGCTGGTGGGGCAAGAGGTCCGCAGCCTCGGCTTTGCCGCCTACAAGGCGCAATACGACCCCGCGCACGGCTATCCCCAAGGCATCGTCGAGGGGCTGGAACAGCGCCTCTCGCCCCCCCTGCCCGTGGGGTCAAAGGCGGGCGATCTGACCGAGGCCTGGTTGAAGGAAACCGGCATCCTCGGGCCCTGCGCCGTGGCCGTGGCGGTGATCGACAGCCATGTGGTTCTGCCCGCCATCGGCGCCGTGCAGGATGGCTGCTTTGTGGGGGCGCTTGGCACTTCGGCGGCCTCGCTGATGCTCAGCCATGACCCGCACCCCCTGCCCAAGGGCATCGAGGGCACCGCGCGGGACGGCTCGATCCGCGGGCTTTGGTGCTATGAGGCGGGGCAGGCGGCCTTTGGCGACTTGCTCAACTGGTTTGTCACCAGCTTTCCGCGCGGCAGGGATGCGGCGGAAAGCTTTGCCGCCTATAACGCGGCGGCGGCGGGCTTGCAGCCGGGGCAGAACCGCCTCTTCGCGCTGGACTGGTGGAGCGGCAACCGCGTGCCGCATGCCAATTCGGCGCTGAGCGGCTTGCTGGTCGGCCTGACCTTGCAAACCGACGCCATCAGCATCTACCGGGCGCTGCTTGAATCGCTCTGCTACGGCATGCGGCAGGTCTTCGCGCTGTACGAGGACGGCGGCTTTGCCGTCCGCCGCATCGTGATGACCAGCGGCCTTGCCACCCGCAATCCCCTCCTCGTGCAGATCATGGCCAATGTGCTGGGCCGCAGCATCGAGGTCCCCGATATCGAGAACTCCACTGCGGTCGGCGCCGCCGTCCACGGCGCCGTGGCCTGCGGTCTGGTCGAGGATTTCGCGGCGGGCGCGGCGCGGTTCGGGGCGAAATCGGCCACGGTCTACCACGCCGACCCCGAGGCTTTCGCGATCTACAGCCAGATCTTCGATCACTACGCCGCCCTGTCGCAGGATCCCAAGATCAAGGCGGCGATGGAATGCCTCGCCACGCTGCTGCCCCTTGCCCCAGAGGCGCTGCCCGCCTCTGCCTGACACCCGCCGCTGCCTCCGGCCCCCTGACCGGAGGCGGCAGAGCCTGTTGACAGGGCCCGCCCGATTTTGCTAACGCAGGGTCATGGTGCCGGGCACCTGCCGCCTGCTGATGAAAATCACGGTGAAGCCCGGACGGACCACACGCTATCCCTCCCCCCGAATGCATTTCGTGGATGGCAATGCAGGCCCCCTCCGCTTCGAAATGCGTATCCGAGGAGTGGGCGATGCCTGTCGCACCTGCATATGAAAACCGTTTCCTGACCGCCCCTGTCGGTCGGTTGTTCTGGACCAATGCCGTGCCAATGGCGCTGGTCATGTCGATGAGCGGGCTGCTCAATGTCGTGGATGCCGCCTTTCTGGGGCATTTCGTCGGGGCCGCGGCCCTGACCGCCGTCAGCCTGAGCTTTCCAGTGGCGATGCTCACCATCGCCCTGTCCACCCTGGTCAGCGGCGGCATGTCGAGCCTTCTTGCCCGCCGTCTCGGCGCCGGCGACATCCCGGCTGCGGGGGCGGTTTTTGCCGCGGCACATGGTCTGGCGCTGGCGATTGCCCTTGGACTCGCGGCTGGCTTTTTCGCGCTGGGGCCCTGGGGCCTGCGCCATCTGTCCGGCGCGGAAGGCGAGGCGCTGGGGATGGCGCAGCGCTTCCTGATGATCCTGATCTGTGGCACGCCGGTGCAGTTCCTGCTGGGGCTGCATGCCGATGCGCTGCGCAACGAGGGGCGGGCCGGGCTTCTGGCGCTGTTGTCGGTGGCGGTCACGCTGGCCAATATCGCGTTGAATTATGGTCTGATCGTGGGGTTCCACCTTGGCGTTGCCGGCTCTGCCCTTGGCACCGTGCTGGCGCAGGCCATGGGCCTGGGGCTGCTGGTCACGGTGCGCCTGCGCGATGCGCGCCTGCTGCCGCTGGGCGTACTCCTCCGCCACAGCTGGGCCCGCGGCTGGGGGCAGATCCTGGCGCTCGGGGCGCCGCTGAGCCTCAGCTTCATCGGCATGGCGCTGGTCACGGCCACCGTGATCGGCACGCTGATGACGCAAGGGGCTGCGGGCAGCGCAGAGAGTGTCGCGGCTTACGGCATCGTCATCCGGATCCTCGGTTTCACCTTCATGCCGATGATGGCGATTGCGATGGCGATGCAAAGCATCGTCGGCAACAATTTCGGGGCCAGGCTGACGCAAAGGTCGGACAAAGCCCTGCGCCTCGCCCTGGCGGCGGCCTTCACCTATTGCCTTGCGATCGAGCTGGCGCTCTTCGCCGCCAAATCCCGGATCGGCGCCGGTTTTGTCGAGGCGCCGGGCGTGGTGGCCGAGGTTGGCACCATCCTGGCCCCGATGCTGACGCTCTATCTCAGCGTTGGGCCGGTGCTGGTGCTGGCCCTCTATTTTCAGGCGATAGGCCAGCCCGGCCGCGCAGCCGCCCTGACCCTGACCAAGCCCTTCCTGCTAAGCCCGCTGCTTGTCCTCGGCTTCGCGGGCCTCTGGGGCGCGCGGGCGCTTTGGCTCGCCTTTCCCATGGGAGACGCGGTGATGCTGGCCCTTGCCGCCCTCTTGCTGATCAGCGCCATCCGGCGCTGAGGTCAGGCTTTGAAGAACTTGCCCGCGGGCGAAAGAGTAAAGATCTCGCAGCCGGTGGCGGTCACGCCGACCGAGTGTTCGTACTGCGCCGACAGGCTTTTGTCGCGGGTGACCGCGGTCCAGTCATCGGCCAGGACCTTGGTTTCCGGGCGGCCAAGGTTGACCATCGGCTCGATGGTGAAGAGCATGCCCTCTTCCAGCACGGCGCCGGTGCCCGGACGGCCGTAGTGCAGCACATTCGGCGGGGCGTGGAAGACGCGGCCCAGACCGTGGCCGCAGAAATCGCGAACCACCGACATGCGGTTGGCTTCGACAAAGCTTTGAATCGCATGACCGATGTCGCCGAAGGTGTTGCCGGGCTTGACCGCCGCGATGCCGCGCATCAGGCCCTCATGCGTCACTTCGATCAGACGCTCGGCCTTGCGGTTGATGGCGCCCGCCGCATACATCCGGCTCGTATCGCCGAACCAGCCATCCAGGATCACCGTCACGTCAATGTTCAGGATATCGCCTTCGCCCAGCTTCTTGGCCCCGGGAATGCCGTGGCAGACCACATGGTTGACCGAAATGCACGAGGCGTGCTGATAGCCGCGATAACCGATGGTGGCCGAGACCGCGCCGTGACGGACCACTTCGTTGCGGATGAAGTCGTCAATCTCCGAGGTCATGACCCCCGGCACCACCAAAGCGCCCACATCATCGAGGATCGTGGCGGCGATCCGCCCCGCCTCCCGCATGCCGACAAAGTCCGCATCCTCATAGATGCGGATGCCATCCTTGGTTACACGCCCGCGTATATCGTCCACTGGTCCGGCCCTTTTGCTTTTCCCATTAGATAAGAGAAAGCCGCGCCCTTGGCCAGAGGGCGCAACCCGCCTATACCAAGCCTGCAAGGCTGAAGGAGTGTCAGATGCCCAATCAAACCGCCGCCATGCTGGTCATTGGCGATGAAATCCTCTCGGGGCGGACCCGCGACAGCAACATGCACCATCTGGCCATGGCGCTGACCGAACATGGCCTTTCGCTGAACGAGGCGAGGGTGGTGGCGGATGATCAGGCGGCGATCGTGGCGGCGGTCAATGCGCTGCGCGGGGCCTATGACCATGTCTTCACCTCGGGCGGGATCGGGCCGACGCATGACGACATCACCGCCGATGCGATGGCTGTGGCCTTTGGCGTGCCCATCACCCACCGCGCCGATGCGATGGCCCTCCTTCAGGCGCATTACGACCGCCAGGCCCTGCCCTTCAACGAGGCGCGCCAGCGCATGGCCCGCATCCCGGACGGCGCCGTGCTGATCGACAACCCGGTATCGATCGCGCCGGGCTTCACGCTCGGCAATGTCCATGTGATGGCCGGCGTGCCCCGGATCTTCGAGGCGATGCTGGCCGGCGTCCTGTCGGGCATCGCCCATGGCAAGCCCCTGTTGTCGCGCAGCCTGCGGATGAACCGGGGCGAGGGCGAGATTGCGACGCCCTTCGCGACCTTCGCCGCCGAGAACCCCGATCTGCAGATGGGCTCCTATCCCTTCAACAGCAACGGCAGTTTCGGCACCAACCTGGTGATCCGCGGCACCGATGCGGCCCGGCTTGATGCCGCCATCGCAGAACTGGAGGCAAGGCTCGCGTCATGACCCCCGCCCTCTTCGCCGAGGCGATGGAGGCCACCTGGCCGCCCTTCGCCACCCAGACCTGCGGCCCCTGGCTGATCCGCGAAGGCGCCGGCGGCGGCAAGCGCGTGAGCGCCGCCAGCCCCTTTGGCGATTGGCATGAGGGTGATCTCGCCAGTGCCGAAAGTGCCATGGCGGCCCTGGGCCAGGAGCAGCTTTTCGTGATCTGGCCCTGGGATCAGGCGCTGGACGATGCCCTGGCCGCACGGGGCTACGAAAAGATCGACCCGGTTCTGGCCTATGCCGCCCCGGTGGCCGACTTCGAGCCGCCGCCGGAGATGACCACCTTCGCGCATTGGCCGCCGATGCAGATCGGCCAGGAGATCTGGGCCGAAGGCGGCATCGGGCCGGGCCGCCTGGCGGTGATGGACCGCGTCACCGGGCCGAAGACCGCGATCCTGGCGCGCAGCGGCGACCGGCCCTCGGGAATGGGCTTCGTGGCGCTGCACGGCGACATCGCCCTGATCCACGCGGTCGAGGTCCGCGCAAGCCAGCGCCGCAAGGGCGCTGCCCGCAATATCTTGTGCGCCGCGGCGCGTTGGGCGGCGGAAAACGGCGCCGATCGGCTGGCTTTGGCCGTCACCGAGGGCAACGCGCCGGCCCGCGCCCTCTATGCTTCCCTTGGGATGCAGGTTGTGGGACATTACCACTACCGCGCCAGATAAGCCGCAAAGGCAACGCCCGTTGAGCAGACCCAGACTTGCCAAAGCCGTCACCACGGCCCTTCTCGCCACGCTTTTCACCCTGCCGGGCGCTTTCGCCCTGCGGGCAGCCCCCCCGCTGGACATGCCGGCCCCGGCCACGGTGATCGGCGGACGGGCGGAAAGCCCCGCCACCCTGCAGCTGCCGATCGGCCCCTTTGCCGCCGGAAATCTTCCGATGCGCGAGGTAGCCGGGGCGGTCGATGAACGCGCCTATCGGCTGGATGACCAGCACCTGAACACGCTGGAGCTGATCACCCCGCTGATCGCCCAGTTGACCGCGGCGGGCTATGCGCCGCTGTTTCAATGCGACACCTCGGCCTGTGGCGGTTTTGACTTTCGCTATGGCATGGATGTGCTGCCCGAACCGCAGATGCATGTGGACTTGGGCGATTTCCGCTATGTCGCGCTGGAGCGTGCGGCGACCAAGGGGCCGGATCTGGTGACGCTTCTGGTCAGCCGCTCGGCCGACGCGGGCTTTGTGCAGGTCACGACGGTGTCGCAGGCCCTGCCCGAGGTGAACCCCGCCCCCGGCCAGACCGATCCGGCGACCGGCCCGGTCCAGCCGGGTGGCGGGCCCGCGCTGGCCGCCGCCAACCAGACCCCGCTGCCCGCGCCCACCGTGCCGGACCCGCCGGCGAACAGCGCGCCAACCACACCGCCGCAGGGCGATTTCGGCCAGACCCTCCTGAACAACGGCTTCGTTGTGCTGGAGGATCTGGTGTTCACCTCGGGCAGCTCGGCGCTGGAGGACAAGGACTATGCCTCGCTTCTGGGTCTGGCGGATTGGCTGAAAGCCAACCCCGACCGCAGGGTGACGCTGGTCGGCCATACCGATGCCTCCGGCGCGCTGCCGGCCAATATCGCGCTGTCGCGCCAGCGGGCGCAAAGCGTGCGGGCGGCGCTGATCGCGAAATTCGGGGTCGATCCGGCCCGGATCGACGCGCAAGGCGCAGGCTATCTCAGCCCGCGCACCACCAACGAGACGCCCGAGGGCCGCACGATGAACCGCCGGGTCGAGGTCATGCTGACGCCCTGAGGGCGCAGGCTTGCGGCCTCACCAGTTGTCGGGGCCTTTTTCGAGGAACTGCCGGGCCAGGAAGTCGATGAAGGCGCGGACCTTGGGCTGGGTGAAACGGCCCGGCGGGTAGACGGCATAGATGCCCTGCACCTCGACCGGCAGACCGGGGATGGCCTCCTCGACCAGGCCCTGCTTCATCGCATCGGCATAAAGGAACGAGGGCAGATAGGCGATGCCAAGCCCCGAGATCGCCGCGTTGAGCAGGCTTTGGCCATCGTTCACGGTCAGCCACCCCGCCGTGCGAACCTGGCGCTTTTCACCCGAAGGGGCGATGACCTTCCAGACATTGCCATTGGCCTGGTTGGAGTAATGCAGCAGCTTGTGGTCGTTCAGATCGTCGATCTTCATCGGCCGGCCAAAACGCTGGAAATACGACGGCGAGGCGATCATCTTCTTGGCGGTGTCGGTCAGACGGCGGGCGCGGAGCGAACTGTCCTCCAGATCGCCCACCCGGATCGCCATGTCGAAGCCTTCGGAGATCAGTTCGACGTAACGGTTGTTCAGCACCATGTTGACGGTGATGTCGGGATATTCCAGCAGGAAATCCCCCAGAATCGGCGACAGCAGGTTGACCCCGAAATCGGTGGCGACCGAGATGCGCAACAGACCCGAAGGCGCCGATTGCATCGAGGTGACCAGGGCATCGGCCTCGCCCGCGTCATTCAGAACCCGGCGGGCGCGGTCGTAATAGGCCAGGCCAATCTCGGTCGGCGAAACGCGGCGGGTCGTGCGATTCAGAAGCCTTGCGCCCAGACGCGCCTCCAGCGCGGAGACATGCTTGGATACCGCCGATTTGGAAATGCCCATCTTCTTGGCAGCGTCGGTGAAGCCTCCCTGATCCACCACGGTGGCGAAGGCTTCCATTTCCGTCAATCGGTCCATTGTTGATCCCCTGGCAGGCAGTCGGGTTGATTGACCAAGGATTGACCCTGAAATCAGGCAGGATCGCGGCGCTGAGGCGACACTTCCGGGGTATTCCTGCGGATCGTTCAGGGCAGGGAAACGATGAAACGGCGGATTGCGGGGCGCATGACGGCCCAGCACGGCACCAAAGCGGGGGGCCAGCCCCCCGCACCCCCCGGGATATTTGGGTCTGGATGAAAGGGTCAGGAGGCGGTTTCGACGCAGTGGCGGCGGAAGGCGCGCTTGAGCATGTCAAGCTCGGCGCGCAGAAGATCGACCTCGGCGCGCAGGTCGTCCTCCATCGCGACGCCAGTGATCACGGTGAAATGGGCGAGAGTCTCGCCCCCCTTGGCGCGGATCAGGAAGGTCTGCACCCCGTCGTTGAGCACCTCGGGCGGAACAGGCACACGGACGGCAAATTCGGCCGTCTTGCCGGCGATCGGCGTCAGGGAGACGCCGGGGATCACCGCGCCCAGAAGGACGACCTCGATCTCGGGCGCGACCTCGGCCCCGGTCAGGACACCTTCCCAATGGCCGGCGCGGATGCGGGTCTTGGTCAGTTTCACCTCGGTCATGGTCGGCCCCTTCGCTGGCGCACTGGCGTTCAGAGATCGGCGCGCGGGCGGCGCGACAGGGTCACGTCGCGCAGCGTCACTTCGTTCATCTCGGGCGATTCAAAGATCAGATCGACCCAGAGCTTCTCCACCCGCTTTTCGTTCATCTTGGAATAGGCGAGGTCGAATTCGACCATGGTTTCCGAGGCGCCCGCCGGCACCTCGCGCACGATCTGTTCGACATTGGGCCCGTGCTTGATGTTCAGCCGGGCGAAAATCTCCAGCGGACGCTCCATCTCGACGATGAGGTCCAGCCGGATCAGGTGGCGCAGGCGCAGACCGCGCGCCGCCTCTTCCGGCAGGTCGAGCACCAGGGACAGGAAAGAGCCGTCGAACTGGAACAGATCCATCCGGAAGGCAAAGGGGGCGAGGTCGCTGTCGCGGGTGTTGCGGATCTGGCGGACGGTCAGTTCGGTCTTGCGGCAATCGTGGAAAATCGTGGCGCCGTCACAGATCAGCGCCTTGGTCGGCACCGAGGCCATACCGGGCACCGGAAGCGGGCCGCGCCACAGCATCGGGCGCCAGGACCAGTCGGTTCCCATCGGCTTGCGCATCGCATTGGTGCCGATCACCGGCAGGGCCAGCCGGTGTTCCGCCTCGTGGATCACCTGATCCAGCGCGCGGCGCAGGTTGCGCGCCCGCCCCCGCCACAGGCGCAGCGTGTCCAGATCAGCCTCGGTCGCGCCAGCGCCGGCCTTGGCCCAACGCCGGACACTGCGCCGGTGCAGCAATGTTTCCAAAAGAGCCGAGATCCCGCGCGCCATCCGATGTAAGCCCTGCCTCTTCCCTGTTCACGGACATTGCGTCTTCCGGGGAAACGATTCTCTTATTGCGCCAAAATTATGAAGTTTCTACCCCGTCAGGTCGGTTGCGCCGGAATAGCCTGGTCAGGATTGCGCTTCTTGAGCAGGTCGAGCATGTCTTGCACAAGCTTCAACCCTTGTGCGGAAGTCAGAGGCGCGCCTTCCGCCCCGGATGCCGAAATTGTTACCAGCCGCCCGCGGATCGCGGTGATCGCGCGCCAGTATTCGCCGGCGGTCTGGTCCTTGACGTGCAACAGGAGCGAGCTGTCCTGCACCGCCGCTTGAAGGACCACGACATGGCCCGCCACCCCGTCGCGTGCCAGAACCCTGCGGCCCTGCACCGAGGTGAAATACTGGGCCAGCGCCTTGGGACCCGCGATCAGCACCCCCGCCGAGGCCGGAGCGCCGACTGTCGTGGAGACCAGCGCCGCCGCCACCCCACCCTTGGCCGTGCAGCGCCCGATCAGGATCACCACCGCCTTACCGCGCGAGACCGAGGCCTTGGGGTCGATGCAATAGCCGGGTGGCGCGCTGATCTTGACCGCGCCGTCCAGCACGGTGACCTCGTGCATGCCGGGACCGGACGCCCCGGTCATCGTGTCGTCGCAGCCCGCAAGGCCCAGGGCGGCCACGAGGCTGAAGGGAAGCAGGGCGCGGGTCAGGTTGGCAGCACGGGACATCGGACCTCCTCCTTCGGGTTGGCAAAGGGTTAGCCTTGGCCCGCCCGGCAGGCAAGCCTGCCGCATCGGTCCCGGCCGGGCGGCGCATGGTTGCGCCCATCCGGCCACAGCGTTAGCCTGTCCGCCGGTCCAGGAGCGCAAATGCCGGTTTTTTCCTCACGATATGCGGCCCTGCGCGGCTTCGTCGCCCCCGCCGTCGGCCGGGTCGAGCTTTGGCGCACGGTGGCGGGGCTGGGCATTGCCGTGGCGATCTATGCCGCCGCCATGCAGGTTCTGGCCTATCTGATCGTCTCGGGCCTTGGCCCGGTCTACGGCCCGCTCGCGCTGCACCGGCTGGCGAGCGGAGAGACCCCGCTGGCGTTGATCGCCCTGTTGTTCACCTTTCTGGGTCTGGCGGGTGGGCTGGCCTTGGGCATGGCGCTGGTGCTGAACCGTGGCCTGCGCTCGCTGGTCGGGCCGGGATGGGTCGCGGTGCGCTGTTTTCTGTGGGTGGTGGTGCCGCTTCTCGCCCTATGGGTGGCCTTGCTGCCCCTGGCGGTGATGTCGCCCGATGTCGGGCCGCATTTGAGCTTTCGCGACCAGTTGCACTGGCTGCCGCTGGCCTTGCCCGCCCTGCTGGTGCAGACCGGGACCGAGGAGCTGATCTTCCGCGGCTATCTGCAGCAGCAACTGGCGGCGCGCTGGTCTTCGCCCTGGGTCTGGATGGTGCTGCCCTCGGCCCTGTTTGGCGCGCTGCATTGGGCGCCGGAGGAATCCGGTGCCCTGGCCCCGCTGATCGTGGTCTGGGCCTTTGCCTTCGGGCTGGTGGCCGCCGATCTGACGGCGCGGACCGGCAATCTGGGGGCGGCGGTGGCCGTCCATTTCGCCACCAACGCGCAGACGCTGTTTCTGGTCGGGCTGGAGGGCAACATGCACGGGCTCGCCCTGTTCAACGCGGTCCTGCCGCAAAGCCAGCCCTGGGCCGAGCTGCCCTATCTGGCGGTGGACAGCCTGTCGCTTTTCGTCAGCTGGCTCGCGGCGCGGCTGATCCTGCGGGTGTGATCCGGTAGGCCTTACCGGACTGGACGAGGACGACCGCCGCGCCGTGACCGCGCATTTCTGTGGCACCCTGCAGCCCTGGTGAAACCGGGCGGCCGTTTGACCCTACATTATACCACCTCGGACGGGACCTAGGTCGAAACGCCGGACCTTGGCCTGGCCGCCGGCCTCACCTGAACGGGCAGTGATTGCATTTCGGCCCGCCGCGGACTATCTCGGGCGGGAAATGAGCGACCGAAAGGCCAGCCGATGAACTGGATCTCCAACTACGTCCGTCCGAAAATCAACTCGCTGTTTTCCCGACGGGAAACGCCCGACAATTTGTGGACCAAGTGCCCCGAGTGCGGGACCATGCTGTTTCACCGTGAATTGGCCGACAATCTGAACGTTTGCACCAATTGCGACCACCATATGGCGATCACGCCGCGGGATCGGTTCAAGGCGCTGTTTGATGGCGGAATTTTCACCGAGGTGAAGGTGCCCGAGCCGGTCGTGGACCCGCTGCATTTCCGCGATCAGAAGAAATACCCCGACCGTCTGAAGGCCGCGCAGAAAGCCACGGGCGAAAAAGAGGCGATGCTGGTGGCCGAAGGCGAGATTCTGCGCACGCCGGTCGTCGCCATCGCCCAGGACTTTGCCTTCATGGCGGGCTCGATGGGAATGTATGTCGGCAATGCGATGATTGCCGGCGCGCAGGCGGCGGTCAAACACAAGCGGCCGTTGATCGTGTTCGCCGCCGCCGGTGGCGCGCGGATGCAGGAGGGGATCCTGTCCCTGATGCAGATGCCGAGGACCACGGTCGCCGTGCAGATGATGCGCGAGGCGCGGCTGCCCTATATCGTCGTCCTCACCCATCCGACCACGGGCGGCGTGACCGCCTCTTATGCGATGCTGGGCGATGTGCAGATTGCCGAGCCCAACGCGCTGATCTGCTTTGCCGGCCCCCGCGTCATTGAGCAGACCATCCGCGAGAAGCTGCCCGAAGGCTTCCAGCGCGCCGAATACCTTCTGGACCACGGCATGCTGGACCGCGTGACGCACCGCAAGGCGCTGCGCGACGAGCTCGCCACCATCCTGCGCATGCTTCTGGGCCTGCCCCCTGCCGTGAAGGGCGATCTGCCCGCACCGGAGGCGGCCGCGGCAAAATGACCAGTTCGGACGTGATCCTTGACCGGATGATGACCTTTCACCCCAAGGTCATTGATTTGACCCTGGACCGCGTGCATCGCCTGCTGGCCGCCCTGGGCAACCCCGAGCGCAGCCTGCCGCCGGTGATCCATGTGGCGGGAACCAACGGCAAGGGTTCGACCCAGGCGATGATCCGCGCCGGGCTGGAGGCCGCGGGCCTGACCGCCCATGCCTATACCTCGCCCCACCTGGCCTGGTTTCACGAGCGGATCCGGCTGGCGGGCGAGATCATCACGGAACCGGCGCTGAGTGCGCTTCTGGACGAATGCGTCCAGAAGAACGGTGCTGACGAGATCACCTTTTTTGAGATCACCACCTGCGCGGCCTTGCTGGCCTTTGCGCGCACACCTGCGGATTTTACCCTGCTGGAGGTTGGCCTTGGCGGGCGGCTCGATGCGACCAACGTGGTCGACAAGCCGGCCTTGACGATCATCACCCCGGTGTCGATCGACCATCAGCAGTATCTGGGCGAGACGCTGGGCGAGATCGCCTTCGAAAAGGCGGGCATCATCAAGCGTGGCGTGCCGGTGATCATCGGGCCGCAGGATGATGACGGGCTGGCGGTGATCGAGGCGCGGGCCCGCAAGCTGGGTGCGCCGGTCTTGGCCTTTGGTCAGCATTGGCATGTCCATGAGGAACATGGCCGTCTGGTCTATCAGGACGAGACGGGTCTGTTGGACCTGCCCTTGCCCAACCTGCCCGGGCCGCACCAGATTCAGAATGCCGGGGCGGCGTTGACGGCGCTGCGCTATCTGGGGCGTTCGGCGGCGGAATGCGAAGCAGCGGTGACCAAGGCCTTCTGGCCGGCCCGGATGCAGCGCCTGCGCAAGGGGCCCTTGGTCGACAGCGCGCCGGGGGTCGAGCTGTGGCTCGACGGCGGGCATAATCCTGCGGGCGGGTTGGCGGTGGCCGCGACCCTGGCGCGGATGGCGCCGCGTCCGACTTACCTGATCTGCGGCATGCTCAACACCAAGGACGTGCGCGGCTATATGGTGCCCATGGCCGGTCAGACGACCCTGCTTTACGCCGTGTCGATCCCCGGCGAGAAAAACACCCTGCCCGCCGAAGTGACCCGCGATGCGGCGATCTCCTCCGGCATCAAGGCCGAGGTCGCCGCCTCGGTGGCCGAAGCGCTGGCCACGATCGCGGCCAAGGACCCCACGGCGCGGGTGCTGATCTGCGGCTCGCTTTATCTGGCCGGGTCGGTGCTGCGGGAAAACGGCTGAGGGCGCGCGGCGGCTCCGGCTGGGGGGGGGATGGCCCCCCCCAGACCCCCCAACCCCCGGCAAGGGTTCCGGCGTTGCGGGTTTGTAAAATGCGCACAACGGGGTGGGGCGGCCGATGGTTTGGGTTCATAGGCAGGTGACGGCGGGGCGCGGGATGTGGCTGGCGCTGCTGGTCATGGTCGTGCTGGACCTGCCGGGGTTCTTCACCCTGCCACCTTTGGACCGCGACGAGGTTCTGTTCTCGCAAGCCTCGCGGCAGATGCTGGCCTCGGGCGATTTCGTCGACATCCGCTTTGCCGATGCGCCGCGGTACAAGAAGCCGGTCGGGATTTACTGGCTGCAGGCGGCTGTGACCTCCATCGTCGGGCACACGGAACAGATCTGGGCCTACCGGCTGGTGAGCCTTCTGGCCGCGGTAGCAGCGGTCGGGCTGACCCATGGCATCGCGCGCCTCTACTTGCGGCCAGAGGCGGCTTTTCTTGCGGCGCTGGCGCTGGCGGCCTCGTTGATGCTGGGGGCCGAGGCGCATCTGGCCAAGACGGATGCGACGCTTCTGGCCACGGTGGTGGCTGGGCAATATGTGCTGGCGCGCGGCATCCGCGAGGGCCGCTTGAGCTTTGCGCTGGCCATGGGGTTCTGGGCGGCGCTAGCGGCCTCGGTTCTGGTCAAGGGGCCGATCGGGCCGATGGTGATTGGCTTCACCCTGGCCGGCTATTGCCTGATCCGCCGCGATCTGGGCCTGATCCGCAGCCTGAGGCCCCTGCCCGGGCTGGCGCTGCTGATCCTGCTGGCGGCACCGTGGTTCGTGGCGATTTCCTATGTCAGCCACGGCACCTTCTGGAGCGCCTCTCTCGGCCGCGACATGTTTGAAAAGCTGGCGAGCGGGAAGGAGAACCATGGCGCGCCGCCCGGGTCCTACCTTGCGGCGGTCTGGCTGACCTTCTGGCCGGGGGCGATGCCCTTGCTGGCGGCGATCCCGGCGATCTGGCGCGGGCGGCGCGACGATCTGGTGACCTTTGCGCTGGTCTGGCTGGTGCCGACCTGGGTGGTCTTCGAGCTGACGGCCACCAAGCTGGTGCATTACACCCTGCCGACCTATCCCGCACTGGCCTTGCTGCTGGGCTATGCCTGGCAGAACCGGGCGCGCCGGGTGCTTTGGGTGCAGGCGCTGCCCGGGCTACTGCCGCTGGTCCTGCTCGCGGCGCTGGTCTGGCAGGCGGGGCTTTTGGGCGAGGCGATGCCCTGGGGGTTCTGGGTGGCCTCAGCTCTGGTTCTGGTAGCCCTTGTGGCGATCCTGCTGGCCGCGCGGCTGGGCGATCCGGTCCGGCTGGCTGCGGCCCTCGCGCTGGGGGGGCTCGCGCTCAACACCGCGCTTTATCCGACGCTGGCCGGGATGGCCCCCTTGTGGCCGGCGAGACCGCTGGCGGCTTTGGCGGCACAGCACCCCGATTGCGGCTTTGCGGTTGCGGGCTTTGCCGAACCCTCCTTGGTCTTCCTGACCGACAATCGGGTTCAGTTCCAATCGGTCGAGGATATTGCGGCCACCCTCGCCAGCCCCGGCTGCCACGTCGTGGCCGTACCGGCAGCCACGCCCATCGCCGGATTGGCGCAGATCGGCGCGGTCACCGGGCTGGACCTTGGCACCGGGCACAAGGTGGATCTGGCGGTTTATCTCAAGCCCTAGATCGGCGCGCGGCGTCGGGTCAGCAAGGCCACGCCGCACGCCACGATGAGGGCCGAGCCGATCAGCGTCTGCGCATCCGGCCTTTCGCCGAAGGCCAGCACCCCGACACCCAGCGCGAAGACCAGCCGCGTGTAGCGGAACGGGGTGACGGCGGAGACCTCGCCGGTGCGCATCGCCTGCGTCAGGGCGGCATAGCCCGCGATGCCAAAGACGGTGGCCCCGGCCACCAGCGTCAGGGCCGGCGCGGCAGGCAGGGTCACGCCCCCCGTCACCGAAAGGATGATCACGCCCGACAGGGCGAGGACGGCAAAGCCCGCCACGCCCAGCTGCGCATTGGACAGCGCGGGCGGCGCGGCGCGGGTCGCCAGATCGCGCCCGGCAAAGCCGAACATGCCGGCGAGCGCCAAAAGGCTGAGCAGGGAAAACCCCTCCAGCCCCGGCCGCAGGATCAACAGGACCGCCAGAAAGCCGATGCCGATCAGGGCCCAGCGCATGAGCCCGACCCTCTCCCTGAAGATCAGCGCCGCGCCGAGCACCACGACCAGCGGCGTCGCCTGCAGGATCGCCGAGGCGGTGGAAAGCGGTGTCAGCGCAATGGCCAATGCGTAGAACAGCCGCCCGACCAGCTCGAACCCCGACCGCAGCGCCATGGTCCGCGACAGGACGGCCGCGGGCAGCGGCGGCGCCCCGGCCCGGGCGGACATCAGCGAGAACCAGAGGACGCCAACCAACCCCTCGATCAGCACGACTTGGCCCAAGGGCATCGCCCCTGCGGCGCCTTTGAGAAACCCGTCCTCAAGGGCAAAACCGGCCATCGAGGCCATCATCCAGAGACTGCCGCGCAGATTGTCCGATGCCATCAAGGCCTCCTGATCCGGGCGGCTCAGGCGCGCGGGGCTTTGGGGAATCTGGGCGGGGTTGCCCCCGCCCAAAAGGTCAGAGGATGCCTGCGAACTGCATCGCGGCCTTGATGCGGGCCTTGGTGCCATCGGTCAGACCAACCAAGGGCAGGCGCACTTCTTCCTCGCACAGGCCCAGAAGCGACAGGCCGTATTTCGCGCCGACCAGACCCGGCTCGATGAAGATCGCTTCGTGCAGCGGCATCAGACGGTCCTGATACTCCAGCGCCTTGGCGTAATCGCCCGCCAGCGTGGCGAGCTGGAATTCGGCGCAGAGCTTGGGTGCCACGTTCGCCGTGACCGAGATGCAGCCGACGCCGCCATGAGCGTTGAAGCCCAGCGCCGTCGCATCCTCGCCCGAAAGCTGGATGAAGTCCGCACCACAAGCCGCGCGCTGCTGCGATGGGCGGGCGAGGTTGGCGGTGGCGTCCTTCACCCCCACGATCCGCGGCAGCTTGGCCAGTTCCGCCATCGTGGCCGGAAGCATGTCCACCACCGAACGCGCCGGGATGTTGTAGATGAAGATCGGCAGGTTGCTGGCATCATGCAGTGCTGTGAAATGCGCGATGAGGCCGGCTTGCGTCGGGCGGTTGTAGTAGGGCGTCACCACAAGGGCGGCATCGGCCCCGGCGGCTTCGGCAAACTGCACCAGACCAATCGCCTCGGCGGTGCTGTTGGACCCGGCCCCGGCGATCACCGGAATGCGGCCGGCGGCGACGCGGATCACCTCTTCGATGACCAGGCGATGCTCGTCATGGGACACGGTGGGGCTTTCGCCCGTGGTGCCGACCGGAACCAGCCCATGCGAGCCCTGTTCGATATGCCATTCCACGAGTTTCTTGAGCGCCACCAGATCCAGCGCGCCGTTTTTGAACGGCGTGACCAGAGCAGGGAATGACCCTTTGAACATGGCAACGTCTCCTCGGTTGGGGGCTGAATCGCCCGGAATCTGCGGCGCTCTTCCTAAACTTGATGAAAGGGTTTGCCAAGCATGGGCGGCGGGGCACCGATCACGGGAAATCCGGTTGTGACTGGCCGACACTTCCGGCAAACTTGGGCCATGACCCGAATTCAGCACTACCTGCGCGCCGCAGTCTTTGTGGTTGGGCTGGCCGCACTTCCGGCTGCAGCCTATGAGTCCAAGGAAATCAACGCCTTGCAGGCGGCGGAGACGCTTGCCGACAAGCAGGATTGGGAAGGTGCCAAGGCCGCCGCCATGTCGGCGGGCCAATCCGGCGCCGATCTGATCGAATGGCAGCGCTTGCGGGCGGGCGACGGGCTTTTGGGCGATTACGAAGATTTTCTGCGCCGCCACCCCGATTGGCCCGGCATGCCCCTTCTGAAGGCTGCGGGCGAGACGGCCGTGGCGCGGGCCGAAGACCCGGCGCGCATCCTTGCTTACTTCGGTCCCGACCAACCCAAATCCGCGACCGGCGCCCTGGCCCTGCTGCGCGCGCTGGAGGCCTCGGGCCGCCATGGCGATGCCGTGGCCGAGGCGACCCGCGCCTGGACCGAGCTGAAATTCACCGCCGACCAGCAGACCCAGATCATGGGCCTTTACGCCGCCGATCTGAAAGTCGCGCATGAGGTTCGGCTGGACCGCATCCTCTGGGACGGCACCCGCATGGTCGAGGCGCAGCGGATGCTGCCCCTCGTCTCGAAATCCTGGGCCGCGCTGGCGCAGGCGCGCATGGCGCTGCGCGGTGACAAGGACGGGGTCAACGCCCTGGTCGCCGCAGTCCCCGCCCCGCTGAAGGACGACGCCGGCCTGGCTTACGAGCGGTTTCTCTACCGGATGCGGCATGACAACTACGCCGATGCCGCCACGCTGATCCTCGACCGCTCGACCTCGGCCGCGCGGCTGGGCGACCCCGACGCCTGGGCGGACCGGCGCGCCAGCCTCGCCCGGTACCTGATGCGCAACGGCGATGTGAAGACGGCCTACAAGGTCGCCGCAAGCCACCAGCTGACCGACGCCGCCGATGCCGCGGATCTGGAGTTCCTGTCGGGCTTCATCGCCCTGCGCAAGATGAACGACCCGGCCCGGGCGCTGAAGCATTTCGGTCGGCTGATGGGGGCCACGACGCCGATCAGCCAGGCCCGTGCGCTGTACTGGATGGCGCGCGCCCATGAGGCCGCGGGCGACACGGCCAAGGCGCAGAGCTCTTACACCCAGGCGGCGCGGTTCCAGACCTCTTACTACGGCATGCTGGCGGCGGAAAAGCTGGGGTTGAAGCTGGACCCCGCGCTCCTGTCCAACGCGGTGCCGCCGGGCAGCTGGAAATCCGCCAGCTTCGCGCGGTCCTCGGTACTTGAAGCTGCCCTGCGGCTGGCTGCGGCGGGACGCGAGCAGATGTCGTCGCGCTTCCTGCTGCATCTGGGCGAAGGCCTGTCCAATCAAGAGCTTGCCGCCCTGGCGGATATGGCGCTCAAGGCCGGGCAATACCGGTCGGCGGTGCTGATCGCCAAACAGGCGGCCGAACGCGGCGTGATCCTGCCCGCGCCCTATTTCCCGGTACCCGACATGGTGCCCGACAAGCTGTCGGTCAGCCGGGCGCTGGCCCTGGCCATCGCGCGCCGCGAAAGCGAGTTCGACCCCGAGGCGCGCAGTTCCGCCGGTGCGCTTGGCCTGATGCAGCTGTTGCCCAGCACGGCGGCCAAGGTGGCAAAGGACCAGGGCCTGGCCTTTTCGGCGGTCCGCCTCGCCTCGGACCCGGTGTATAATGCGACGCTGGGGGCGGCCTATCTCAAGGAAATGGTGGATAAATTCGGCCCTGCCGTCGCGCTGATCGCCTCGGGTTACAATGCCGGACCGAGCCGCCCCACCTCCTGGATCGGGACCTTCGGCGACCCCCGCCTGACCGAAACGGACGCGGTCGATTGGGTCGAAACCATCCCCTTCGCCGAAACCCGCACCTATGTGATGCGGGTGGCCGAAGGCGTGGTGATCTACCGTGCGAAGCTGCGCGGGGTGGCCGGGCCGGTCAACATCACCGCCGAACTGACCGGACGCTGAGACGCCGGGTCAGGCCCCGCGGCGCTTCTGCTCCACCTGGTTGAGGCGGACCTGCCGGAACGCCTCGATCAACAGCGCGGTCAGCAGGCCAAAGTTCAGGAACCCGTTCGCCGCCTCCATCCCTGCCAGCAGCCGCCACTCCGGCCCCGGCACCACATCGCCCAGGCCCAGCGTCGTATAGGCCACCAGCGAGAAATAGACCGCCTGTTCCAGATCGGGGAAGACGCCCAGATGCGCATAGGCCAGCGCCCAGATCCAGGTCCCCGCCGTGATCACCCCCAGCACCCAAAGCGAGACGCCCGCCACCAGTACCACCAGCTTGGGGCGGTGCGGCTCGCGCAGAAGCCAGTGGTGAAGGCGGGCGAAGACCACCTCCAGCACCATGGCCGCCACGGCGGACAGGATGATATTGGCCAGAAGCAACCCGGTTCCGACCGCGATCTGAATGAACATCTTCTCTCCGCTTCTGGACTATGCCGCCCCGCTCGCCTATCTCCACAGGATCATGGCCGAAAAATCTGATCCAAACTCCAAACTCATCGCGGAAAACCGGCGGGCCCGGTTCGACTACCATATCGAATCCGATCTGGAGGCGGGGATCATGCTCATGGGCTCCGAGGTCAAGTCCCTGCGTCAGGGTGGCTCCAATATCGCCGAAAGCTATGCTTCGGTCGAGGGAGGCGAGCTGTGGCTGATCAACGGCTATATCGCCCCCTATCTGCCCGCCAAGACCTTCGGCCACGAGGAGCGTCGGCGCCGCAAACTGTTGGTTTCGCGCAAGGAATTGTCGCGGCTTTCGCAGGCTGTCGGGCGCGAGGGCATGACGATCGTCCCCTTGCGGCTCTATTTCGATGACCGCGGTTTTGTGAAGCTGAAGCTGGGTGTCGCCAAGGGCAAGAAGCTCGCCGACAAGCGCGAGACCTCGGCCAAGCGCGATTGGGAACGCCAGAAGGCGCGAATCATGAAACACGGGGCCCGCGGGTAAGCCCGCGCCACACGCCCTGCGGGTAATTCCTGTCGCGTAAGGGATTTGCTTACGGTTTTGGCCTTTAATCGAAGGCGGACCGCGAATCCCTTCCGCAACCCTCATCAGGATTTTGCCATCGTGACCGATAATTCCCGTTCTCCGCTGGCGCAGCGGCTCAGTTTCTACCGGATCAATCCTCAGGACAGTGACTTCGCGGCCATTGCCAGTGCGGTGGAGAAATACGGGGATGCCGCGCTGGACAAGTTCTACGAAAATGTCGCGGCGACGCCGGAAACCGCGAAGTTCTTTGCCAACAAGGCCGCGATGGACCGCGCCCACAAGGCGCAGGCCAACCACTGGCAGCGCATTTTCAACAACGGGGTGACGGACAGCTACTTCGCCGCCTCCAAATCGATCGGCGATGTCCATGCCAAGATCGGGCTGGAACCGCAGTGGTACATCGGCGGCTATGCCAATATCCTGGAACATGTGGTCACCGGCATCCTGACCGAAGGCATGGCCGGGCTGTCGCCGCGCCGCAAGGCCAAGGCCCGGATGGTCAGCACCCTGGTCAAGGTGGCCATGCTGGACATGGACCTTGCCATCACCCGCTATTTCGAGGTCGAACAGGAAAAACGCCGCGATGTGATCAACGCTATCGGCAAGGCGCTGGCGGATGTTTCGCATGGCGACCTGACCACGACCCTGCCCGCCCTGCCGCAGGATTACGCCCAGATCGAAAAGGATTTCCGCGCCGCCCTCGGCCGGCTTTGCGAAACCTTCGGCAGCATCCTGGAAGGCTCCGGCCAGATCGCCTCCACCGCGACCGAGATCCGCGCCGCTTCCGATGACCTCGCCCGCCGCTCTGAACAACAGGCCGCCAGCCTGGAGGAAAGCGCCGCCGCGATGGATGAATTGACCGGGGCCATCACCGCGACCACACAGGCCATGGCGGAGCTGAGCAATTCGGTCAACCGCACCCATAGTGCGGCCAAGGGCGGCGGCGATGTGGTGCAAGAGGCAATCGTCGCGATGGACAAGATCGAGAAGGGCTCTGGCGAGATTGCCAAGATCATCGGCATCATCGACGACATCGCCTTCCAGACCAACCTCCTGGCCCTGAACGCCGGGGTCGAGGCGGCCCGGGTCGGCGAGCACGGGCGCGGCTTTGCCGTCGTCGCCAACGAAGTGCGGTCGCTGGCGCAAAGCTCGGCCGAGGCGGCCGAACAGATCAAGGGGCTGATCAAGAACAGCGTCAGCCAGGTGTCGAACGGGGTGCGGATGGTCAATGACGTCGGCAAGGCGCTGACGGCGATCATGGCGCAAGTCACCCAAACCAGCTCCGTGGCCGAAAAGATCACCGAATCGAGTGCGGCGCAAAGCTCCAACCTCAAGCAGATCAACTCCGCCATCGCCGAGATGAGCGAGACGACCCAGCGCAACGCCGCCATGGTCGAGGAAAGCAACGCCGCCGCCCACAGCATGGAGGACGAGGCCGGTCGTGTCGCCGAGGCGGTGGGCCAGTTCCGGGTCCGCGAAAAACGCAAGGTCTGGGCCACGAGCAGAAATGACGCTGCGGCCTGAAATGAGGGGGGGCAAGTTCCCATAACGAACTTGCCTCGCAGGCCGCTCGGGTTTAGGTCCAAGGACGTTCCCGACCTAGGAGCGTTTGATGACCTCGCCCGTTGACGACCCCAAGACCCTTGTGTCCACCGCCTGGCTTGCGGCCCATCTGCGGGACCCCGACCTGCGGCTGCTGGATGCCTCGTGGTATCTGCCCGACTCCGGGCGCAACGCCAAAGCCGAATACGAGGCCGCCCATATCCCCGGCGCGCGGTTCTTCGACATCGAAGAGATCAGCGACCAACGCTCCTCATTGCCGCATATGGCGCCGCCGCCCGAAAAGTTCATCGCCCGGATGCGGGCCATGGGCGTGGGTGATGGGCATCAGGTGGTGGTCTATGACGGTTCGGGCCTGTTTTCGGCGGCGCGGGTCTGGTGGACCTTCCGGTTGATGGGAAAGACCGACATCGCCGTGCTGGACGGCGGCCTGCCGAAATGGCGCGCCGAGGGGCATGAAATCGAAGACATGGCCCCGGTCGTCAAGGACCGCCACATGACGATCAGCCGCCAGAACCATCTGGTCAAGGATGTGACGCAAGTCGCCCATTCCGCCAAGCTGGGCGAGGCGGTGATCGTCGATGCCCGTTCGGCCGCCCGCTTTGCCGGCGAGGTGCCCGAACCGCGCCCTGGCCTGCGCGCTGGCCATATCCCCGGCGCCCGCAATGTGCCCTATACCACCCTCCTGACCGGCGAGGGCACGATGAAATCCGTTCCGGAGCTTACCGCGATTTTTAAAGAGGCCGGGGTGGATCTGTCCAAGCCGATCATCACCACCTGCGGCTCTGGCGTCACCGCCGCGATCCTCTCGCTCGCGCTGGAGCGGATCGGCCACCGCAACCATGCGCTCTACGACGGCTCCTGGGCCGAGTGGGGCATGTATGAAGACCTCGCCGTCGAGAAAGGCCCCGCGCGCTAGGCCGGGGAAGGAGAAAACATGCTCGAAACCCTGAACCAGCAGCCGCAGGACAAGATCCTGCAACTGATCGCGATGTACCGCGACGACCCGCGCAGCGCCAAGATCGACCTTGGCGTCGGCGTCTACAAGGATGCCACCGGCCTGACCCCGGTGATGCGCGCCGTCAAGGCCGCCGAGAAGAAACTGTGGGAGGTCGAGACGACCAAGACCTACACCGGCCTTGCGGGCGAGCCGGCCTATAATGCCGCCATGGTGACGATGATCCTGGGCGCGGGCTTTGCCGATCGCGCGGCTTCCATCGCCACCCCCGGCGGCACCGGGGCGATCCGCCAGGCGCTGGAACTGATCAAGCTCGCTTCGCCCGAGGCCAAGGTCTGGCTGTCGAACCCGACCTGGCCGAACCACCCGTCGATCATCAAGTACCTTGGCATGAAAATGGCCGAGTACCGCTATTTCGACGCGGCCACCCGCGGCATCGACTTTGACGGGCTGAAGGCCGACCTCGCCCAGGTCGCCAAGGGCGATGTCGTTCTGCTGCATGGCTGCTGCCACAACCCGACCGGCGCCAACCTGTCGGCCGCGCAATGGGCCGAAGTGGCCGATATCCTGACCGCGCGCGGCGCCATCCCCTTCATCGACCTGGCCTATCAGGGCTTTGGCGACGGGCTGGAAGAAGATGCGGCTGCGACCCGGATGATCGCCGCCCGCTTCCCCGAGGTGCTGATCGCCGCCTCCTGCTCGAAGAATTTCGGCATTTACCGCGAACGCACCGGCATCCTGATCGCGCTGACCGAGCCGGGCCGCAAGGCCGTGGTGCAGGGCAATCTGAATTTCCTGAACCGGCAGAACTTCTCCTTCCCGCCGGACCATGGCGCGCGTCTGGTGACGATGATCCTCGAAGATGCCGCCCTGACCGCCGACTGGAAGGCGGAACTGGAGGAGGTGCGCCTGAACATGCTGTCCTTGCGCACCCAACTGGCCGAGGAGCTGCGGCGTGCCACCAATTCGGACCGCTATGACTTCATCGCGCATCACCGGGGGATGTTCAGCCGCATTGGTCTCAGCGAGGCGCAGGTCAATGAGCTGCGCGAAAAGCATGGCGTCTACATGGTGGGCGACAGCCGGATCAACATCGCAGGCCTCAACGCCCGCACGGTGCCGATCCTTGCGGCAGCCATCGCGGCGGTCGGCGGCTGACCCACCGGGAACCGGACCAAAGCAAAGGGCGGGGGCGCAATCCCCTGCCCTTTTGCTTGGGCAGACGCGTCAATTCAGCGCGGCAGAGCGGCGCATCCCTGCTATTCCCCCGGCAAATCCCATGATTTAATGCCAATTGCAGGGTGCGAAATGGCACCGGCAACCGGGGAGGGTTCAGGATGGCAAGATTGGCCGAGCGGATTTCGGCAGAGGCGGCTGCGGCTTTGGTGCAGCCGGGGATGTGGCTGGATTACGGGGCGGTTCTGGGTCAGCCGGATGCCTTTGACGCGGCGCTTGGCAAGCGGATCGGGGCGCTGTCGGGGATCCGCATCCGGTCCTGCATCGCCCCCCGCGCCCGCGCCGTGCTGGAGGCCGACCCGAAGGGCGACCATGTCTTCTGGGCCTCGACCCATTTCGGCGGCTATGACCGCAAGAAGCATGACGACGGCATCTCGCATTACCTGCCGGTCAATCTGGGCGAGATCCCGGATTATTACCGCCGGTTCATCGACCCGGTGGATATTGCCATCCTCAAGACCACCCCGATGGACGCCGAGGGCAATTTCAACTTCGGCCCGGCCACCCTGTGGCTGCGGGCGCTGGTCGAACGGGCCAGGGTGGTGATCGTCGAGGAATGCGCCGCGATGCCCCATGTGATGGGCCCGGGCACCAAGGTGCACCGCTCGGAGGTGGATTTCGTGATCCCGGGCGACGGGCAGGCGATGCCCGAACTGCCCAAGGGCGCGGTCAGCGAGGTGGACCGCGCCGTGGCCCGGCTGATCGCGACCGAGATCGAGGACGGCGCCTGCCTGCAGATCGGCATCGGCGGCATGCCCAATGCGGTGTGCAGCCTGCTGGCGGAAAGCAACATCACCGACCTGGGCATCCATACCGAGATGATGACCGACGGCATTGTCGATCTGTACCGGGCCGGGCGGATCACCGGGCGGAAAAAGCAGATCGATCCGGGCAAGATGGTCTGCACCTTCGCGCTGGGGTCGCAGTATCTTTACGACTTCATCGACCACAACCCCGAGGTGGAGTTTCACCCGGTCGACCACACCAACCTGCCCCATGTCATCATGCAGAACGACAATGTGGCCGCGATCAACAACACGACGCAGATCGACCTGCAGGGTCAGGCGGCCTCGGAATCGGATGGGTTCCGCCATATCTCGGGCACTGGCGGGCAGCTGCAGTTCGTGCGCGGCGCCTATGCGAGCAAGGGCGGCAAGAGCTTCATCTGCCTGGCCTCGACCTATGACAAGAAGGGCGAACGGCGGAGCCGGATCGTGCCGGCGCTGACCCGGGGCAATATCGTGACCACGCCGCGCACCGACATGATGTATGTGGTGACCGAATTCGGCATCGTGAACCTGAAGGGCCGCACCGTGGCGGAGCGGGCCAAGCTTCTGATCTCGATCGCGCATCCGGATTTTCAGGAAGAGCTGGAGCGCGACGCCTATCACCAGCGCATCCTGCCGCGCGGGTTTTTCTGACCCTTTGGGAAGATGGGCAGATTGCCCATCCTACCGGCCAGCCTGGCGCCCGGTCCTGGCGGATAGAAAAACGGCTCGCAGGGGGAGGACCTGCGAGCCGTTCAAGTTTGCCGGGGCTATTGGGAGGAGCGGCCCCGGCCACGTTTGTTCAGAAAGACCTGTCTCAGGCGTGGTAGGCGGTTTCGCCATGCGAGGCCTGGTCCAGACCTTCACGCTCGACATCAGCCTCGACGCGCAGACCGAAGATCACGTCGGCGATCTTGTAGCAGACGTAAGCCACGACGCCGGACCAGATCAGGGTGATGACGACGGCCTGGAACTGGATCATCGACTGGGCGGCGATCGAGTAGGTGTCGTCCTTCACGCCGCCGAGCCAGCCAGCCGACAGAACGCCGGTGCCCATGGCGCCGATGATCCCGCCGACGCAGTGCACGCCGAAGACGTCCAGGCTGTCGTCGTATTTGAAGACGTTCTTCACCACGGTGACGAAGTAGTAGCAGACCACCGCAACCACGATGCCGAGGATGATGGCGCCCATCGGGCCGATCGTGCCGCAAGCCGGGGTGATGGCGACGAGGCCAGCCACCATGCCCGAGGCCGCACCCAGCATCGAGGCTTTGCCGCGCTGCATCGCTTCAACCGCAGACCAGGCCAGAGCCGCCGCTGCGGTGGCGATGAAGGTGTTGATCATCGCGAGACCGGCACCGCCATTGGCTTCCAGGTTGGAGCCGACGTTGAAACCGAACCAGCCGAACCACAGCATCGAGGCGCCGATCATGGTCATGACCATCGAGTGCGGTGCCATGTTTTCCTTGCCGTAGCCGACGCGCTTGCCGATCACCAGGCAGCCGACGAAGGCCGCGATCCCGGCGTTGATGTGCACCACGGTGCCGCCGGCGAAGTCGATGGCGCCCATCTTGAACAACAGGCCGCTGGCGTCCCAGACCATGTGGGCGATCGGGAAGTAGGAGAAGGTGGTCCAGAGGAACATGAACAGGAGCACGGCCTTGAACTTCACACGCTCGGCCCAGGCGCCGATGATCAGGCCGGGGGTGATGGCGGCAAAGGTCATCTGGAAGCAGATGAAGACATATTCCGGGATCACATAGCCGGCCGAGAAGGTCGCCGACATGCTGGAGGCGTCAACCCCCTTCAGGAACAGCTTGGCAAACCCGCCCCAGAAAGGCGAGGTGCCGCCGCCGAAGGTGACCGAGTAGCCGTAGACCACCCACATCACCATGACCATGCAGGCGATCATCGTGGTCTGCATCAGGATCGACAGCATGTTCTTGGAGCGCACAAGGCCACCGTAGAACAGCGCGAGGCCCGGGATGGTCATGAACAGAACCAGCGCCGAGGAGGTCATCATCCAGGACACGTCGCCCTTGTCCATGATGGGGGCAGCAGCGGCAGTTGCGGCAGCGGTCGCATCGGTTGCCGTGGCGGCCACGTCCTGCGCGAAGGCGGGCAGTGCAGCGGCCACCCCCAGCGTCAGGGCCGCAAGGCCGGTTGTCTTAAGCACGTTCTTCATCAGTTCTTCCCCTACCCAGACGCTTACAGCGCATCGTCATTGGTTTCGCCGGTGCGCACCCGCACGGCCTGGCTCACGTCGAGCACAAAGATCTTGCCGTCACCGATCTTGCCGGTTCGCGCGGTCTTGGTGATCGTATCGAGCACCTGGTCAGCCAGGCTGTCGGCCACGACGATCTCCAGCCGCATCTTCGGCACGAAGTTCACGGCATATTCGGCACCGCGATAGATTTCCGTATGACCAGACTGCAGGCCGAAGCCCTTGATCTCGGTCACCATCATCCCGCGCACGCCGATCAGTGTCAGCGCCTCGCGTACTTCCTCAAGCTTGAACGGCTTGATAGCCGCAATGATGAGCTTCACGTCGCACCCCTTTCCCTTAGAGCGGACCTTCTCGGCCCTTCGCGCCATGACGCGGACTTCGCGGGCGCAGCACAAGTTTCAAGCGGCTCAAAAACCGGGCGCATCGCGATAAACGCGTAATTTTTAATCCTCAATGCCGCTCACGCACAAAATTTAGGCTCTTATACACTCGAATCGGCGGCCGGGGCTTCTCCACATTTCGGAAAATGCGGGCTATTCTGCGGGTCAACAAAAGCGGGCGCCAAGCCCGGTTCCAGGCAGTGAAGAGGGCGGGATGGCACCATCGGGCAAGGGGCGGCAACTGGTCGCGGAAAAGCGCTACACGAAAAGCGCGGGCGGCAAGCCGCCGACGCAACCGCCGTCAAAGCCGGCCGCAAGACCCCCGGCGCCGCGCCGTCCGGTCCGGCGGCACGGGTTCATCACGCGCGTCGTGCTGTGGGTCTGGCACCTGATCTGGGGCATCTTCTGGCGGCTCTTTGCCATCGGCGCGATGCTGGTCGGCTGCACGGTGCTGTATTTCTACGTCCAGCTGCCGCCGGTCTCGGCCCTGATCGACGGGCGGGCGCGCGGCTCGGTGACCATGCTGGATGCCAATGACCAGGTCTTTGCCTGGCGCGGCGAGACCTTTGGCGGCCAGGTGACGCCGAAGACCGTGTCGCCCAACCTCCTCCACGCGGTGATCGCGACCGAGGACAAGCGGTTCTACTACCACTTCGGCGTCAGCCCGCGCGGCATCATCTCGGCCGTGGCGATCAACCTGCGCGCCGGCCGCGGGGCGTTTGAAGGCAACGGCGGCTCGACCATCACCCAGCAGACGGCCAAGCTGCTCTGCCTCGGCGTCTCCTATGATCCGGCGATCTGGAAGACCGAAAGCGATTACGAGGATGACTGCCGGTCGGGCGGTCTGACCCGCAAGATCAAGGAAGTGCCCTATGCCATCGCAATGGAGGCCAAGTACACCAAGGACGAGATCCTGACGATCTACTTCAACCGCGCCTATCTCGGCGCGGGCACCCGTGGCTTCGAAGCGGCCTCGCAGCGCTATTTCGGCAAGTCGGCGGCGAACCTGACGCCCTCGGAAGCGGCGATGTTGGCGGGCCTGCTGAAGGCGCCGTCGAAATATGCCCCCACCGCCAACCTGCAACGCGCGCAGGACCGGGCGGCGGTGATCATCGGGCTGATGTATGACCAGGGCTACCTCACCAAGGCCGAGGCGGCGGATGCTTTGGCCCATCCGGCCGAGCTTTCGGGCGCTGCGGCACAGAACGCCGGCGGGGCCTTCGCCGATTGGGTCATGGAAAGCACGCCGGCCTATCTGGGCAAGAACACCACCGAGGATGTGGTGATCAAGACCACGCTCGACCCGCGCCTGCAAAAGGCGGCGGAGGATGCGCTGACAGCCGTCTTCACCAGCAAGCTCAAGGACGGCTCGAACGCGCAGGCTGCCATCGTGGTGATGAGTGCGGACGGTGCCGTGCGCGCCATGGTCGGCGGGCGCAATCTGCCGCAGGCGGGCTCGTTCAACCGCGCCACCCAGGCGCTGCGCCAGACCGGCTCCAGCTTCAAACCCTTCGTCTATGCCGCCGCCCTGAACAAGGGGTGGAGCCCGATGGACTATGTCGATGACAGCCCGCTGACCATCAACATCAAGGGCTCCGGCCCCTGGACGCCGGACAATTACGACCACGAATTCAAGGGCATCATCACCATTGCCCAGGCCATGCGCGAAAGCCGCAACGTGCCGGCGGTCAAGATCGCCCAGGCGATCGGCCTGGACGAGGTGCGCACCATCGCCCAGGGCTTCGGCGTCCACTCTGACCTGGCGCAGGGCCCTGCCCTGGCGCTTGGCGCCTCGGAGGCCACGCTCCTGGAGATGACCGGCGCCTATGCCGGCATCCTGAACGGCGGCTCCTCGGTGGCGCCCTACGGCCTGCGCGAGCTGCGGTTGAAGGACGAGGCCGAACCCCTGATCGGACAGGGCGGCGGCATCGGGCAAAGGGTGATCTCGGACACGGCAGCCAAGGAGCTGACCTGGATGATGACGCAAGTCATCCAGGCCGGCACCGGCGGGCGTGCGGCGCTGGGGGCACGTCCGGTCGCGGGCAAGACCGGCACCACGTCTGAGGCGCGGGATGCCTGGTTCATCGGCTTCACCGCCGATTATGTCGCCGGCGTCTGGATGGGCTATGACAACAACACCCCGCTCAAAGGCGTCACCGGCGGTGGCCTGCCGGCCGAGATCTGGCATGAGGTGATGACCCGGGTCGAGGACGGCCTGCCGATCACCGAACTGCCGCTGATCGTGCCAGAACCCAAGCTGCCGCCGCAACCGGCGCAGCAGCCCGTGCCCCTGCCGCCGCAGCCGGGCGATCTGCAGGTGCAACAGCAGCAGCGGCAAAGGCAGAACAACGACCCGATCCGGGCGATCCTGCAGGATCTTCTGGGCGGCGGGAACTGAGACGCGCAAGCAAGACGGTGGCAAGCAAAACGGTGGCAAGCAAAAGGGGGGCAAAAGCCCCCCTTTCTTCATGCAATGTCCTGAAATCTCAGGTCTTGGTCAGCTCGGCGGTCAGCTTGTCGACACTGCCGCCGTTCTTGTCGAGCATGGCGCCCACTTCGGTGCGTTCCGAGGCCAGCATGTTCACACCCTCGATGATGATGTTGAAGAACAGCTGACGGCCCGACTTGTCACCCACCCACCAGCGCAGATCGAAAGGCGCCTGGCCTTTCAGCGTGGCAGTCGAGATGACCTCGTAATAGCTCTTGTAGGGCCGGGCATCGGTGACTTCGATCTTGCCGCCGATGAACTCGCGGAAGCGGCGGCCGTATTTGCGGCTGATATAGCCCTGATAGGCGGTGGTGAAGGCCGCCATCTGCGCCGCGGAGGCCGATTTGGAGGCCGGCCCCAGGGCCGAACGGGCGATGGTCGCCACATCGGCATAGGTCGCAAAGATCCGGGCGAAATCGCCATACATCGCCTGCTCGGACTTGCCGGAGTTGATGGTGGCGTTCACTTCGCCGACGGCCTTGTTGATCAGGGCGCTGGCCTGATCAACCGTCAGCGCCCGCACGGGCAGTGCGAAGGCCAGAAAACCCGTACCGGCCACCAGCCCGGCGCCAAAGGCCCGGCGGGTCAGGTGCTGTGACGGGCTGTTGGTTTTGCTCATTTCGAACTTACTGGGCATAGGGGTCCTCAAACTCGCTGTCAGCGGTGGTCTGGCCCAGATTGTGACGCCGGTTTTCCAGATAGAACAACCGGGCCTGAGCGTAACCATCCGCACTGTCATATAGGATCGAATCGACCGTATCGGAATAGCGGCCGCGTTCATCAATTCTTGATACGATCTTCGCGCCGGAAACGATCCAGCCCTTGTCTTTCGGAATCAGGATGCGCACCGGGTCCAGACCCAGGTCGACGATCTTGCCCAAAGTGTCCCGCTCGGTCGAGGGGCCATAGAAGGGCAACTCGATGTAATTGCCCTCGGCCAGACCCCAGACATGCAGCGTCTCGCCGAAGTCGGTGGGCTTTTCGGCGGCGCCAAAGGCGGTCGCCGGGTCAAGGATGCCGCCGATCCCCACCGTGGTGTTGATCACAAAGCGCCAGGTGTTGCGCCCGGCGCGATCCAGCCGCAGCTGGAGGATGTCATTGGCGACCTCGCCCGGCAGGCCGAGGTTGCTGGCAAAGTTGCTCAGCCCGCGCGACACCGGTTTGGGAATGATCTTGCTGGCCCCGGTGGCCAGCGGACGAATCACATTCTTGTCAAGAACCAGGTTCACACCGTGAACTTTCCGGTTCTGCGCTTCATAGGGATCATTGATTCCCTGCGGCGACGGCGCCGGACCGCAGGCGGAAAGCCCAACAAGTGCGGTCAAAGCGCATACCCGCAGGGGGCCGAACGCGCGGAGGGGGAGGATATGTTTCATCATATTGGAAATTTGGCCGATCTCTGGCTGTCAGCACTACGTTTACTTTTCTGCTTCAAGCCATATGCTGCGCAGCAAGGCAAGACAACGGGCAAGCGGGAACGCCTTGCGGTTCAAGAATTTTCCCGCCTAGCCTGGAAATTGACACGGGAGCCACCTTATGGCGCAGATTGAGTTCAAGCGCGGCCGGGACGAGCTCGATGCCTCCCGGCGGGATATGCGCGGTTTGTTGTTCGCTGCTTTTTTCTTTTCGGTCTTCGTCAACTTGCTGATGCTGACCGGGCCTCTTTACATGCTTCAGGTTTATGACCGGGTGCTGGGCAGCAGGTCGGAGCCGACGCTCTGGGCGCTCTCGGCCCTGATGACGGTGCTGTACCTCTGCATGGGCATCCTCGATTACTCGCGCGGGCGGATCATGGCGCGGATCGGCGCCCGGATGCAGGAAAGGCTCGACCGCCGGGTCTTCTCGGCCGCGATGAAGCGGATGGGCCAGATCCCCGGCGACCCCCTGGCCGTCGCCGCCCAGCGCGACCTTGAGGCGGTGCAGCGGCTCTGGGCCTCGCCCGTGCTGATCGCGCTCTTCGACATTCCCTGGGCGCCGATGTTCCTCGCCGCCATCTTCATCTTCCACCCGATCCTTGGTTGGATGTCGGTGGCGGGTGGCGTCATTCTGGTGGTCATCACGCTGATGAACCAGTGGATGACCAAGGCGCCGCTGCAAAAGGCCAATGCGGCGACGATGCGGGGCGAGCAGCTGTCGGACGGTATCAAGCAAGAGGCCGAGGTGGTCCAGGCGCTCGGCATGACCTCCGCCGCCTTCGACCGCTGGCAGATCGCCCGCAAATTCGCGCTGGAGCAAAGCATCGAAGCTTCGGACGTGGGCGGCGCCTTCGGGACGATCTCGAAAATCTTCCGGCAGTTTCTGCAATCGGCGATGCTCGGCGCCGGGGCCTATCTGGTCCTGAACAACGAAATGGGCTCGGGGGCGATGATCACCGGCTCGATCCTTCTGGGTCGCGCCCTGCAACCGATCGAGATGGTGATCGGCCAATGGGCCCTTGTGACCCGCGCGCAGGAGGGCCGGGCGCGTCTGTCGGAACTGCTGTCCAAGGTGCAGCCCGAACCGCCGCACACCGAACTGCCCCGCCCCCGCGCCCTGCTGGAGGCGCAGAACCTGACCGTGGTGCCGCCGGGCGAAAGCCAGGCCGTGCTGCGCATGGTCTCGTTCCGGCTGGAGCCGGGCCAGGCCCTGGGCATCATCGGGCCCTCGGGCGCCGGCAAATCCACCCTTGCCCGGGCGCTGATCGGCGCCTGGAAACCTGCGGGCGGCAAGGTGCGGCTGGATGGCGCCGCGATCGACCAATATGACCCCGACAAGCTCGGCAGCTACATCGGCTATCTGCCGCAGCGCATCACCCTGTTTGACGGCACGATTGCCGAAAACATCGCCCGTCTGCAATCCAACCCCGACGGCAATGCCGTGGTCGAGGCCGCCCGCAAGGCCGCGGCGCACGACATGATCACCAAACTGCCCGACGGCTATGACACCCGCGTTCAAGCGCTTGGCGGCAGGCTTTCCGGCGGGCAGATCCAGCGGATTGGTCTGGCCCGGGCGCTTTACGGCGATCCGGTGCTTCTGGTGCTGGACGAGCCGAACTCCAACCTCGACAACGAAGGCTCGATGGCGCTTAACCAGGCGATCCGCACGATGAAGGAAAACGGCCGCGCCATCCTGATCATGGCGCACCGCCCCGCAGCCATTCAGGAATGCGAGCTGCTTCTGGTGCTGGAAGACGGCATGCGCCGCGCCTTCGGGCCAAGGGATCAGGTGCTGAAAGACATGGTGAAGAACCACACCGAAATCACAAAATCGACCGGCCAGGGAGGTGTGACATGAACGAGGATCCCAAGGCCCTGCCCGGCCCCGCCGTCACCGGAGACAGCACGCCGAAGCCGAACGCGGTGCCCGCCACGCCAGCCGCCACCGCCCTGACCGACCCCGCGCCCAGCGCGGTGGAAACCCCGCGCGGACGGGCGTTGTCCAAGGACCTGCTGCCCCCGGCGCCCAAGCCGCCGCCAGCCTCCAACCCCAATGCCTGGTCTTCGCGCAAGCCGATCTGGGCCGGCGTGATCACTGTTCTGCTGCTCATCGCCTTCTTCGGCGGCTGGGGCATGCTGACCACGATCTCGGGCGCCGTCGTGGCCCCGGGCGTCATTCAGGTCGAACAGAACCGCCAGGTCGTCCAGCATCCCGATGGCGGCGTGGTCGCCGAAATCGACGTGCAGGAAGCGCAGACCGTCAAGGCCGGTGACCTGCTGATCCGGCTCGACGGCACCCAGGTCAAGGCCGAGCTTGCCATCGTCGAAGGCCAGCTTTTCGACGCCATGGCCCGCAAGGCCCGGCTGGAGGCCGAGCGCGACGACAACCCCGCCCCGGTCTTCCCCGCAGACCTGACCGCCCTCGCCGCGACCCGCCCCGATGTGGCCGAACAGATCGAGGGGCAAAAACGCCTCTTCACCGCCCGGCTGGAAACCCAGACCGCCCAGATCAACCAGCTGCAGAAGCGGCTCGACCAGATCGGCTCGCAAAGCGGCGGCATCGCGGCGCAGATGTCGGCGATCGACGACCAGATCGCCCTGTTGACCCCCGAAATCGGCGGCCAGCAGACCCTGCTCGACAAGGGCCTGACGCAATCCTCGCGCATCATGGACCTCAAGCGTGAAGTGGCGCGACTGGACGGCAACCGGGGCGAATTGCAGGCCAACCTCGCCCAGGCCGAGGGCAAGGCGACCGAAACCCAGATGCAGATCCTGCAGATCAAGTCGGCGCGGCGCGAGGATGCCAATACCCAGCTGCGCGACATGGGCGACAAGACGCTGGAACTGGCCGAGCGCCGCCGCGCCCTGACCGAACAGGTCAACCGGCTCGACATCCGCGCGCCGGTGTCGGGGGTCGTGCTGGGCCTGACGGTGACCACGCCGCATTCGGTGATCCGCCCGGCCGACCCGCTTTTGTACATCATCCCGCAGGACCGCCCGCTGATCATCATCGCCCAGATCCCCACGATCCATGTCGATGAGGTGCATCTGGGTCAGGAGGTCCGCGTCAGCTTTGCCGCCTTCTCGGCCCGCACCACACCGCAGCTGAACGGCACCCTGACCACGATTTCCGCCGATGCGATCAGCGATCAGGCGACGCATCAAAGCTACTACCGGGCCGAGATCACGCTGGACGCGGGCGAACTCGCCAAGCTGAAGGATGACAAGCTGGTGCCCGGCATGCCGGTGCAGGCCTATATCGGCACCGGCGACCGCACGCCGATGGCCTATCTGCTCAAACCCTTCACCGATTACGCCAAGATGGCCTTCCGCGAGAATTGAGGCGACCGGGCCGCGCGGTGCTTGACCTCGCGGCCCGTCTTTACCCTGTCACGGCCTGCGGCTAGCCTGCGCCGATGCAGTTCCCGGAGGAATCATGTCCGACATCGAAACCCGTCTGAAAGCTCTGGGCATCACCTTGCCTGACGCGCCCGCGCCAGCGGCCAACTATGTGCCCTTCGTGCAGGTCGGCAACCTCGTGCATATCTCGGGCCAGATCAGCCGGGATGGCGCCGGCGCGCTGATCCTGGGCAAGCTTGGCCAGGATGTCGATGTGGCCGCCGGCGCCGAGGCTGCCAAAAGCTGCGCCGTGGCCCTGCTGGCGCAACTGAAAGCCGCCTGCGGTGGCGATCTGGGCCGGGTGGTCAAGGCCGTGAAACTGGTGGGTTTTGTGAACTCCACCGCCGATTTCACCGACCAGCCCAAGGTGATCAACGGCGCCTCCGACTTCATGGTGGCGGCCCTCGGCGATGCCGGGCGCCACGCCCGTTCGGCCGTCTCGGCGGCCTCGCTGCCCTTCGGCGTCGCGGTCGAGATCGAAGCCATCTTCGAAATCCGCTGATGTCCCTGCTTTTGCCCCCGGTGCCGCTGCCCGCAGCGTTCTTGCGCGCGCCCATCGCCCACCGTGCCCTGCACGACCGCGCCCGGCGCCGCATCGAAAACTCCGCCGCAGCCGTCCGCGCCGCACGGGCGGCGGGCTATGGCATCGAAATCGACCTGCAACTGTCCGCCGATGGCGTGCCGATGGTCTTCCACGACGAGGAGCTGGACCGGCTGACCGCCGAATCCGGCCCGCTCAACGCCCGCACCGCGGGCGAGTTGAGCCGGATCACGCTGAAGGACAGCGACGACACGATCCCCACGCTGGCGCAGGTGCTGGGCCTGATCGGCGGGGCGGTGCCCCTGCTGATCGAGCTGAAGGATCAGACCCTCACCATGTCGGAAACCGATGGCCGGCTGGAGGCCGCCACCGCCCGCGGGCTGGAGCCTTACTCCGGTCCGGTGGCGCTGATGTCCTTCAACCCGCATTGCATCGCCCATATGGCCCACCTTGCGCCGCATCTGCCGCGCGGGTTGACCACCTCGGCCTATGGGGCGGACTGGGCGCCGCTTGCGCCGGAAACCTGCGACCGCCTGCGCGCGATCCCCGACTATGACCGCACCGGATCCTCCTTCATCAGCCACGAGGCCGCCGACCTGAGCCGTCCGCGCGTGGCCGAATTGCAGGTTGCCGGCGCGGTCGTCCTCTGCTGGACGATCCGTTCGCCCGAAGCCGAGGCAGAGGCCCGCAAGGTCGCGCAGAATATCACCTTTGAAGGCTACGCCGCGGCCTTCCCCGCTTGACCCGACGCCGCCGCGCGCCATTTTAATCGGAAACGGAGGGCGCATGGCTTACGAAATTGCCCTGCTGGACGGGATGGCAGAGATCAGCGCTGCCGATTGGGATGGTCTGGCCAACCCCGAGGGCGGCGTCCCCCGCGACCCTTTCACCACGCACCGTTTCCTTTTGGCGCTGGACCGCAGCCATTCGACCGGCAAGGGCACCGGCTGGCTGGCCCGCCCCCTGGTGCTGTTTGAAGACGGCACCCCGGTCGCGGCCATGCCGCTTTACGTCAAGTCGAACTCGCAGGGCGAATATATCTTTGACCACGGCTGGGCCGAGGCTCTGGAGAATGCCGGCGGCCGCTATTACCCCAAACTGCAAAGTGCGGTGCCCTTCACCCCCGCCACGGGGCGGCGCTTTCTGGGCGACCCCGCGCTGGCGCCCCTCCTGCTCGACGCGGCAATCGGCCTTACGCGCGACAACGGGCTGTCCTCGCTTCACATCACCTTCTGCACGGCGACGGAGGCCGCGCAACTGGCCGGCCATTCCGGCACGCTGCACCGGGTGACGCAGCAATTCCACTGGGAAAACAAGGGCTACGCCGACTTCGCTGCCTTCCTGGCCGACCTGTCCTCGCGCAAGCGCAAGATGATCCGCAAGGAGCGCGAGATGGCCCAAAGCCATGGCCTGACGCTGCGCCTGTTGACGGGCGCGGAGATCCGCCCCGAACATTGGGATGCGATGTGGACCTTCTATCAGGACACCGGCGGGCGCAAATGGGGCCGTCCCTACCTGACCCGCGATTTCTTCCACGAGTTGCACGACACGATGCGCGAAGACGTGCTGCTGGCGCTCGCCTTCGACGGCGAAACGCCGGTGGCCGGCGCGCTCAACTTCATCGGCCGCGATACGCTTTATGGCCGTTACTGGGGCTGCACGCAGGAATATTCCTGCCTGCATTTCGAACTCTGCTATTATCAGGCAATCGACTGGGCCATTGCGCAGGGTCTGCGCCGGGTCGAGGCCGGGGCTCAGGGCGAACACAAACTCGCCCGTGGCTATCTGCCGACCCCGGTCCATTCGCTGCACTGGCTGGCCGATCCCGCCTTTGCCAAGGCCGTGGCGCGCTTTCTGGACCACGAACGCCGCGCCGTGGACGAAGAGATCGACGCGCTGACCGCCTATGGCCCCTTCCGCAAGGGCCAGGTGGACGAGAAAGACTGAAATCGAAAGGATGCGACATGGCCACCCTTCTGACCGAAGCCGAACGCACCGCCGCCCTGCCCGCCCTGGGGCAAAGCGGCTGGGGCGCGGTGCCCGACCGCGACGCGATCCGCAAGATCTGGAAGTTTAAAAGCTTCAGCGAGGCCTGGGGCTTCATGTCCCGCGCGGCGCTGATCGCCGAAAAGCTGAACCATCACCCGGAATGGTCCAATGTTTACAATGTGGTGGATGTGACACTGACCACGCACGACTGCCATGGCCTGTCGTCCCTCGACCTTGATCTGGCCGCCAGGATGGACAAGCTGGCGCCCGACACCACGATCCAGCGCGACCATTCTGAGGCCATCGAATGCCTGTGCCAGGTCCATGCGAGGAAGCCGGGCGCTGCGTGACAGGCCGGGGCCTCCGGCGGGGATATTTTCTGGACCAATGAAAAGGGGGAGAGTGTGCCCCTCCCCCGACCAGTCAGATCGCCGCGAGCATCGCCTCGCCGCCCGAGATGTCGCAGACGCCGGCGTTTTCTTCCAGGTTCAGAACCTTGACCACGCCGTCCACCACATGCATCGCATAGCGCTTGGAGCGCGGGGCGCCGCGCACGAAGCCGGCGGCAAAATCCAGACCCAGCGCCTTGGTGAAAGAGGCATCCGGGTCGGAGACCATCAGAATCCCGGCCTTGCTGGCCCCGGTCGCCTCGCCCCAGGCCTTCATGACGAAAACGTCATTGACCGAGACGCACATCACTTCATCGACGCCCTTGGCCTTCAGCGCGGCAAAGGTACGCATGAAGGACGGGACATGCGCGGTCGAGCAGGTGCTGGTGTAAGCCCCCGGAAGACCGAAAATCACCACGGATTTGCCCGCCAGACGGGCTTCCATCGGAATTTCGCTGACCCCGCCCTCGCCCGCGATCATCAAGCTGCTGGCCGGAATCTTGTCGCCTACTGAAATCGTCATTCGTGAACCCTCGCGCGTTGCGTTTCCTGTGACCACGGATATAGGCTCGCGGCGGATAATCGGCCAGTGGGGGAATGATGGCACATGTCGTAATCGTCGGCGCAGGTCAGGCAGGGGCTGCAGCAGCGGCCAAACTGCGGGCTTTGGGCTTTGAAGGCGCCATCACAATGATCGGCGCGGAAAATGCCCCGCCCTACCAGCGCCCGCCCCTATCGAAAGCCTATCTTCTGGGCGAGATGGAGGAGGAACGCCTCTGGCTCCGCGCGCCCGAGTTCTACACCGAGGCGAAGATCACCCTGAAGCTCGGCACCCCGGTGTCCGCCATCGACACCGCGGCCCAGACCGTGACCGTGGGGACCGAGGTCATCGCCTATACCGACCTGATCCTGACCACCGGATCAACCCCGCGCCGCCTGCCCGCCGCCATCGGTGGCGCTTTGGGCGGCGTCTACACGGTCCGCAACCTGGCCGATGTCGACGCGATGCGGCCGGAGTTTGTGGCCGGCGCCAGGCTCATCATCATCGGCGGCGGCTATATCGGGCTGGAAGCGGCGGCGGTTGGCCGCAAGCTGGGGCTGGAGGTCACCGTGATCGAGATGGCGCCGCGCATCCTGCAACGGGTGGCCGCGCCCGAAACCTCGGCCTATTTCGGCGCGCTTCATGCCGCGCAAGGCACCGTTATCCTTGAGGAAACCGGGCTGGACCGCATCATGGGCGAGACCCGCGCCACCGGTGTGCGCCTGAAGGATGGCCGCGAATTGCCGGCCGATTTCGTCATCGTCGGCGTCGGCATCACCCCCAACACCGCCGAGGCCGAGGCTGCGGGCATCGCTTTGGAAAACGGCATCCGCACCGACGCGCAGGGCCGCACCTCGGCCCCGCATGTCTGGGCGGCGGGCGACTGCGCCTCTTTCCCGCTGAACGGCGCGCAGATGCGGCTGGAATCGGTAGGCAATGCGATTGATCAGGCCGAACTGGTGGCCGAGAACATCATGGGCGCCGGGATGGATTACGTCCCCGCGCCGTGGTTCTGGTCGGACCAGTATGATTGCAAACTGCAGATCGCCGGGCTGAACATCGGCTATGACCGGATCATCACGCGGGGCCCGGCGGGCGATGCGGTCAGCTATTGGTATTACAAGGGCGACAAGCTTCTGGCCGTCGATGCGATGAACGACAGCCGGGCCTATATGGTCGGCAAAAGGCTGATCGAATCCGGCCGCACCCCCGACCCCGAAGCCATCGCCAACCCTGCGACCGAGCTGAAGGCGCTTTTGAAGGCATGAGGATCATCGGCGGCAGGTGGCGCGGGCTGCATCTGGCCGAGGTGGGGGCGGGCGATCCCAAGGCGCATCTGCGCCCGACCTCGGACCGGGTGCGCGAGGCGATCTTCAACCTGCTGATCAACGGGGCGCATGGCGATCTGGTGACGGGCGCCACCGTGCTCGACCTTTTCGCCGGCACCGGCGCCCTGGGGTTGGAGGCTTTGTCGCGCGGCGCTTCAGCCGTCACCCTGGTTGATGACGGCAGGGCCGCGCAAAAGCTGATCGCGCAGAACATCGCCAAGATGCGGGTCGAGGGTCAGGTGCAGGTCCTGTCCCGCGATGCGACCAAACTGCCAGCCGCCAGTGCCCCCTTCAGCCTGATCTTCCTCGACCCGCCCTATGGCAAGGCCTTGGGCGAGGCGGCGCTGGCTTCGGCCCGGGCGCAGGGCTGGATCGCTCCCGAAGCCACGATCCTGTGGGAGGAGGGCGCGGCCCTGCCCCCGCCGCCGGGCTTTGCGCTTCTGGATCAAAGGCGCTATGGCGACACCTGGGTGACCTTGCTGGAACTGGAACCATGAAACCTCAGGCGGTGATTTTCGATTGCGACGGCGTGCTGGTCGATTCCGAGGCGATTGCCTTTGACATGGTGGCCTCGGACCTTGCGCTTTACGCCCCCCACCTGAGCCGCGAAGAGCAAGAGGTGGAGCTTCTGGGCCTGACCCTGCAAGGCGTGGCCGACCGGGCGCGCAGCCTCGGCGCCAATCTGCCCGCCGACTGGGTCGCGGATTTCTATGACCGGCTTTACGCCAGGCTGGAACAGGGCGCGCCTTTGGTGCCCGGCGTCCTGGCGGTGCTCGATGCGCTGGATGCCGCCGGCCTGCCCTATGCCATCGGCTCCAACGGCAGCCCGCGCAAGATGGAAATCACGCTGGGTCAGCACCCCGGCCTGATCGCCCGCTTCCAGGGCCGCATTTTCTCGGGTCAGGAAACCCCGCGTCCGAAGCCCTTTCCCGACCTGTATCTGAAAGCCGCAGATGCCCTGGGCATCGCCCCGGAGTTCTGCATCGTTGTCGAGGACAGCCCGACCGGGGCCCGCGCCGCCCTTGCCGCCGGGATGCGCTGCATGGGCTATGCCCCGCATGGCGGAGACGCCCTTCTGGCCGAGGGGGCCCTGCTTTTTTCCCGAATGTCCGACCTTCCCAAGCTGTTGCACCTGATCTGAACCTGCCAGAGGATTCGGAGGAAACGGTTAACGCCGGTCTAATCCTGCAGGATCATCTCGGCCCCGCGCCAGCCCAGCATCATCGCGGGCGCATTGGTATTGCCCGCGATCAGGTTCGGGAAGGCTGAGGCGTCACAGACGCGAAGCCCCTCGACCCCGCGCACCCGCAGCCTGGCGTCCAGCACCGATTCCCCCTCTGCCCCCATCCGGCAGGTGCAGGAGGGGTGATAGACCGTGCCCGACCGTGCCCGGAAATCCGCGATCATCGCTTCGTCGCTTTGCACCTCGGGGCCGGGGCGCAGCTCCTCCGCGATCCAGCGCGCGAAGGAGGGTTGCGCCGCGATGGTGCGCAGGTATTTCACCGCCAGCAGCATCTCGTCCACGTCATGCTGGGTGGAAAAGGCGTTGGCGACGATCTCGGGGTGGTGGAACGGATCGGGGCTGACCGCACGGATATGGCCCCGGCTGGTCGGGCGGCAGTTCGACAGGCCGATCGAGAGCCCCGGGAAAGGGTCCGGCGTCAGCAGAGGACGCTCGCCGTTGCGCGGGATCAGGGTGGAAAACGCCTGCATGTAAAGCTGCATGTTGGGGCGTGGTTCCGCGGCCGAGGTGCGGAAGAAGCCGCCGCCATGGTTGATCGACTTCGACAGCGGCCCGCTGCGCGTCAGCAGATATTGCAAGCCGACCAGGGCTTTGCCCCACCAGGGCCGCAGGATGTCGTTATAGGTCGGGACCTTCATCCGCCAGGTGTAGTTGATGCCCTGATGGTCGTTGAGGTTGGCGCCGACATGGGGATTATCCACCAGAACCGGCAGGCCGAGCCCCTGCAGCAAGGCTCCCGGCCCGATCCCCGACAGCTGCAACAGCTGCGGCGAGTTGATGGCCCCGCCCGACAAGATCACCTCGCGGGCCCGAAGCTGCACCAGCGCGCCGCCCCGGCGATATTCGACGCCAACGGCGCGACGCCCTTCCATCAGCACGCGGGTCACCATGGCACCCGTCACAACCTCAAGATTCTTGCGCCCCATCGCCGGGCGCAGAAAGGCCCGCGCGGCCGAGTTGCGCCGCCCGCCCTTGATCGTCATCTGGTAGATGCCGGCGCCCTCCTGCTCCGCCCCGTTGAAGTCGGGGTTATGCGGCAGACCCGCCTCGCCACAGGCGGCGATGTAGTCCTTGACCAGCCAGTGCAGCCCGCTCTGGTTCTTCGAGATGAACAGGGGTCCGCCCTTGCCCCGGTAAGCATCTGATCCGGCTTCGTTATCCTCCATCGCGCGGTAGGCGGGCAGCACGTCGTCCCAGGCCCAGCCCGGCACTTCGGCGCCCCATTCGTCATAGTCGGCCTTGTGGCCGCGGATATAGACCATCGCGTTGATCGACGACGACCCGCCCAAGAGCTTGCCGCGCGGCCAGTGGTCGGCATTGCCCGCCAGCCCCGGGTCGGGGGCCGCCTGATACATCCAGTTCACCGCGGGGTCGTAGAAGAGCTTGCCGTAGCCAAGCGGCATCTGGACGTAAAAGTGCTGGTCGGTGCCGCCAGCCTCCAGCACGACAACCCGGTGCTGGCCCGAGGCGGTCAGGCGGTTGGCCAGAACCGAACCGGCCGAGCCCGCGCCCACGATGATATAATCGACGTCCATGTTCGCCCCGCTTTTGCCCCTGCACGCTAGCCGAGCGCCCGCAGCCGTTATGTCAGTTTTACGACGCCCGATGTCGCGCCCGGGCGCTGGACATCGCACAACGTCCCCGGTAGCCGTAAGGCAGGCCCGCCTTTGGCCGTGGAAAGCCCCATGAACCCGATCACCATCGTGCTGCGTCACCCGACATTGCGGTTGATTGCGGGGGCGATTGCCCTTCTGGGGGCATTTTACGCCTCGGTCTATCCCTACCAGTCGCTGATCGCGGTCGAGCGGATCGGGATGAGCAAATCGGCCTTTTCCCTGCTTCTGGTGCTGGCCTCGGCGGTGGCGGTGACCTCTTCGGTGCTGGTGGGGATCCTGGGCGACCGCTTCGGGCACCGCCGGCTGATCGCGCTGGGGACGGCCCTCAGCGGCCTCGCCGGCGTCGGGGTGATGCTGGTCTGGCCGGGGCCCTGGGCGATGATCCTGTGTCAGGGCGTGCTGATCCCGGTGTCCTCCAGCCTCTATGGCCAGCTTCTGGCGCTCGCGCGTCTGGTCAGCGCCGGCACGCCGGGGCAGCGCAATGGCGTGCTGGCGGCGACCCGGGCTGCGATGTCCTTTGCCTTCCTGTCGATGCTGATCTTCTGGACCTTCGCCTTTGGCGCCGGGCTGCCGGTGATGGCGGTCTATGTCAGTGGCGGGGTGGTGAGCCTGTGCCTGGTGCTGCTGGTCTGGCGCTATTGGCCGAAGGATGGCCAGACCGCCTGGGAGGACCGCCGTTCCGGCATCCGCCTGAGCGAGGCGTTGGCCGAGATTGCCAAGCCCAATGTGGCGATCCGAGTGCTCCTGCTCGGGGCGCTGGCCTCGGTCACCAGCCTGTACATGGTGCTGGTGTCGCTGGTCTTTAACGCCTCGGTCACGCGCGGGCCGGCGGATGTGGCGCTGTATGTCGGCATGGTCGCGGGGTGGGAGGTGCCGGCCATGCTGCTCTTGCCGCGCTTTGCCAAGGGGCTGTCTGCGGCGGGGCTGATGGTGATCGGGGCGGGGCTTTACGCCTGCCACATGCTGGCGATGCCCTTTCTGGCGGACAGCGCGCTGCTCTGGGTTCTGCCGCTGTTGGCCGGGGTTGGCGGGGCTTTGGTGATCACCCTGCCGATCGCCTATTACCAGGACCTGCTGCATGAAAGGCCCGGCACGGCGGCGGCGATGCTCGCGGTGCAAAAGCTGGTGTCGGACGGGTTGACGGCCGCGATCTTTGCCATCGGCATCCTGCTTGGCCATTATGAAACCGTGGCCGTAATCGGCGTGCTGGTCAGCCTGCTGGGCGGCTGGGGGCTTTACCTCGCCGACCGCAGGGGGTGGTTTCCCCCGCGCAGCTGAGGGGTCAGCCGAAGAAGCCCGGCCCGGCCTTGGCCAGCAGCTCTTGCGCAAGGTCCGCGCCCAAGGCGGCGCCATCTTCCGCAGCCCCCCGACGCTCGCCCGCGATCACCGCGGTGCCATCGGGGCGCAGGATCTCGCCGCGCAGCCACAGCCCGCCATCCAGCACCGCCAGCCCCGCGATCGGCGTCTGGCACGACCCGTCCAGCCGCCGCAGAAACGCCCGCTCGGCCGCCAGCCGCAACCCGGTGTCGCGGTCATGGATCGCGGCCAGCATCTCGGCCACGCGGGCATCCGCCGCGCGCCGCTCCACCCCGATGGCGCCCTGCGCCACGGCGGGCAGCATCTCCTCCGGTTCGATCGCCGCTTGGGCGACATGGGCCAGCCCGAGCCGGTTCAGCCCCGCCATGGCGAGGAAGGTCGCCTCGGCCACGCCCTCCTGCAGCTTGCGCATCCTTGTCTGGACGTTGCCGCGAAACTCCACCAGCTTCAGGTCGGGCCGCCGCAAGGCCACCTGCGAGCGCCGCCGCAGGCTGGAGGAGCCGACCACCGCACCGGGGGCGAGGTCGCCGAGGCCCTTGGCCGTCATCGAGACGAAAGCATCGCGCACATCTTCGCGCGGCAGGTAGCAATCGAGCAACAGGCCCGCCGGTTGTTCGACCGGCATATCCTTCATCGAATGCACCGCGATGTCGATGGCGCCGGCTGAAAGTGCCTCCTCGATCTCGCGGGTGAACAGGCCCTTGCCGCCGATATCCTTCAGCGCCTTGTCCTGCACCAGGTCGCCGGTGACCTTGATCACAGTGATTTCAAAGGCTTCCAGGGGCAGACCAAAGGCCGCAGCCAGCCGGTCACGCGTCTCATGCGCCTGGGCCAGCGCCAGCGGAGAGCCTCGGGTGCCGATTTTCAGCGGTTCAGCGGGGGTGGGAAGGGCCTGGATCATGGGCCAGACTTACCCGCGACAGGTTGCCCATGCAACAGGCCGCCGCTTGACAAGTGGCCGCAGGCGCGTGAGGCAGGCGCCAAAGCCGGAGAGATCAGATGCCCGACAAAACCGCCCACAAGACCATCCTGCGCGCCCTGCGCGGTGAGACCCTGCCCCGCCCGCCGGTCTGGCTGATGCGGCAGGCCGGGCGCTACCTGCCGGAGTATCGCGCCACCCGCGCCCAGGCGGGCGATTTCCTGAAATTGTGCTACACGCCCGACCTTGCGGCCGAGGTCACCCTGCAGCCGATCCGCCGCTTCGGCTTTGATGCCGCGATCCTGTTTGCCGATATCCTTCTGCTGCCGCAGGCGCTTGGCGCCGACCTCTGGTTCGAGACGGGCGAAGGCCCGCGTCTCTCCACCATCACCACGCCGGAGGGCCTGCGCGCCCTCAAACCCGCCGATGCGATCCATGACCACCTCGCCCCGGTCTACGAGACCGTCCGCATCCTGAAACGCGAATTGCCGTCCGAGACCACGCTGATCGGCTTTGCCGGCGCGCCCTGGACCGTGGCCACCTATATGATCGCCGGGCGCGGCACGCCCGACCAAGGCCCGGCGCATCAGCTGAAAGCGGTGGACCGCGAGACCTTTACCGCGCTGATCGACCTCATCTCCGACGCAACGGTCGAATACCTTTCGGCCCAGGTCATGGCCGGGGCCGAGGTGGTCAAGCTGTTTGACAGCTGGGCCGGCAGCCTCAAGGGCCAGGATTTCGACGACTTCGCCCTCGCCCCCACCGCCCGCATCATCGCGGCGCTGAAATCGCGCTTTCCGGGCCTGCCCGTCATCGCCTTCCCGCGCGAGGCCGGGCCGCGCTACAAGGGCTTCGCGGTGGAGACCGGGGCGGATTGCGTGGCCTTGGACAACTCGGTCAGCGCCGATTGGGCCGCGGCCGAGGTGCAGGTCGATGGCTGCGTGCAAGGCAACCTTGACCCGAAACTGATGGTCACGGGCGGCGAGGCTTTGGTCTCCGAAGCGCGCCGCATCGCCAAGGCCTTCTCGAAAGGCCCCCATATCTTCAACCTCGGCCACGGCATCACCCCCGATGCCGACCCCGAGAATGTCACCCTGCTGATGGAGACCTTGCGGAGCCTCTAACTCCGTTAGGTCACAGATGTTGACTTGGTTTGCCGCCGGTCGCAAGGTGCCGCCCATCAACATTGGAGCAGTCCCGTGCAGTGGAATCAGGTCCTCGCCACCCGCAACAGCCGCATGAAAGCCTCGGAGATCCGCGAGCTTCTGAAGCTTCTCGATCAGCCCGACATCATCTCTTTTGCCGGTGGCATCCCTGACCCCGCGCTCTTCCCGAAAGAGGCATTCCGCACGGCCTATGCCGAGGCCCTGTCGGACGGTCAGGCCAATGCAGCGCTGCAATACTCAGTCTCGGAGGGCTATCTGCCCTTGCGGCAGTGGATCGTGGCTGAGATGGCCAAGATCGGGGTGCCCTGTACGCCCGCCAATATCCTGATCACCTCGGGCTCGCAGCAGGCGCTGGACTACCTCGGAAAGCTGATGATTTCGCCCAATGATACGGTTCTGGTGGGCTGGCCCACCTACCTCGGCGCCTTGGGCGCCTTCAACGCTTACGAGCCGACCTATGACCGGCTTGACCCCAAAGGCAACCGCGCGCCGGAAAGCTTTGCCGCCAAGGCGGCAGAGGCCGGCGGCCGCGTGAAATTCGCCTATCTCTCGGTCGATTTCGCCAACCCGACCGGCGAGACGCTGGACCGCACGGCGCGCGAGGCGGTGATCGACCTCGCCGATACCCTGGACATCGCCGTGGTCGAGGACGCCGCCTACCAGACCCTGCGCTATGACGGCGCGGCGATCCCGCCGATCCTGGCGCTGGAGATCGCCCGCAAGGGGAATATCGAGGCGTGCCGGACGCTCTATTGCGGCTCCTTCTCGAAATCGCTCGCTCCCGGGCTGCGGGTCGGCTGGGTCTGCGGCGCTTCCGAGGTGATCAGCCAACTCGTCCTGATGAAACAGGCGGCGGATCTCCATTCGCCGACGATCAACCAGATCGTGACCAACCACGTCGCCCGCGCCACCTTTGATGCGCATGTGGCGGCCCTGCGCGAAACCTACATGGCGCGGCGCGATGCGATGCTGGCGGCCTTGGCGCGCGAGATGCCCGAGGGGGTGAGCTGGACAAGGCCCGAGGGCGGCATGTTCGTCTGGCTGACCCTGCCGGCAGGGATGGACGCGGCGGAGCTGCTGGCGCGCTCGCTCAAGACCGAGAAGATCGCCTTCGTCCCGGGCCGCGCCTTCCATGCCGATGGATCGAACGGCAACACCTTGCGGCTGAGCTTTTCCTGCGCCGATGCGGCGGCGATTGACGAGGGGATGCGGCGGTTGGGGCGGCTTTTGCGCAGCTGACGGCGCGACTTGGGCTTGCTGCCGCGGGAAGTGTCGGGGGGGCCAGCCCCCCCGAGCCCCCCTGCCGGAGGGGCGTGCCGCCCCTCCCGGACCTCCCGCGCGCTTCAAGGTGGATATTTGGGTCTGGATGAAGGGGTCAGGCGGTCAGCGCGAGGAGGAGGCCGAGGTAGAAGCCGAGCTCGCTGCATTGCTGGACGGCGCCGAGGCAATCGCCGGTATAGCCGCCGAGGCGCGGTTCGTACCAGTGGCGCATCACGAGATGGCCGAAGGCGAGGCCGGCGAGGCCGGTGATGATCGAGGCCAGCGGCACCACGAAGACCAGAGGCAGGATGGCGAGGCCGGAGGTGACCAGCGCCACCGAGAGGGCGTGGCGGTCGATGCCGCCGGCCACCGCACTCCCCGCGCCCTGGTCGCGCACATAGTCGGACGAGGCCATGACCCAGAGCATCGAGGCCCGGCTCGCGGCATGGCCTGCGATCAGGACGAAAGCCACGGCATCGCCGGGCAGCGCCTGCAGGCTTGCGACCTTGCAGGCGACCATCAGCATCAGGCCGAGGACGCCATAGGTGCCGATCCGGCTGTCGCGCATGATCTCCAGCACGCGCTCCTTCGGGCGGGTGCCGCCGAGACCGTCGCAGGCATCGGCAAAGCCGTCCTCATGCAGCGCGCCAGTCACCACCATGCCAGCCGCCACCGCGAGCAACACGCCGAGCAGCGGCGAGAACAGCCAGTAGCCCGCGCCATAGACCAGGGCCGAGATGCCGCCCACCACCACGCCCACGCCGGGATACCAGCGCGGCGAATGGCGCATCGCCTCGGGCGAATAGGTCGCCTTCACCCCCAGCCTTGTCAGGAACTGCAGGGCCAGAAGGAAGGCCGGGATCTCGGTGTTGAAAAAGCCCACTACGTCCATTTGGCCACCGGAGGCAGGCTCATCAGCACTGCATTGGCGTCGTGGCCGGTTTCCAGCCCGAACTTGGTGCCGCGGTCGTAGACGAGGTTGTATTCGGCATAAAGCCCGCGGTGGATCAGCTGCACCTCGCGGTCGGCCTCGGTGAAGGGCTGCCCCATCCGGGCGCGGGTCAGGGGCAGGAAGGCGGGCAGGAAGGCGCGACCGACACTTTGGGTGAAGGCGAAATCCGCCTCCCAATCGCCCGAGGCCAGATCGTCGTAGAAGATGCCGCCGACGCCGCGGGCGCGGCCGCGGTGCGGGATGAAGAAATACTCGTCGGCCCAGGCCTTGAAGCGGGCGTAATAGTCGGGGTCATGCGCATCGCAGGCGGCGCGCAGCGTGTCGTGGAAATGCACCGTGTCTTCGACATATTCGATGCAGGGGTTCAGATCCGACCCGCCGCCGAACCAGGCGGCCTGCGGCGTCCAGAACATCCGCGTGTTCATATGCACCGCTGGGGCATGCGGGTTCTGCATATGGGCCACCAATGAGATCCCCGAGGCCCAGAAGCGCGGATCCTCGGCCAGCCCAGGCACGCCGCGCGCGGCCATCGCGGCGCGCGCCCGCTCACCCAAAGTGCCATGCACTTCGGAGACGTTCACGCCGACCTTCTCGAACACCCGGCCGCCCCGCATCACGCTCATCAGCCCGCCGCCGCCATCGGGGCGGGTGGTGGGGGTTACCTCGAAGCGTCCTGCCGGGCCCGGGCCGCCCATCTCCTCCTCCACCGCCTCGAAAGCGGCGACGATCTGGTCGCGCAGATCGCGGAACCAGGCGGCGGCACGCGCCTTGCGGTCGAGGGAAAGGTCGGTCATCGCGGTCTCCTTGCACTTGGCGGCCTTGGTAACAGGAAGTCGCGCGGCGCTCAACGCGGGCTGCTATTCCATAGCAAAGCCCGGCGGCCTATTATGAAACGGATTATGGAGGTGATGATGAAATGGTATTTGACGGCCCCGATTCTGCTGGCCCTGGCCGCTTGCGGCACCCCGCAGGAGCAATGCATCCGCGGCGTTTCGCATGACATGATCGTGCTGGACCGGCTGATTGCCGAGACCCGGGGCAATATCGCGCGCGGCTACGGCTATGCCGAAACCATCGCCTATTTCCCCGAAGTGCAGGATTGCTCGGACTGGCCCACGCCGGTGAACCCGAATCCGATGCCGCGCCGCTGCGTCGAAGACGTGCCGACCCGGGTCAGCAAGCCGGTGGCCATCGACCTGGGCGCCGAACAGGCCAAGCTGATCTCGATGGAGCGGCGCCGGGCCGAGATGGCGCGTCAGCTGCAACCGGCGATCATGGCCTGCCGGGCGCAGTACCCCGAGTGAGCCAGCGCAGCCGATCCGGGTGCTACTTGCCCCGGATCGGATAGGCGGCGCGGGTGACGCGGAAGGTGCCGTCCGGGGTTCCGCTGGCGCTGACCTCTTCGACCTGGCGGAATAGAGTCTTCAGGACCGGCTCGTAAGGCAGATGCCGGTTCGCCACCATCCAGAGCACGCCATCCGGCGCCAGCCCGCGATGGGCGGCGCGCAGGAAAGCCAGCCCCAGCGCCGGGTCGGGCACCCGGGCGGTGTGGAAGGGCGGGTTCATCACCACGGCATTCCACGGGCGTTCCGGCTTGAAACTGGTGGCATCGGCCCAGTGGAACACCGCATGGGGATTGGTCACATTGCGCCGCGCGCAGTCGAGCGCCACTTTCTCGGCCTCGACCACATCCAGACGCTTGACGCCGGGCCGCTCCAGAATGGCACGGCTCAGATACCCCCAGCCGGCGCCCAGATCGGCAACCCGGGCCGGCAGATCGGCCGGCAAGGCCGCCACCAGCAGCTGCGAGCCGCGGTCCGGGCCATCGGCCGAAAAGACGCCGGGGCGGGTGATGAAACCGTCCACCAGATGATCGGCGGCAGCCCAACCCGCAGGCACCGGCCCGGCGCGGAAGGCGGCCAGTTTGCCATGCGCCTTGGAGACGACCTCGCCCATCTCGAAGCCCGCGCCGCGCAGGTCCTTCAGGATACTGTCAAAGCCATCGGTCTTCTGCCCGTCAATCGCGATCGACCCACCATTGCCGGTCAGGGCGACCGCCTCGGCCACCATGGCCAAGGCTTCGGCCCGGGCCCGCGGCAGGCAGATCAGCACGGCGGAGTAGGCCTTGCCTTCGACCCGGAAGCCTTGGGCGACAAAATGATCCTGATCGGGCTTGAAGCCGGTCCGCACCACCACCCGCGATTTGGGCAAGGCGTCCAGCTCATCACCAGCGCGCGGCCGCATGACCGCCACATCGCCCGCAGGCGGCAAAATCCACGCGCCGGAATCCAGCGCCATGTCCAGTCGAGCCGCTCTCATGATCGCCTTGCGGCTATTCCTTTTCCATCGTGCATTGCAGCGGGTGCTGATGCCGGCGGGCGAAATCCATCACCTGCGCCACCTTCGTTTCGGCCACCTCAAAGGAGAAAACCCCGACGACGGCAAGGCCTTTCTTGTGGACGGTCAGCATGATCTCGAAGGACTGGGCGTGGTTCAGGCCAAAGAACCGCTCCAGCACATGGACCACGAATTCCATCGGCGTGTAATCGTCGTTCAGCAGCATGACCTTGTAGAGCGGCGGCCGCTCGGTCTTGGGTTTGGTCTTGGTCAGGATGGACGTATCCTGACCCGGGCCTTTCGGCTCGTCAGACATCTTGTCAGGATCAGTGGTCAAAACCAAACTCCGGTGCAGAACGGGCTGCGCGGCCCCTCGATCTTCAATATAGATCATTTTGGCCGTCATGAAAGACCCTCGCCGCATGAGGGTAAAGGAGATGCGATGATCACCACGATCGGGTTCGATGCCGACGACACGCTTTGGCATAATGAAACCTTCTTCCACCTGACCCAGGCCCGCTTTGCCACCCTGCTGTCCGGTCTGGCCGAACCCGCCCACCTCTCGGCCCGGCTGGAGGCGGCCGAGCGGCGCAACCTTGGCCACTATGGCTTTGGCGTCAAAGGCTTCATGCTGTCGATGATCGAAACCGCCATCGAGGTCTCCGAAGGCCGGGTTCAGGCCGCCGTCATCGCCGAGATCATGGAAGCCGGACGCGAGATGCTGCGCCATCCGGTCGACCTCCTGCCGCATGCCGAGGCGACGTTGCGCCAACTGGCCGAAACCCACCGCCTCGTGCTGATCACCAAGGGCGATTTGCTGGACCAGGAACGCAAGGTGGCGCAATCGGGTCTGGGCGATCTGTTCGCCGCGGTCGAGATCGTCTCGCACAAGACGCCGCAGATCTACCGGGCGGCCTTTGCCCGGCAGGGGGCTGCGCCGGAACAGGCGATGATGGTGGGCAATTCGCTCAAATCCGACGTGGTGCCCGCTTTGGAGGCAGGGGCCTGGGGCGTTCACGTTCCCCATGCGCTGACCTGGGCGCTGGAGCATGCAGAATCGCCCAAAGATGCGGCGCGTTTCCGCTGTATTTCCGATCTTGGCGCCCTGCCCGCGCTGGTCGAAGAGGTGAACATCCTACCATAGGTGGTGGGCCGCGCGCGAAACGCCCACCACATCTGCCGCATCAACCAAAGTGATACACGGAAGAAACACTCAGAAACCCATGGAAACAAAGGGGTTTTCGGGAATGCACACGCGTGTTACCTTTGTTGAAACATAACAGCGACACCCCGGAAAAACGGGGGCGCGGGCAGTGACGAGGCAGCAAATTGGCACAGACATTGGTGGACCACGTCCGCAATCTGGTTTGGACTCTGGCGCTTGGCCTTTGTGCGAACCTTCTTCTGGGCTTTCCCGCAGCAGCGGTGCCCTACGCCGCCTATCTGATGGATGCGCGGACCGGCGAGACGCTCTATTCCTCCAACGCCGATACCCCGCTGCCCCCGGCCTCGCTGACCAAGATGATGACGCTTTACATCACCTTTCAGGAGATCAAGGCCGGCCATGTCACGCTGGACACCATGATCACCGTCTCGAAGAACGCGGCCAACCAGGCGCCCTCGCGGCTGGGTCTGAAGGCCGGGCAGCAAATCGCCCTGCGCTATCTGATCCGCGCCGCCGCCGTGAAATCGGCCAATGACGCGGCGGCCGCCATCGGCGATTACTTCGCCGGCTCGCCCGAGAAATGGGGCGCCCGGATGACCGCCACCGCCCGCCAGCTTGGCATGAAGAACTCCACCTTCAAGAACGCCAACGGCCTGCCCGCCAAGGGCCACCTGTCCACCGCACATGACATGTCGATCCTGGGGCGCCACCTTTTCTACGACTTCCCGCAGTTCTACAGCATCTTCTCGCGCCGCACGACCGATGCGGGCCTGGCCACCGTCGCCAACACCAACCGCAAGTTCCTCGACAGCTACGAAGGCGCGGACGGCATCAAGACCGGTTACACCGGGGCCGCTGGCTTCAACCTGACCGCCAGCGCCGAGCGCGACGGTGTGCGCCTGATCGGCACCGTCTTCGGCGGCACCTCGACCCCGATGCGCAACCAGAAAATGACCGAACTTCTGGACCTTGGCTTCAAGAAGGCCCGCCCCGGCGTCCAGACCATCAAGCCGGTGCCCGCGGACCCCGAGGCCGTTCCCAGCGCCCCGCCCGCCCTGGTCGCCCAGGCCGAGGACGAGGCATTGCCCGAAGTCGCCGGTGGCGCAGGCAAGACCCTGCGCGTCGATATGGCCATGGCCAAGTCGCCGCGCCCGGTCGCCCGCCCCGAAACCTATGGCGTGGTCGAAATCTCCGGCATCGAGGATGCGGTGGCGATGGCCTCCTCCGATCAGCCGGTCGCTGTGGCCGCAGCCGCGCCGCCGCCCAACACGCTGGAGGCCCAGGCCGCTGACATGGCCGCCAATATCGCGGCCGGCGTGACCGTCAAGGCCAGCGCTCCGGCACAACCCCTGAAACTGGCCGCCGAAACCGCCCGCGCGCCGAAGAAGAAAGCGCCGATCTACACCGACCAAAGCGCCAAGCTCGCCTCGGTCCCCGCCAAGCCCGAGGTCGTGACCCGGGTTTCCACCTCGGGCGGGCAGACCTGGGGGATCAACCTCGGTCGTTTCCCCAACAGCTTTGTCGCCGAAAAGGCGCTGATCCAGATCCAGCTGACCGAGAATGCCACCCTAGGCAACGGCTTGCGCAAGGTCGTCGCACGCTCCAGCGGCTATGACGCCGTGGTGCTGGGGCTCGACCGCGACACCGCCGACCTCGCCTGCCGCCGCCTGCAGGCGCGGGCGATGCAATGCTTCACGATGGGCCAATGATGCCCGGTTACGTCCTGCCCCCGCCCGCCCCCGTCAGCCTGCCCGTCGCGGGCTCGACCGAGCGTTTCCCGGTGCGGCGGATCTTCTGCGTCGGACGCAACTATGCCGAACACAGCATCGAAATGGGCGGCGACCCGACCAAGGAGCCACCCTTCTTCTTCACCAAACCCGCCGATGCCGTGGTGGAATCCGGTGCCACGATCCCCTACCCGCCCGCCACCGAAGACTTTCACTTTGAAGGCGAACTCGTCGTGGCCCTCGGCCGCGGCGGCGCAGATATTACCGAGGCGGATGCCCTCGCCCATGTCTGGGGTTATGCCGCCGGCAACGACCTGACCCGCCGCGACATGCAGGCCGCCGCCAAGGCCGCGCGCCGGCCCTGGGACATGTCCAAGGGCTTTGACAAGTCCGCCGTGGTGGGCCTCCTCCATCCCGGCAGCACCCTGCCCGATGCGAAGCTGACCCTGACGGTGGACGGCAAGCTGCGGCAAGAGACGATGCTCTCCGCGATGATCTGGGACGTGCCCGGCGTCATCGCTTACCTGTCGCGCCTCGTCACCCTCGCCCCCGGCGATCTGATCTTCACCGGCACCCCCGCTGGCGTGGGCGCCTTGAAGCGCGGCGAGACCTGCACCGTCAGCATCGAGGGCCTCAGCCCCGCCACCGTGACCATCGCGTAAGGCGCGGGCCTGTCGTCGTAATCCTTGGTGAGGATCCGGCTCGCATCGCCCTGCGGGTCATCGAACTGCTTGGTGCGCATCGCCCAGACGAAGGCCACCAGCCCGATGAAGCCCAAGAACAACGAGACCGGGATCAGGATCGTCAGGATCTGCATTACTTCAACCTCAGCGCGTTTAGCGAAACCGAGATCGAAGAGAGCGACATCGCCAGCGCCGCCGCAAGCGGTGTTGCCATCCCGGCCAGCGCCAGAGGCACCGCGATCACGTTGTAAGCGGCGGAGATTTCGAAATTCTCCACCATCCGCTTGGTCGCCTGCTTGGAAATCCGCGTCGCATCGGCAATCGCCGACAGATCCCGCCCCAAAAGCACGATATCCGAGGCGACCCGCGCCGCATCCAGCGCCTGCGCGGGCGAGATGCTGACATGCGCCCCCGCCAGCGCCCCGGTATCGTTCAAGCCATCGCCCACCATCAGCACCTTGTGCCCCTCATCGGCCAGCCGGCGCACCAGCGCCGCCTTTTCGGCCGGTAAGGCCCCGGCCACCCAATCCGCGATCCCGATCCGCGCGGCAAAGGCCGAAACGGCGGCTTCATTGTCACCCGAGACCAGCTTGATCGCCTTGCCTTGCGCCCTGAGGCCCACAATCGCAGCCTCCGCCCCCGGGCGGATATGGTCGGTGAAGGTGAACGCCAGAGGCCCCTGCCCCGCGATCTGCAGATAGGTCGCGGTTTGCGCCTCGGCCTCAGCCCCGACCCAGCTCGCCCGGCCCAACCGCACGCGCATGCCATCCAGCTGGCCTTCGATGCCATAGCCCGGCACCTCGCGCAGATCGGTGACCGGGGCCGCCTCCCCGGAAATCCGCCCGGCCAGCGCCGTGGCCAGAGGATGCGACGACGCCTTGGCCAGCGCCAAGGCCACAGCCTGCGCCTCGGCCGGAATCGCCTCCAGATTGGCCGGATCCGGCGCGCCCATGGTCAGCGTGCCGGTCTTGTCGAAGACCACCACATCGACCTCGGCCAGCCGCTCCAAGGCGGTGCCGTTCTTGATCAGCACGCCCTTGCGGAAGAGGCGGCCCGAGGCGGCGGTCACCACCGCAGGCACCGCAAGCCCCAAGGCACAGGGGCAGGTGATGATCAGCACCGCCGCCGAGATGTTCACCGCAAAGCGGATGTCGCCGCCGGTTTTCCACATCCAGAACCCGAAGGCGGAAAACGACAGGATATGCACCAGGGGCGAGTAAAGCCGGGCCGCGCGTTCGGCCAGCGTCGTATAGCGGTTGCGCGCACTTTCGGCCACCGCCACCAGATCGGCCATCCGGTGCAAGGAGGACTCCCGCCCCGCCGCCGTCACCCGCAGGGTCAAAGGCCCGGTCAGGTTGACCTCACCGGCAGAGACCGCCAGCCCCGGCCCGGCAAAGACCGGCAGGCTTTCTCCGGTGAGCAGGCCGCGGTCCACCTCGGACGTGCCGGTCACCACCACGCCATCCACCGGCATCCGGCCACCCGGGCGCACCAGCACCAGATCGCCCTTGGCGACCTCGGCCAAGGGGCGCAGGTGTTCCACGCCATCCTCCAGTACAATCGCGCGCGGCACTTCCAGTGCTGCCAGTTCCTCGGCGGCAGAGCGCGCCAGCGCCCGGCTGCGGTGGTCCAGATAGCGGCCCAGCAGCAGGAAGAAACTCAGCATCACGGCGGCGTCAAAATAGGCCTTCTCGCCGGAATGCATCGTCTCATACAGCGAGATCGAAGAGGCGAGGATCAAGGCCAGCGAGATCGGAACATCCATCCCCAGACGCCCGACCCGCAAGGCGGCCCAGGCCGATTTGAAGAAGGGCTGACCGACGAAGATCACCGTCGGTATGGCGATCAGCGCTGATATCCAGTGGAACATGTCGCGCGTCGCGGCCTCGGCCCCCGACCAGACGGCGACCGACAAGAGCATGATGTTCATCATCGAGAAGAAGGCGACACCCAGCCGCATCAGCAATTCGCGGCCCTGACGGTCGGTTTCCGTCATCGACAGCATGCCGGGGTCAAGTTCATGCGCCTCGTAGCCCACGGCCTCCAACGCATGGGTCAGGTCGGCGGCGGTGATCGCAGGCTCCGCCTCGACCGAGACGCGCTTCAGGGTCAGGTTCATCCGCGCCGAATGCACCCCCGGATAGGCCCGCAGCGCGCCCTCGACGGTGGAGATACAGGCCGCGCAATGCGCCGTGGGCAGGGACAGCATCAGGCGCGCCGGCTCCACCCGACGCATCTCGGCCAGACGTTCGGCCGCCGGGGCCGCCACGCAGGCCGGGCAGGCCGCGATCCGGCCGGGGCCTTCATCGGAGGCTTCGTAGGCCATCTCAGCTCCTGACGTAAAAGAAGGTCCGCGCCTGATAGAGCGTGCCATCCTGCGCATGGGCCACGATCTGCAACATCCATTTGCCAATCGGCAGGCTGTTGGTCGAGACATAGGCCCCGTCGTCGCCCCGCACCATCTGCGGATGCTGGTCTTGCGCCGCCTCGGTCGGGCGACCCACCAGCACATCCAGATCCTTCAGGATCACCGGCTGGCCCGAGGCATCGATGAACTCCAGCCGCAGTTGATCCTTGGTATGGTCATAACCTTGCGTCAGCTTCCAGTGCAGCGCCTCTTGCGCGGCCTTCTCCTCGTCGAAGGTCTGCGAGGCGACGTAGCTGTCGCTCACCTCCAGCCCCGGAAAGGTCGAGATCGCCTTGTAAGCCAGCGTGAAATTCACCGCGATGATGACGCCGAAAAAGCTCAGCGTCAGGGCCAGCATGTGCCAGCCGGTGAAGGGGCGGCCCGGATGAACTGCGGGTTGAACTGCGGGTTGGAGGGCCGTTTTGTCGCTGGGGATCATCTCAGTCATCCTTGCCGTTGAAGATGGTGTCCTTGTGGACGCGCTCGGCCTTGGGGGCCTCGGGGCCCTCGGCATCGCTGATCCACAGGCGCAGTGGCATGTGGTGAGTCTTGGCCGCTACAGTATCCGCCTTTGCGGTGACAAACAGCCGCTGCACGCGGGTCTCGTTGGCCTTGACCAGCACGCGCAGGTCGGGCGTGCCTTCCAGGCTCAGCGTGACATCGCCGCCCGCCGTGGCCGAGAAGGTGAACCAGCGATCCTCGCCATGCTTGTTGCGCAGGCGCAGGTCATAGGTGTTGCGGATCGACCCGTCCGACAGCACCACCAAGGGCGGGTTGCGCACCGGGGTGACCGAGACGTCGATATTGGCGCGCAGGAAGAGGGCGACGATCAGCCCAACCCCGATGCCGGCCCAAAGCACGGTGTAAAGCAGGGTGCGCGGCCGCAGGATGTGTTTCCAGATCGACAGATCCTGCTTGCCGGCCCGCTCCAGGGGTTCGTCGGTCAGCGCCAGATAGCCGATCAGCCCGCGCGGCTTGCCGATTTTGTCCATCGTGGTGTCGCAGGCGTCGATGCAGAGGCCGCAGGTGATGCAGGCCAGCTGCTGGCCATCGCGGATGTCGATGCCCATCGGGCAGACGTTCACGCAGGCCATGCAGTCGATGCAATCGCCGTTGCCCGGCACCGTCTGCTTGCCGCGCGGCTCGCCCCGCCAGGAGCGGTAGCCGACGGTGATGGTGTCCTCGTCCATCATCGCGGCCTGGATGCGCGGCCAGGGGCAGGCATAGATGCAGATCTGCTCGCGGGCGAAACCGCCGAAGAAGAAGGTGGTGAAGGTCAGGACGCCCATCGTGATATAGGCGATCGGCGGGGCGGTGAAATGGATCAGGTTCCAGAACAGCGTCGGCGCATCGGCGAAATAGAAGATCCAGGCGCCGCCGGTGGCGAGGCCAATGAAGAACCAGACCCACCATTTGAAGATGTTCTTGGTCAGCTTCTCCCAGTTCCACGGTTGGCGGTGCAGGCGGATGCGGGCGTTGCGGTCGCCCTCGATCCAGCGTTCGACCAGGATGAACAGGTCGGTCCAGACGGTCTGCGGGCAGGCATAGCCGCACCAGACCCGCCCCGCGGCCGAGGTGAACAGGAACAGCCCGAGCCCCGCCATGATCAGAAGGCCCGCCACGAAGTAGAACTCGTTCGGCCAGATCTCGACCATGAAGAAGAAGAAGCGCCGGGTCGACAGGTCCAGAAGCACGGCCTGATCGGGCAGCTGCGGCCCGCGGTCCCAGCGCAGCCAGGGCGTGATGTAGTACAGCCCCAGCATCCCCGCCATCAACCACCATTTCAGCGTGCGGAATTTGCCGGAAACCCGGCGCGGAAAGATCGGCTCGCGGGCGGCGTAAAGCTTCGGTTCTTCGATTTGGGACATGACTGACTTCCTGTTCGCCCTCACCTTGTGGACGCACCCGGGTTTGCGTGCCTTGACTTAGGTCAAGCCGGCGCCAGATCGGTCTGGATGAGGAAAAAAACGGGGCATGGCAGTGGCCAGCCCCGCAGAGTTAAAGTCGGGAAAAGGACAATCCCTTGCCTTGGGCCGCAAGAAGGCCGCGGGCACAGGATCGAAGGTAGGAAGCACCGGCACCCCAGGAACCGCGCGAACAGGGGGGATGCCGGTGCCCATGGCGCCCGGGCGAGGCCCGGACGACATCACTTTGCGTTACTCGCCACCGCCAAGGCTGTGCACATAGACGGCGACGGAACGGATCTGGTCTTCGGTCAGGCGCGGCGTGCCACCGGGCGGGGCAAAGCCCCAGGTCGGCATGACGCCAAAGCGCGCATTGGTCACGGTATAGGTGATGGTCGCCCGGTCGCCGCCATAAAGCCAGATGGCGTCGGTCAGGTTGGGGGCGCCCAGGTCGCGGTTGCCCTTGCCGTCGTCGCCATGGCAGGCGGCGCAATTGTCGGCAAAGACCTGCTTTCCGGCCTCGGCCTTGGCGGCGTCATGGTCCTGGCCCGAGATCTGCAGGACATGTTCCACCACATCGCCGATCTGCTCCGGCGTCAGGATCCCGTCCTTGCCGAAGCTCGGCATCTGCGACAGCCGCGCATCGGGGTCGACCGTGTTGCGGATGCCGTGCGTCACCGTGGTGTGGATCGCATCCAGCGTACCGCCCCAGAGCCAGTCGTTGTCCAGAAGGTTAGGATAGCCCTTGCCCTGAACACCTGCCGCCCCCGCCCCGTGACAGGGCGCGCAGTTGTTGAGGAAGATCGACTTGCCGGCCTCCAGCGCATAGGCCTTGAGGTTCTCGTCGCCCTCGATCGCATTGAGGTCAGCGGCCACCAGCTTGGCCTTGATCGGCGCATTGGCGTCGTCAAAGCGTTTGATATCCACCGCCACATCCGCCCGGGTCGAGGCGCCGAGGATCCCCGGCGTTGCGCCATGGATCAGCGGCCAGGCCGGATACATCACGGTGTAGCCCAGCGAGAAGATGATGCAGAGGTAGAAGACCCAGACCCACCAGCGCGGCAGGGGATTGTTCAGCTCTTCGATCCCGTCCCAGCTGTGGCCGGTGGTGCCGACCTTGGCCTTGGGGTCTTCCTTGATTGGCTTGGCACACATCGCTCAGCCCTCCTTCGAAGGTCCGGGAAGTGGCCCGGGTTTCTTGTCATGCTTGAAGATCACATTGGCTGCGTCCTGGTGGATCAGCTTGCTGCCCGGGCGGAAGGCCCAAAGCCCGACTCCCACAAAGATCAGCGTCAGCACCAGAAGCGCCCAGCTGTCGGCCACTTCGCGCAGGAAGGAATACTTTTCCATGATCCCCCCCTAGCGCGACGCATCAGGCGTGAAGGTCGAGAAGTCGACCAGCGTGCCCAGCACTTGCAGATAGGCCACCAGCGCATCCATCTCGGTCAGATCGGCCTGGCCGTCGAAATTGGCCACCGTCACCTTGTTGCCATAGCGCGAGATGAGGCCGCTGCTGTCGCCATCCGGGTTGGCTTGCGCCGCGAAATCGGCCTTGGCATTGGCGATCTCGTCATCCGTGTAAGGCACGCCGACCATGCGGTGGGTCTTCATCTCGCCCGACATGAACTCGGCGCTGATCGGCGTCGTGGACAGGAAGGCGTATTTCGGCATCACCGATTCCGGCACGATGGCTTCGGGATTGCTCAGGTGATCGACATGCCAGGAGTTGGAGTATTTGCCGCCCACCCGCGCCAGGTCCGGCCCGGTGCGCTTGGACCCCCACTGGAACGGATGGTCATACATCGACTCCGCCGCCAGCGAGTAATGGCCATAACGTTCGACCTCGTCCCGCATCGGGCGGATCATCTGGCTGTGGCAGACATAGCAGCCCTCGCGGACATAGATGTCACGCCCCGCCAGTTCCAGAGGGGTGTAGGGCCGCATGCCCTGCACCTTCTCGATCGTGTTCTGCAGGTAGAACAGCGGCACGATCTGCACCAGGCCGCCGATGGTCACGACCAGAAAGCTCAGCACCAGAAGCAGTGTGGCGTTCTTTTCGATGATCTTGTGTTTGTCGAGAAAAGACATGTTCCGCGCCCCCTTATTCAGCCGGAACGCCGGCGTAGGCAGCGGCCCGGGCAGGCTGCGCTTTCACCGTCATCCAAAGATTGTAGACCATGATCAGCGCCCCGGTCAGGAACATCGCCCCGCCCAGACCACGCACCACATACATCGGGAACTTGGCGGAGACGGTGTCGGCGAAAGCGTTCACAAGGAAGCCGTTCGCATCGACCTCGCGCCACATCAGGCCTTCCATGATCCCCGAAACCCACATCGAAGCCGCGTAAAGCACGATCCCGATGGTGGCGAGCCAGAAGTGCCAGGAGACCAGCTTCAGGCTGTACAGCCCCTCGCGGTTCCACAGACGCGGCGTCAGGAAGTAGAGGACCGAGAAGGTGATCATCCCGTTCCACCCCAGCGCGCCAGAATGGACATGGCCGATGGTCCAGTCGGTATAGTGGCTCAAGGAGTTGACCGCCTTGATCGACATGACCGGGCCTTCGAAGGTGCTCATCCCGTAGAAGCCGATGGCGATCACCATCATGCGGACCACCGGATCGGTGCGCAGCTTGTCCCAGGCGCCCGACAGCGTCATCAGCCCGTTGATCATGCCACCCCAGGAGGGCATCCACAGCATGATCGAGAAGACCATGCCCAGGGTCGAGGCCCAGTCGGGCAGCGCGGTATAGTGCAGGTGGTGCGGACCGGCCCAGATATAAAGGAAGATCAGCGCCCAGAAGTGGATGATCGACAGCTTGTAGCTGTAGACCGGACGCTCCACTTGCTTCGGCACGAAGTAGTACATCATGCCCAGAAAGCCCGCGGTCAGGAAGAAGCCCACGGCATTGTGGCCGTACCACCATTGCACCATGGCATCCTGCACGCCCGAATAGACCGGCACCGAGACGGAGCTCAGGATCGAGATCGGGATCGCGGCGTTGTTGACGAGGTGGAGCATCGCCACCGTCAGGATCATCGCAAGGTAGAACCAGTTGGCCACATAGATATGCGGCTCGCGGCGCTTGACCAGAGTGCCCACAAAGACCGCCAGGAACGCGACCCAGACCACGGTGATCCAGAGGTCGATATACCAGACCGTCTCGGCATATTCCTTGCCCTGCGTGCCGCCCAGAATATAGGACGACGCCGCCAGCACGATCATCAGCTGCCAGCCCCAGAAGACGAACCAGCCGAGGTTGCCGCCCCAGAGCCGCGCCGCCGAAGTGCGCTGCACGACGTAAAAGGCGCTCATGATCAGGGCGTTGCCGCCAAAGGCAAAGATCACCGCCGAAGTGTGCAGCGGCCGCAGCCGGCCAAAGTTCAGCACGCCCTCGGTCACATTGCCCAGATTGAGCGACGGAAAGGCCAGCTGGAAGGCGATGACCACGCCCACCAGAAAGCCCACGACGCCCCAGAAAGAGGTCGCAATCACCCCTGCGCGGATCACCCCATCCTGATATTCGTTGAGGTTGACCGACTTGTCTTCACCCACCTGGCTCAAGACATAGATGAAGGCAATCGCCGCTGCGACAGCCACCTCTATGGCGTTGACCATATAGGGAAGATCATGCGCGTAGTTGGCGGCGATGGCGGCCAGAAGCCCCACCACGGCCAGCACGATCAATTTCGCGTAGTCCCACATGTTCCTGTCCCTTCGTCCCTTGGCCCCCGGTCGCGCGGATGGATCGTTCGGAGATCTCGCTCCGATGATTCAGGCCGCGGCGCAGAAGGCTCCTGACTGGGTCTGGTTTTGCAGGTGCGGCGGAAACTCGCCTTGATCCATATCAACTGCGCGTGATCATCGGCATGATCCGTGTCAATGCGCCCGCGCAATTGTCCTGTCAGCATGTCCGGACATCGCATTGCGGAGGTGAAGATGAGCTATAAATCCATCCTGACGGTCGTCACGAACCCCGCCACGGCAGAAGCCTCGATCTCGGCGGCGGCTGCCATGGCTCTGGGCTTTGATGCACATCTGGAGATTCTGGCACTTGGCATTGATCAGGTGCAGCTGGGCTATTCCTATATCGGGGCCGGCGCGGTGATGACCGAATTTGCCCTGGAACGCGCCGAGGCCGACGCCCATGCCGTCGCCGCCGCCGCCAACCGGGCCCTGGCCGAGGTCGATCCCGCCCTGCGCTTCAGCCTTGAAGCCGCCGTGGCCGAGATGGGCAGCCTGACCGCCGTGGTCGGCAATGCGGCGAGCTTCGCCGATCTGGTGGTGCAATCGCGCCCCTATGGCGCCGGCAAAGGCTATGAGGCCGAAGCCGTGGTCGAGGCCGCCCTCTTCGACGGTCGCGCCCCGGTGCTGATCGTGCCGGAAAGCTATGTCGGCCAATTCGAGTTGATGAAGAAGATGGCCACGCCGCGCCGCGTGCTCTTGGCCTGGAACCAAAGCTCCGAGGCGCTGGCCGCCGTCAAGCAATCCCTGCCGCTTCTGAAACAGGCCGATCTGGTCGATGTGACCGTGGTCGACCCGCCAACCCGCGGGCCGGAACGCTCGGATCCGGGTGGCGTGCTGTGCCAATACCTCGTCCGGCACGGCATCAAGGCGCAGGTCTCGGTGCTGGCCAAGACCCAGCCGAAAGTGTCGGAGATTCTGGCCCGCCACGCGCTGGAAGAGGGCTGCGATCTGATGGTGATGGGCGCCTATGGCCATTCCCGCTTGCGTGAGGCCGTGCTGGGCGGGGCAACCCGCGCCGCATTGGAATCCGCCGCGATCCCGGTGCTGATGGCGCATTGAGCGCGTCGCGCAGAAACCGGACAGAGTGCCGGAGGGGCAAAAGCGGGGCAAGGCGCGGGGAAGGAGGTCCCCGCGCCTTTCTTTATTCGGCCGCAGATTCGGTCGCTGCCAGCACCGGTCCCGGGAAGTGGCAGGCCACCGCCGCCTCACCGCCCAGAAGCGGCGGCAGTTCGGCGGCACAGATCGCCTGCGCCTTGGGGCAACGCGTGCGGAACACGCAACCCGAAGGCGGGTTCATCGGCGAGGGCAGATCGCCTTCGAGCGTGATCATCTTCTTGGCGCGCTCTGCCGCCGGGTTCGGGATCGGCACCGCGGAAAGCAGCGCCTGCGTATAGGGATGCTGCGGGGCGGCGAACAGGCTGCGCTTCGGCGCATCCTCCATCACCCGGCCCAGATACATCACCATCACCCGGTCCGAGATATGTTTGACCACCGAAAGGTCATGCGCGATGAAGATCATCGCCAGCCCCAATTCGCGCCGCAAACTGGCCAGAAGGTTGATCACCTGCGCCTGAATGGAGACGTCGAGGGCCGAGACCGGCTCGTCACAGATCAGAAGCTTCGGCTCCACGATCAGCGCCCTTGCGATGCCGATACGCTGGCATTGCCCGCCAGAAAACTCGTGCGGATAGCGGTTGATCTGGTTGGGCAAAAGGCCCACCCGGTCCATCATCAGCTGCACCCGCGCCTTCACCTCTTCCGCCGGCAGGTTCGGGTAATGGGTCCGCAAGGGCTCCGCCACGATCTGGCCCACGGTCATCCGCGGGTTGAGGCTGGCGAAGGGGTCCTGAAACACCATCTGGATCGCCGCGCGATGCGCCAGCATCTGGTGGCGGTTCAGCGTCAGCAGATCGGTGCCGCCCTGCCACAACACCTTGCCCGTGGCCGGCAGCATCCGGATCAAGGCGCGGGCCAGCGTGGACTTGCCCGAGCCGCTTTCGCCCACGATGCCAAGGGTTTCCCCCGGTTGCAACGAAAAGCTCACATCCTTGACCGCCTGCAGTCGGCGCGGCGCGGTCCAGGGCATGTCGCCCTCGCGCCGGATGGTGAAAGTGACCGAGACGTCGCGGGCTTCGATCAGCGGGGTCATACCAGTTCCTCCACCGGGCGGTTGCAGGCACGTTTGCGACCGGGTGCGAACTCGGTCAGGGGGGAGAGCCTCTCATGGCATTCCGCGATCACATAGGCACAGCGCGGCGCGAAGGGGCAGCCCTTGGGCGCCCGGGTCATGTTGGGCGGGCTGCCGGGGATGGCGGACAACTCGCCCTCCTCCTGATCCACCCTTGGCAGGGCGTGCAAAAGGCCCCGCGAATAGGGATGGCTCGGCGCATCGAAGAAGGGATCGACCGGCGATTGTTCCATCACCTGCCCACCATACATCACGATCACCTCACGGCAAAATCCCGCAATCACCCCAAGGTCATGGGTGATCAGGATCGTCGCCATCCCGAAATCGCGCTGCAGATCGCCCAGAAGCGCCATGATCTGCGCCTGCACCGTCACGTCCAAGGCCGTAGTCGGTTCATCCGCGATCAGAAGCTCGGGCTGGCACAACAGGCTCATCGCGATCATCACACGCTGGCGCATGCCGCCGGAAAACTCGTGCGGATAAAGCCGGATCCGCCCCCGCGCATCGGGGATCTTGACCGCATCCAGCATCCGCGCGGCCTCGGCCACGGCGGCCTCCTTGCTCATGCCCTTGTGGTGGATCAGCACCTCCGCCATCTGGTCGCTGACCCGCATATAGGGGTTGAGCGAGGTCATCGGGTCCTGAAACACCATCGCGATATGGTTGGCGCGGATCTTGTTCAGCGTGGAGAGGGGAGAGCCGATCAGCTCGGTCCCGTTGAATCTGGCCGAACCGCGCGCGGTGCCGTTTTTGGCCAGAAGCCCCATGATCGCAAAGGCAAGCTGGCTCTTGCCCGAGCCGCTTTCACCGACGATCCCCAGCGTCTGGCCCTTTTCCAAGGCAAAGCTGATGCCATTGACCGCGTTCACCGTGCCATCCGGCGTGGCGAAAGACACGCCGAGGTTTGCAACTTCCAACATGGCCATATCAGCGGTCCTTCGGGTCAAGCGCATCACGCAACCCGTCGCCGACGAAGTAGAAGGCGAACATGGTCATGATGAAGAAAAGCATCGGGAATCCCAGCTGCCAGAGCGTGCCGTAGCGGATCGTCTTGGCCCCTTCCGAGATCAGCTCCCCCAGCGAGGTTTGCGGTTCCTGCACCCCAAGCCCAAGGAAGGAGATGAAGCTCTCGGTCAGGATGATGTCGGGCACCAGAAGTGTCGCATAGACCACCACGATGCCCAGCAGGTTCGGCACGATATGGCGCAGGATGATACGCGGAGTCGAAACCCCGGTCGCCTGCGCCGCCTCGATGAACTCGCGCGATTTAAGGGTCAACGTCTGGCCGCGCACGATGCGGGCCATGGCAGGCCAGGACAGGAAACCGATGCCGATCAGCAGCACCGCCAGCGATTTGCCGAACATCACCAGAAGCAGGATCACCACGAACATGAAGGGGATGGCGAGCAGGATATCGACGATCCGCATCATCACCCCATCGGTCCGCCCGCCGACATAGCCCGACACCGCGCCATACAGCGTGCCGACCAGAACTGAAATCGCCGTGCCGAGGATGCCCACATAAAGCGAGATCCGCGTGCCCATCGCGGTGCGCGCAAACAGATCGCGCCCTTGGTCATCGACGCCAAAGTAATAGCCCTTGGCCCAGCTCGGCGCGCCCTGTTCGGCGGCATGGCCCATGATGGTGAAGTCGATGTAATCATAGGTATAGGGCGAGATCAGCTGCCCGAAAGCTGCGAAAGCCACGCAAAGCGCCAGCAGAACCACCCCCGCCACCGCCGCCTTGTTGCGCATGAAGCGCACCCTTGCATCGGCCCAGAGCGAGCGGCCCTTGACCTCGTCCAGCTGCGCCAGCCGTTTGGCCAGCGCGGTCATGTCGATTGGGGAAAGCACCATGTCAGAACCGGATCTTGGGGTCGACCCATGCGTAAAGCACATCGACGATAAGGTTGAAGAGGATGGTCAGGACGCCGACCAGCAGCGTCACCCCCATCATCAGGGCATAGTCCCGGTTCAGGGCCGCATCGACAAAGAACTTGCCGATCCCGCCGGTCGAAAAGAACATGTCGATCACGACCGACCCGGTGATCATCGACACGAAGGTCGGCCCCAGATAGCTCAGCACCGGAATCAGCGCTGGCTTCAGCGCATGGCGCAGGATGACCTTCGAGGTCGGCAGACCCTTGGCGCGGGCCGTGCGGATGTGGTTCAGGCTCAACACCTCCAGCATCGAGGACCGGGTGATCCGCGCGATGGACGCCATATAGGCCGTGGCCATCGCGATCACCGGCAGAACCTGATGCTTCCAGTCGCCGCCATCCCAGCCGCCCCCGGGCAGCCAGCCAAGCCACAAAGTAAAGATCAGCACCAGAATCGGCGCCATCACGAAGTTCGGGAGCACCTGCGCCCCGATCGAAATCCCCACCGCCAGATGGTCGAGCCAGGAGTTCTGGAACACCGCCGCCAGAACCCCCAGCGTGATGCCGACGCTGACGGCCAGCACAAAGGCCCAGATGCCGTAGCTCAAGGTCACCGGAAAGCCCTGCGCGATGATCTCGTTCACCGTGCGGTCCTTGTAGACAAACGAGGGGCCAAAGTCGAAATGCGCGACGATCCCCCAGACATAGCGCGCCATCTGCACCCAGATCGGCTGATCCAGCCCGTATTTGGCGTTGAGATTGGCCAGAACCGCGGCGGGAAGCTGCTTTTCCTGGGTGAAGGGCCCGCCGGGTGCCGCATGCATCATCAGAAACGAGATGACGATCAGCAGCAATAGCGTCGGGATCGCGACCAGAAGCCGCTTGAAGATGAAAGAGATCATGGGTCACATGCCAAAAGGGCAGCAGGGGAGGCCGCGCCTGCGGCCCCCCCTGCCCTGCCCGAGGGAAGATTACTTCGTGCGGTACAGGTCTTTCGAGTACCAGAACTGCATCGCGTCATGCATCGGCAGGCCCTTGATGTCCGGGCGGACCATATCGACCTTGGCATAGTGATAGATCGGGATGATCGGCATGTCGGCGGCCAGAAGCTCTTCGGCTTTGGTGTAATTGGCCGAAGGGTCGGCCATGCCCTTGGCATCCTTCATCAGGGTGTCATAGGCCGGGTTTTCATACTTGCCGTCGTTGTTGGTCGAATAGCCGGTGTAGAGGTCAAGGAAGGTCGAAGCCTCGTTGTAGTCGGCGCACCAGGCATAGCGGGCCATCTCGAAGTCGCCGGCGATCAGCTTGTCGGTGTGGACTTTCCATTCGTAGTTGTTCGGCGTCAGCTGCACGCCCAGCGTCTGCTTCCACATCTGCTGCACGGCCACGGCGATCTTCTTGTGCGCTTCCGAGGTGTTGTAGTTCAGCGTCAGGACCAGCGGATGATCCGGGCCATAGCCCGCTTCGGCCAGCAGTGCCTTGGCCTTCTCGTTGCGCTCGGCTTGCGTCCAGTGCGAATAGTCGATGTCGGGCATGACATAGCCGTTGATCGCCGGCGGGGTCCAGGAATAGGCCGCCGTCTGGCCGCCCTGCAGGATGTTGTTGACGATCACGTCACGGTCCACCGCATAGGACAAAGCCTTGCGGACGCGGACATCCTTCAAGGCCTCGTTGCCTTTGCCCTCGGCCATGTTGATGATGTAATCATAGGCGCAGGCGTAGGGGGTCGAACGCGCTTCGGTCGGGAAAGCCTCTTTCAGGCGCGGATACTGGCCAGCGGGCACGTCGGTGCGGTCCAGCTCGCCCGCCTGGTAACGGGTCAGGGCGGCGTCTTCGTCATTGATCACCAGGGCGGTGATCGGCGACATGATCACATTGGCCGCATCCCAGTAGTTCGGGTTCTTCGTCTCGACATATTTTTCGCCATCGACGAAATCGGTCAGAAGATAGGCACCATTGGTGACGATATTGTCTTTCTTGGTCCAATCCGCGCCGAATTTCTCGATCGCGGCCTTGGGCGCCGGGAAAGTGGCCGAGTTGGTCAGCATCTTGGTGAAATAGGGAATCGGGTTGTCGAGCGAGACTTCCAGCGTGTGGTCGTCAATCGCCTTGATGCCCAGCTCAGAGGCGGGCTTCTTGCCGGCGGTGATATCGGCGGCGTTCTTCACCTGGGCGAGTTCCAGATAATAGGCATATTCCGAGGCGAGCGCCGGGTCGACCAGCCGCTGCCAGCCGTAAACGTAGTCGGCGGCGGTGACCGGCGTGCCATCCGACCATTTCGATTCGGGGCGCAGCTTGAACGTATAGGTCAGCTTGTCATCCGACACAGTGTAGGACAGGGCACCCGCCGGGACGAGGTTGCCGTCGCCGTCCTCGTTATACAGGCCTTCGAACAGGCCACGCGCCACGTCGCTGTCCTCGACCGAGGAAATCAGCTGCGGGTCCAGCGATTTCACGCTGTCGAGCATCCGGTAGGTATAGGCCTGATTGTCGGCCAGCTCTTCCCCGGTGCGGGGGTTCTTGTCGGCGAAAGCGGGCAGAGCCGCCAGCGTCAAGACGGTGGACAGAAGCAGTTTGGATTTCATGAGGGGACTCCCGATTGGACCAAGGCGGTCGGACGCCGCCTTTGCGCTAAAGCCTAGGTTGTGCCGCCCGATAGGCAAGCAGATTGTTGGCAGGTGACGTGGCGCCCAAACTGGCAAAATGCCGAAAGTGCCGGTCATTTTGTAAGGCCGCCCGTTACGAAAGCGTCACGCGACCGGGGTCCAGATCACATCATCGAGGCGCGGCGCATGGGTGGCGAGCATCGCCAGCCGGTCAAAGCCGAGCGCGATGCCCGAGGCGGCCGGCATGAAGGCCAGGGCTGCCAGAAAATCCTCGTCCAGCGGGTAACGCTCGCCATAGACCCGCTCTTTTTCGTCCATTTCCGCCATGAAACGGCGACGCTGCTCCTCAGGGTTGGTCAGTTCACCAAACCCATTGGCAAGCTCGACCCCGCAGGCATAAAGCTCGAACCGCTCGGCCAGACGCGGGTCATCGGGCGTGCGCCGCGCCAGCGCCGCCTCGGCCGCAGGGTAACGGTCAAGGATGGTCGGACGACCAAGCCCCAGATGCGGCTCGACTTTTGTGACGAGAACCGCCGAGAGGAGGTCCGACCAGGTGTCCGTGTCTGCCACCCTGAGCCCCAGCGCCGCCACCTGCCGCGCCAGAGGTTCCACCACGGTGCTGCCATCCGGCAGGATCGAGGCCAGGAGATCCACCCCGGCATAGCGCGCCAAAGCCTCGACCACGCCCAAACGCTCAGGTTCGGCAAAGGGATCGCAGACACGTTCGCCATGCACGAGGGTCCGGGTGCCCGCCTGAGCGCAGGCCATCTGCATCAGCGCAATGCAGTCCGCCATCAGGACCGTGTAATCCTCGCCCACACGGTACCATTCCAGCATGGTGAATTCCGGCGAATGCCGCACCCCGCGCTCGCGGTTGCGCCAGACATGGGTGAGGGCAAAGATCCGCTCCTCCCCCGCCGCCAGAAGCTTCTTCATCGCGAATTCGGGCGAGGTGTGCAGATACATCTGCCGCGCTTCGCCGTCATTGCCGATGACGCTGGTGGCAAAGCCATGCAGATGCGCCTCGTTGCCGGGGCTGACCTGCAGGGCGGCGGGATCGACCTCGAGGAAATCGCGGGCGGCGAACCATTGGCGCAGCCCGGTCTGGATGCGGCTGCGGGCCAGAAGCGCGGGGCGGCGGTCGGCATGGCGGTGACGCTGCCACCACGGGTTCTGGGTCATGCGGCTTCTCTCTGGCGATTTCCGAAGGTTTGGGGTAAAGGCTGCGCCGATACGGCCTCTCCTTAGCGACCGGGGCCTCTGGAAACAAGGAATCCGTCACATGAAGGTCATCGCCTCCTCGCTCCGCAAGGGCAATATCGTCGAGTTGGACAACAAGCTCTACGTCGTCCTGAAATCGGAAAACTTCCACCCCGGCAAGGGCACGCCGACCACGAGCGTGGACATGCGCCGAATCTCGGATGGCGTGAAGGTTGCGGAACGCTGGCGCACGACCGAGATGGTCGAAAAGGCCACGGTGGACGAACGCGAATACGATTACCTCTATGAGGACGGCGAGGGCTTCCACTTCATGGAACCGATCAGCTACGACCAGATCACCGTCTCGGCCGATGTGGTGGGCGACAGCAAGGTCTTCCTGGGCGAAGGTGTCAAAGCCTATGTCCAGACCTTCGAAGGTGTCGCCATCGCGATCACCCTGCCGCAGAAGGCCGTGGTCGAGATTGCCGAGACCGAACCGGTGACCAAGGGCCAGACCGCCTCCTCCTCCTACAAGCCCGCGATCTGCACCAACGGCCTGCGTGTCCTGGTCCCGCCGCACATCGGCGCCGGCACCCGGATCATCATCAACACCGACGACCTGAGCTATCAGGAACGCGCCAAGGACTGATCGGCATTGCAGCAGGAAACAAAAGCCGGGGGCATCGAGCCCCCGGCTTTTGTGTTTCCACGGGATGGATGCCGAACGGCGCAAGGGTTGAACCCGCCGGGGCCAGCCCCGGACCCCGGAGTATTTGGCCAGATCGCAAAGGATAAAGGGCAAAGTGCGCCTCGGCCCGGGGGGTTCTTACACCCATGTGAGAGCTTCACACCCAGCCGAGGCGACTTGCGCTCTGCCGCCAACGGGACTCCTCCCTGTACGGAGTCTCAGCGTCGCACATACTGGTTAAGGAAGCGTTACCGCGCCCCCTTTGCCCTCTGTCGCAATACTCTCGGGGGGCCCGGGGGGCAGACAGCCCCCCGCCGTCGGGGAGGGAGACCGGTCAGGCCTTGGGCGCCTCGATGGCCAGATGGATCGCCCCTGTTACCGGCAGGAAGGCCGCGGCATTGGGGGCCAGGGTCAGGGCTCGGCCCTCCAGTGTGGTGCCAAGGGAAACGGGTTCCGGCGCGCCGGCACCGTCCAGCGTCAGGTACTGGAACTCCGGCGAGAGGTTGAAGACGCAGAGCAGCGCCTCGCCCTCGATCTCGCGCGTGAAGGCCAGGATCGGTTCGGGCAGGTGCAGGAAGACCGTCCGCCCCTCGACCAGCGGTTTGGAGGTTTTGCGGTAGTGCAGCATCGCGCGGTACTGTTCCAAGACCGAGCCCGCAACGCCGCTCTGGCTTGCCACGTTGCGCGCCAGTTGCGGCGCTTTCACCGGCAACCAGGGCTTGCCCGTGGTGAAACCGCCATTGGCCGAGGCGTCCCAGACCATCGGCGTGCGGGTGTTGTCGCGGCCGATCGGCTCCGGCCAGAAGTTGATGCCCTGCGGATCGGTCAGCTCCTCCAGATCGAGCTGGGTATCGGTCTGGCCGATCTCCTCGCCCTGCCAGAGGCAGATCGAGCCCTGGAAGGACAACAGAAGCGACCCTGCCTGCTTGGCCAGGGCATCCTGGCTGATGCCATGTTTCGCCCAGCGCGAGGCTTGCCGCACCACGTCATGGTTGGAAAAGGCCCACATCGGCCAGCCATTCGGCGCCCCGGTGAAGAAATCGGAAATCCGGGTCCGGAAGAAGGCGGCGGAGTAATCGTAGCCCATCATCTCGAAGGAATAGCACTGATGCAGCCGGCCCGGCGCCGTGTACTGGCCCATCATCGCGATGGCATGGTGGCTTTCGCCCATCTCGCCCACCGTCGCCGTGCCGGGGTATTCGTCCATCACGCGGCGGATCCGTTCCATCCAGAGCAGGTTCTCCGGCTGGTTCTTGGAGAAGAGATGGTACTGCATGCCGTAGGGATTGCCCTCGGCCTCTTCCTTCACCCGGTAATCGGCGGCGTCGTGACGCAGCAGCGCGTCCTTGTAGAAGTAGTTCACCGTGTCGAAGCGGAACCCGTCCAACCCCCGGTCGAGCCAGAAGCGCAGCACGCTTTCCATGTACGCCACCACTTCCGGGTTGCGGTAATTGAAGTCGGGCTGCTGGGGCAGGAAGCTGTGCATGTAATATTGCTTGCGCCGCGCATCCCAGGTCCAGGCCTGGCCACCGAAGACCGAAAGCCAGTTGTTGGGCGGCGTGCCATCGGGCCTCGGGTCAACCCAGATGAACCAGTCCGCCTTGGGATTGGTCCGGTCCTTGCGGCTTTCGGCAAAGAACGGGTGCTTGTCCGAACAATGGTTCAGCACCTGGTCGACGATCACCTTCAGCCCCAGGTCATGGGCATGGGTCAGCAGCGCGTCGAAATCTGCCAGCGTGCCGAAGACCGGATCGACATCGGTGTAGTTCGACACGTCATAGCCCATGTCGAGCATCGGCGAGGTGAAGATGGGCGAGAGCCAGACCGCGTCGCAGCCCAGATCGGCAATATGGCTCAGCCGTCTGGTGATCCCCTTCAGGTCTCCGATCCCGTCGCCGTTGTCATCCTGAAACGACCGCGGATAAACCTGATAGGTCACCGCCCCACGCCACCATTCCCGCATTCCCGACCTCTGATTTCTGCGATTCTGGCTTTACCATAGGGGCAGGTCATGCCGGGTTGAAAGCGCTTTTGGTTGCGGGCCGGGCCGCTTCGGGCGATGTCGCCCCCTGCCGCCCGCCAATGCCGCGCCGGAAGGCGGATCGGCTCAGCTGCCGCGATAGGTGGAATAGCCGAAGGCCGAGAGCAACAAAGGCACATGGTAATGCGCGCCAGGGTCGTCGATGCCAAAGCGGATCGGAATCTCGTCGAGAAACAGCACCGCGCCCGAGGCCTGCCCGGTGGCGCGCAGATAAGCCCCGGCAGAGAAGACCAGCTCATAAAGACCCGCGCGGTAGTCCGCCCCTGCCAGCAGCGGCGCATCGGTGCGGCCATCGGCATTGGTCACCGCCGCGGCGATCTGGCTGCGCTCCGCGCCCATGATGCGATAGAGCGTGACCCCTATCCCCGCCGCAGGCCTGCCGCGCGCCGTGTCGAGCACATGTGTCGAAAGCCATCCATCCGCCATATCCGTCTCCCTTCGCCCTGTCGTTCCGCCAACGTCGTCCTGCGGCCCGCCTGCCCCGGCGCCAGCCGGGGCCATGCTGGTCCGACCCAGCCTGCAGGCCGCGTGGGCGGAATGCAACGCCCCCGCAAGTACGCCCCGCGACGCGATGGCAGGGAAGATCCGTAAAACCCGCCCTTTGCGGTTGCAGAACCCGCCTGCCGCGACCACCTTGCCTCAGGGGGCCGCCCCACACCCTGCCCGACAGACCGCCCAAGGACCGCCGCACCGATGCTCGCCTTCGAACCGCTCGCCAGCCAGGCCCCCTGGACGATCCTGCACCTGCCCGGCACCGCCGCCGATCTGGTGATCTCCTTCGCCTCGATCGGCCATGACGCGGCCCGCGCCCCCTCGCCCGAGTTCGTCCGCGCCGCCACCGCCGGAGGCCGCCCCGCCCTGTTCGTCCAGGATGCGACCCGGAGCTGGGCCAGCGCGCCGGGCTTTGCCAAGGCGCTCAGCGCCGCCATCGCCACGATCCGCGCCCGCCAGCCCATCACCCGCATCCTCGCCATCGGCACCTCGATGGGCGCCTTCATGGCCCTCTGCGCTGCCGAGGCGCTGCCGCTGACCGCCGTGCTGGCCATCTCGCCGCAATACCTGCCCGCCGCGCCATGGGAGCCGCGCTGGCGCGAATGGACCGCCTTGCTGCCCGCCGACCTGACCGCCCCCCTGCCCCGCTCCCCCCGCGTCACCCTGCTGCACGGGCTGCTGGATGATGCCCGCCAGGCCGCCCTCTTCCCCGTCCAGAGCAACGTCGACCACCTGTTCTTTGCCGATCAGGACCATTCCACCCTCGGCCGCCACCTGAAGGCCAAGGGCCTCTACCTCGGCCTGATCGCGGCTAGCCTCGACGGCGACCGCCGCCGCCTGCTGCGCCTGCTGCACGGCGCCGGCGCCCGGCGCAGACCGGCCCCCGGCACCGCGGCCTAAGCGCAATCTGCCTCTTCCTGCCGCAAATCGGCGCCCGCCACAGCCCGGCTTCCGCCAACAGCACTTTCCGGCTTTATTTGATACCGGGCAGGCCCTATCCCCCTTAGGGTAGACCCGAGCCCGAAGACGTAAGGTTGAAGATGCAACGCTACCCCCGCGATTTCCGAGGCTACGGCCAGACGCCCCCCGATGCCGCCTGGCCGCACGGCGCCAAGGTCGCCATCTCGCTGGTCCTGAACTACGAGGAAGGTGGCGAGAACAACATCCTGCACGGCGACGCCCAGTCCGAGGCGTTTCTTTCCGACATCGCCGGCGCCGCGCCCTGGCCGGGGCAGCGGCACTGGAACATGGAATCGATCTACGATTACGGCGCCCGCGCCGGCTTCTGGCGCCTGCACCGGCTGTTTACCGGCATGGGCATCCCCGTCACGATCTATGGCGTCTCCACCGCGCTCGCCCGCAACCCCGAACAGGTGGCCGCGATGAAGGCGGCGGGGTGGGAGATCGCCTCCCACGGTCTCAAATGGGTCGATCACCGCGACATGGCCGTCGAGGAAGAACGCCGCCAGATCGCCGAATCGATCCGCCTGCACACCGAGGTGGTGGGAGAGCCGCCGCGCGGCTGGTACACCGGGCGCTGCTCGGTCAACACCGTGGATCTGACCGCCGAAACCGGCGCCTTCGACTGGATCTCCGACACCTATGACGACGACCTGCCCTATTGGCGCGAGGTTGGGGCGCGGGATCAGCTGATCCTCCCCTATACGCTCGAGGCCAACGACATGCGCTTTGCCACCGCCCCCGGCTATATCGAGGGCGAGCAGTTCTTCACCTATCTGCGCGACACCTTCGACACGCTTTATGCCGAGGGTCAGGCCGGGTCGCCCAAGATGTTCTCGGTCGGCCTGCATTGCCGGCTGATCGGCCGCCCGGGCAAGATCGCGGGGCTCAAGCGCTTCCTCGACTATGTCAAAATGCATCAGGACGTCTGGTTCGCCCGCAGGATCGAGATTGCCGAGCATTGGGCAAAAACCCATCCCCACAAAAGGTTCGAGCGGCCTTCTCAGATGAGCCTCGACCGCTTCACCGCCGCCTATGGTGGCATTTTCGAACATTCGCCCTGGATCGCCACTCGCGCTTGGCACCTTGAACTCGGCCCGGCGCATGACAGCGCCACGGGCCTGCACAACGCCCTGACCCGGATGTTCCGCTCCGCCTCCCCCGAGGAAAAGCTTGGCGTCCTGAAGGCCCACCCCGACCTCGCCGGCAAACTTGCCGCCGCCAAGCGCCTGACGCCGGAAAGCACCAGCGAACAGGCCAGTGCCGCGCTGGACGCTCTGACGGACGAGGAACGCGCCAGCTTCCAGGACCTCAACGCGCAATACATGGCCAAACACGGCTTCCCCTTCATCATAGCGGTGCGCGACAACACCAAGGCCTCGATCCTCGCCGCCTTCCAAAGCCGCCTGTCCAACGACACGCCGACCGAGTTCAAGACCGCCTGCGCCCAAGTCGAACGCATCGCAGAGCTTCGCCTGAAAGACCTGCTCCCCTGAAAGACCTGCTCACATGACCAGCTACGCCTCCCCGCTCGACGGGCTGCCGCCGCAGACCAAGCTGCACACCGGCCGCGCCATCTTCACCACGGCCTATGCGGTGATCCCGCATGGCGTGATGACCGGCATCGTCACCTCGGTCCTGCCCGGCTGGCAGGACACCCGCGCCTGGATCATCGCAAGGCCGATGAGCGGCTTTTCCGAGACCTTCTCGCAATACATCCTGGAAGTGGCCCCGAACGGCGGCTCCACCACGCCCGAGCCTGATCCCGGCGTAGAAGGCGTCCTTTTCGTCACCGAAGGCGCGCTCACCCTGACCCTTCCCGACGCGAGCCATAGCCTCGCCCCCGGCGGCTATGCCTACCTGCCGCCCGGCCTGTCATGGAGCCTGAACAACACCGGTGAAAAGCCCGCCCGCCTGCACTGGATTCGCAAGCTCTACGAACCCGCCCCCGGCTGGCCGGTGCCCGAGGCTTTCGTGACCAACGAACAGCTGATCCAACCCTCGCCAATGCCCGACACCGAGGGCCGCTGGGCCACCACACGCTTTGTCTCAAACGACAATCTCAGCCACGACATGCAGGTCAATATCGTGACCTTCCAGCCCGGCGGCGTGATCCCCTTCGAGGAGACCCATGTCATGGAACATGGCCTCTATGTCCTGGAAGGCAAAGCCGTCTACAAGCTGAACTCCGACTGGGTCGAGGTCGAGGCAGGCGATTTCATGTGGCTGCGCGCCTTCTGCCCGCAGGCCTGTTACGCCGCGGGCCCCGGCCCCTTCCGCTACTTGCTCTACAAGGACATGAACCGCCACGCCCGCCTGCGCGGTGTGCTGGGCCGCTAAGGCGCGCCGGGAAGATGGGCACATTGCCCATCCTACGGAACGCGCCGCTGGCGCGTGTGGGGGGCACCTTTCCCCCGACCGCCTTTGCCCTTTGCGCTTTGCCGAAATACTCCACGGGGGTGCGGGGGTGTGAAACCCCCGCTTCCTCCGCCGGGGGTGGGGCGCCCCCCTTGCAGAGGGTCCTAACAACACATTAACAGAATTTCAGAAGCTCATACGTATCAATATGTTACCCAACATTGCACGCGTGCAAACCCTCTTGCCTCAGGCGCCACAATCCGCCACCCTCGCGCCATGGACCTGACCCCCGAACCCCTCACCGCCGCAGAATTCGCCCCCTTCGGCGACGTACTGGAGGCCACCGGCGACTTTCGCCTGATCAACGCCGGCCTCTGCCAGCGCCACCACGACCGCGCCCGCATCGACACGGGCCTCGAGATGGGAGACGGCGCCCGGACCGGCATCTCGGTCTTCAAGGCCGTGCCGCGCCAGCTGCCCTATAGCTTCGATCTGATCGAGCGGCACCCCGACGGCTCGCAAGCTTTCCTGCCGATGTCCGAGCACCCGTTCCTCGTCATCGTGGCACAAGGCCCCGGGTCGATCCCCCGCGCCTTCCTGACCAACGGGGCGCAGGGCATCAACCTGCACCGCGGCACCTGGCATGGGGTCCTGACCCCCTTGTCCGAACCCGGCCTCTTCGCCGTGGTCGACCGGATCGGTCCCACGCCCAACCTGGAAGAATACCGCTACCCCGCGCCCTTCACGGTCATCGCGGGGCCGTAGGATGGGCAATGCTGCCCATCGCCCGCTCCAGCCGCAGGCCGCGGGCTGAGCCGGGGGCAAAACCTGCGAACTCCGGCGTCAGGAACCGCGCCTTTCCGGCCTCGCCCTTCAGATGCAGGTCGAGGAAGGCGGTGATGAAATGCGCCGCGATGTTGTTCATCCGGACCGTATCCCAGACCGCATCGGCGTAATGGGCGAAGGGGATGAAGTCGAGCCAGGGCACCGCGGCATAGCTTTCCTCCGGCGCGGGATAGGGGGCGGCGGCATTGTGGCCCGCGCCCTCAAAGGTCAGAAGGTGGCGCTCCACCCCCACCGCCTCGGCAAAGATCCGGCACATGCCGGGCCCATAGCCCGAGACTTCATCGAGAATGCCCGCCAGGATCAGCGCGGGCACCGACAGGCCCGCCATCCCCGCCGCATCCCAAAGCCCATGCTGCCGCCCCCAGGGGCCGATCGGCACGATCGCCTTCAACCTTGGGTCGGCCTTGGCCTTCAGATGCCGCGCCAGCCAGGGCCCGCCACCGCGCTCCATCGACAGGGCCACCTCTGACAGCGCCGCCCCGCCCGACACCAAAGCTCCATAGCCGCCCATCGAATAGCCGACAATCGCCACCCGGTCCCCGCCCAGAACCTCCATCACATGGAAGGTGTCGAGGGGGCGGTTGACCAGCGTCGAGCCAAAGGCCGCGCCCGCCAGATAGGCGGGGTCGCCGTAGGTGCTTTCCGGGTGATCCACACTCGCCACACGATAGCCCTTGGAGGCCAGATTCTCCCCCAGATGGCTCATCAGCATCCGGTTGCCGGGAAAGCCGTGGCTCAGGATGACCAGCGGGAAGTCGCCCTCCGCTGCCGCAGCCTCGCGCGCGGCGCGGCCAAGGAGCGTGACCTCGGTGCGCCCGTCGCGGCAGAGGGTCCGATACCGGCCGCCCGCTTCGGTGCCGGCCTGCGCCGGATACCAGAGTTCGACCATCAGCTTTCGGTCCTGCAGCGCCGTGCGGCCCGCCATCGCGGCCATCACATCGGGCTGGCCGGGGTTCACCAGCTCCAGCGTCTTCACGCCCACAGGCCAGGGGCCGAGCCGGGCAAGTTCCGGGGCGTCCGGGCGGATCGTATCGATGCGGTTGGGCATGGGCTTCTCCCTCTTCCCGCGCAGCTTAGGGGGCGCGTCCGCCGAATTCAGCCCGTAAAATGCAAAAGGGGCGGCCCGAGGCCACCCCTTTCAGAACCATCTGCCGCAGGGTCAGGCCCCGCAGCGGAAAGCTTATGCCAGCGCCAGGTTGATCGCCGACTCGCGGCCATCACGGCCAGCTTCGATGTCGAAGGTCACGGCTTGGCCGTCGGCCAGTTGGCGGATGCCAGCACGTTCCATGGCGGTGATGTGGACGAACACGTCCTTCTTGCCGCCTTCCGGAGCGATAAAGCCGAAACCTTTAGTTGCGTTGAACCATTTCACGGTGCCCTTGGCCATCGTGTGTACTCCTGTTTGGTCTGCCATCCGCAGGAATGCGATGGCCTGGCGCAGTCACGTCAAGATCGAAAGCTGCAGCCGTAGCCAGACAGGGTCGATAATTAGCGGTTCGCCTGAGTTATATGCGCCGTTTCTGCTTGAAAAGCAAGCCCCGCAGCGGGGTCATCGGGCCGAGCGCGAAAACTCGCCCGCCCCTCCACCGCCCGCCGGTCAGCGACCGTCTTTCGTGCGGGGACGCACGAAGACCTGTTCGATGACCTCGCGGCCCCATTGGCTGCCCGGCGCCTCCGCCACAAGGGCAAAGCCCGCCCGCTCGTACAGATGCCGCCCGGCATCGAGGCCCTTGAAGGTCCAGAGCCGCGTTTCGGCAAAATCGCCCTTGTCGACATGGGCCATCGCGAGGCCCAGCAGCTTCTGCCCGAGGCCCCGGCCGCGCGCGGCGTCGTCCAGAATGAACCAGCGCAGATGCGCGCGGCCCTGGCCGAGGTCTTCGCCGTCGATCGTGACCGCGCCAACGATGCGCCCCTCCAGCCGGGCGTGAAAGGTCTGGTTTGCCGGGTGGTCGATCCGCCCCAGAAACTCGGCCATCCCGGCGGCGACCCTGGCTTCGAAGACGTGGCCAAAGCCGTAGTGACGGGAATAGTAGCTGGCATGCATCTCGACGACCCGGCCCAGAAGCCCGGGCAGATAGCCCGCGCCAAGGGTGACGGCCCCGGCCAGAGGCGCAATCGATTCGGGCCGCAAAGCCTGCGCATAGGTCGCGAGCCCCTCGGCCACCGCCGCGCGCGCTCCTTCGGCCAGGGGCGTCAGGGCCTGATGGACCTGGGTACGGGCAAAAGCCTCGATCCTTTCGAACTCCGCCCTGCCCAGCGGGGTGAGGCCGAGGCTCTGGATCCGCGGATCCTCGCCGCCGCCCTCGGCCCGCACCAGACCGCCGGCCTTCAGCCCGGCCAGGAGCCGGCTTATCGTCGACTTCTCCAGCCCCAGAAGCTGCACCAACCCTGCGGCATGGCTGGCCTCGCCGCGGCCAAGCGCGCCGATGGCGTGAACCGCCGAAGGGGAAAGACGGCTGCCGGCAAGACCCCTGCCCAGAAACCCCAGGCTGCGGACGATGGCGCGCGAATGGCTGCGGATCGCGTCGACTTCGGCATCGGTCAGGTCTGCGGGCATGGTCTGTCTCCGTCACAGTTGTATCATGCAACCATAACGGCGAAAAGTCGAGGCCTGCCATGGCTTGCAGCGCCGCAAAGATGGTGACTTGCGCAAACCGCGGCGCCGTTCATTCTGCGCCCGCGCGGGGCATCGGGCCTGCGGCGGTTTCAAGAAGGGCAATCGACGATGCGGCTCCTGTCTTACAACATCCAGTACGGTTTTGGCCGCCACGGGGTCTACGATCTGGCGCGGATCGCCGAAGTGGTGAAAACCGCCGATATCGCCGCCCTGCAGGAGGTGGACCGCCACTGGCAGCGCACGGGGTATGACGACCAACCCGCGCTGCTGGCCACCCTGCTGCCTGACCATTACACAGCCTTTGGCGCGGGCTTCGACATGGATGCCGCGACGGAGGCCGACAAAAGCCGCCGCCGCCAGTTCGGCCCGATGATCGCCTCGCGCTGGCCGATCCTGTGGACGCGCACCCATCTTCTGCCGTTGCGCCGGATGATCACGCCGATCAACACCCAGACCTGCGCCCTGGAGGCGGTGATTGATGCCCCGGGCGGCCCCCTGCGCGTGCTGTCCTTGCACCTCGCCCATGTCGGCGTCGAGGAGCGTCTGGCGCAGATTGCCCTTCTGCAGAACCTGCCCTATCAGGGCGGGCCTTGGAGCGGGACCGACGACGAACCCGCCCGCAACTGGACCGAAAGCCAGACCGAGCCGCCCAGCCCGGCCTCTGCCCTCTGGATGGGCGATTTCAACATGGAGCCGGGCTCGGCCGAATATCTCGCCCTGACCGGCCAGACCCCCTATCACCCCGGTGCCCGCTATGCCGAGGGGCTGGTCGATGCGGTGGCGCTGGGGGGCACCCGCCTGCACACGCATGAAAAGGTGATCGCAGGCCAGCGCCGTCTGCGCCAGCTGGACCATTGCTTTGTCACCCCCGACCTCGCCCCCCGCGTCCGCAAGACCTGGGCGGATGTCTCGGCGGAAGGCTCCGATCATCTGCCACTCTGGGTCGAGCTTGGTTGACATGGGGCGCAACCTCACCCTTGATGGCGGCAAAAGAGGCCCTCATGTCCACACCTTCGATTGATACCCAGGATCTCCCGGAACTGGGCGAGAACCTGACCACCGCGCCCCCCGTGCTTTCGGCCGAGGAGATGCTGGATCTGGTCCAGATCCACTGGGGCATGACCGGCAACCTGTCGGCCCTGACCTCGGAACGCGACCTGAACTTCCGGATGACCTCGCCCAAAGGGCATTTCGTGGTCAAGCTGGCCAACCCGGCCGAGCCTCGGAGTGTGACGCAGTTTCAGACCAAGGCCTTGCTGCATCTGGAAAGTTCCCCCCTCGCCCTGCCCCGCGTGATCCCGACGCCGACCGGTGCGACCGAGGTCGAGACGCCGCATGGCATCCTGCGCCTCTTCAGCTGGCTGGATGGCCAGCCGCTCTATCAGGCGCCGAAGTCCGATGCCCAACGCGCCGCCATCGGGCAGGTGGCAGCACAGCTGACCCTCGGCCTGCAGGGCTTCGCCGACCCCGCCGCCCGGCAGGACCTGCAATGGGACATCCGCCACGCCGCCCGCCTGCGCCCCCTGTTGCCCAGCGTGCCCGACGACCTCCGCCCGCTCTGCACCGAGGCGCTGGACCGGTTCGAGGCCGAGGCCCTGCCCCATCTGGCCGAATGCCGCTGGCAGGTGGTGCATAACGATCTGAACCCGCACAACATTCTGGTTCTGGCCTCGGACCCGACCCGGGTGTCGGGGATCCTCGATTTCGGCGACATGGTGGAAACCCCGCTGGTCTGCGATGCCGCCGTCGCCGCCAGCTACCAGATCGACCCGGAAGCGCCCTTTGCCAGCCTCGCGGCCTTTGCCCGCGCCTATCACGAGACCCTGCCGCTGACGCCATTGGAACAGCAGATTTTCCCGGCGCTGGTTGCCGCGCGCACGCTGACCTCGATCGCGATTGCCTCGGCCCGGGCGCTGCGCTTTCCGCAGAACGCCGATTACATCCTGCGCAACATGGACAATGCCACCTCGGGCCTGCGGGCGCTGCGCGGCATCAACTTCTCCAGCCTGTGGACCTGAGCATGAAACGCGACGAGACGATGGTGAATGCCTATGTTCCCGGTCAGGGCCATCTGAGCGCCGAGGATCAGGCCTTGGTGGCGCGCCGCCAGCGCCTGCTCGGCCCGGCCTACCGGCTGTTCTACGAAACCCCGGTGCATCTGGTGCGCGGCGAGGGGGTCTGGCTCTACGATGCGGAGGGGAAGGCCTATCTCGACTGCTACAACAACGTGGCCTCGCTGGGCCATTGCCACCCGCATGTGGTGGAAGCCACCGCCCGGCAAGCCGCGATCTATGCCAGCCACACCCGCTACCTCAACGAGGTGGTGCTCGACTGCGCCGAAAAGCTGCTGTCGCATTTCCCGCCCGAACTGTCACAGGTGATGTTCACCTGTACGGGGTCCGAGGCGAATGATCTGGCGCTGCGGGTGGCCTTCGCCCAGACCGGCGGGACTGGGGTGATCGTGACGGAAAACGCCTATCACGGCGTGACCATGGCCACGGTGGGTCTGTCGCCCTCGATCGGGCCGGGGGTTCCGATCGGCCAGCATGTCCGCACCGTCCCCGCGCCCGATGCGCGTCTGGCCGGTGACCCGGGCCAAGTCTTCGCCGCCCATGTGCAGGCCGCCATCGACGACCTGCTGCGCCACGGCATCACGCCCGCCGCGCTGATCGTCGATACGGTTTTCTCTTCCGACGGACTTTTCACCGACCCGGCGGGCTTTCTCGCCCCGGCGGTGGCGGCGATCCATGCCGCAGGCGGCCTCTTCATCGCGGACGAGGTCCAGCCCGGCTTCGGCCGCACCGGCAGCCAGTGGTGGGGCTTCCAGCGCCATGGCGTGCTGCCCGACATGGTTTCGCTCGGCAAGCCGATGGGCAACGGCTATCCGGTCGCGGGCCTGGTCCTGCGCCCCGAAGTCCTGGCCGAGTTCGGCGCAAAGGCGCGCTATTTCAACACCTTCGGCGGCAATGCCGTGGCCAGCGCCACAGCCCTTGCCGTGCTGGAGGTGATCGAGGGCGAGGATCTTCTGGCCAATGCCAGCAAGGTCGGCGTCCATATGGCCGAAGGCCTGCGCGCGCTGGCCACACGCCACGATGCCCTGGGCGACTTGCGCGCCGCGGGCCTCTTCCTCGGTCAAGACATCCTGGAAGACGGCAACCCCAGCGCCAGTGCTGCCGCCCGTGTGGTCAACGCGCTCCGCGATGCGGGCGTCCTGATCTCCGCCACCGGCCCCAAAGGCCATGTCCTGAAGATCCGCCCGCCCCTCGTCCTCAAGGCGTCCGAGGCCGACATCTTCCTCGACAAGCTGGATCAGGCCCTCACGGCCTGACCCGCTTTCCCCTTCATTCAGACCCAAATATCCCGGGGGTGAGGGGGCAGCGCCCCCTCCTTCAACCCTCAGCCGCCATCCGCAGCGCCCGGATATTGGCACCATAGGGCCCGGGGTTCGCCACCGAACCGCCCTTGAAGATGGCCGAGCCTGCCACCAGCGCATCCGCCCCCGCCTCGACCAATGCCCGGGCGTTCTCGGTCGTCACGCCGCCGTCGATCTCGATATGGATCGGCCGGTCGCCGATCATCGCGCGCAGGGCGCGGATCTTGGCGAACTGGCTCTCGATCAACTTCTGGCCGCCGAATCCCGGATTGACCGTCATCACGCAGATCATGTCCAGCCCGTCGAGCAGATAGGGCACCGATTCGATCCCGGTGCCCGGGTTGATCGCCAGCCCCGCCTTGACGCCATGACCGCGGATCGCCTGCAGGGTGCGGTGGATATGCGGCCCGCTTTCCAGATGCACGCTGATGATATCGGCGCCCGCCTTGGCGAAGGCCTCGACATAGGCATCGACCGGCGCGACCATCAGGTGGACATCCATCACCCCCTTGATATGCGGGCGCAAAGCCGCGCACATCGCAGGCCCAAAGGTGATGTTCGGCACGAAATGCCCGTCCATCACATCGACATGGACCCAATCCGCCCCCTGCGCCTCGATCGCGCGGCATTCGGCGCCGAAGTTGGCGAAATCGGCGGCAAGGATGGAAGGGGCGATCTTGACGGCGGAAAAGCCCTCGGGGCGGGAAATGCTCATGCTGTCCTCCTCTGACGCGCCCGATGTGCATGGCAAGGCCAAGGGGGTCAAGAGCCGAAAGCCGCCCGCTGCAAATGGTCGCTGTTGAAACCGGCTTTGCGCGCGCAATATCTGAATAAGCAAGGCAGGAGTTTTCCATGGCTGTAATTGAATCCGTTTTCACCTTTCTGAGCAAAGCGATGTGCGAGGCCGCGGCCGCGCTGAACCTCGGCCCGATGGCCGAAGACCTGACCGAAAAGGCCAAGACGACCTGGAAGGCCCAGACGCCGATGACCCAGGGCGCCATCGCGGGCGGCGCCATCGCGCTGCTCTTGTCCGGCAATGCCCGGCGGCTGGTCAGCGCCGGGGTCGAGGTTGGCGGCGCCGCCCTGATCGGCGGGCTGACGATGAAGGCCTATGCCGAATGGCAGGCCGACAAGGAGGCCGCCGCCGCCGCCAAGGTCTATGCCGCGACCCATCCCGCGCCCTACCCCGACGACCTCGCCCACCGCCTGTTGCAGGCCATGGTCGCCGCCGCCAAGGCCGATGAGGTGATCACCGCCGAGGAGCGCGCCGTCCTGGAACGCCAGGTCGCCCGCCTCGGCTTCGGCGCCGAGGCCGATGACCTGATCCTGGCCGAGATGGAAGCGCCCGCCGATGCGGCCCGCATCGCGGCCCTCGCCCGCACCCCGCACGAGGCCGCCGCCATCTACACCGCCTCGCTTCTGGTGGTGGACCGCAAGGGCGTGGCCGAAAAGGCCTATCTCGCCGCCCTCGCCGCCGCCCTTGGCCTTGACCGGGCGCAGGTCCGCCATCTGGAGGCGAATGTCCCCCATCTCGCCTGAGGTTGCAGTGCCCCGGTTAATATGATCAAAATCCCGCCAGCAAGGGCGGGGGGCATTCATGCGAGTCTTCATCAACGGCTTCGGGCGCATCGGTCGTTCGGTTCTGCGCGCCTGGGCCCAAAGCCAGGCGCAAGGCCGGGATCTCTGGCCGGGGCTGGAAATCGCGGGCGTCAACGACATCGCGACGCCCGAGATGTGCGCCTATCTCTTTGAATATGATTCCGTCTTCGGTCCCTGGCACGGCTCGGTCGGTCTTGCCGAAGGCGCGCTGGTGGTCGATGGCCGCGCCATCCCGCTGCACCGCAGCCCGGATCTGTCCACGCTGGATCTGTCCGGCGTCGATGTGGTGCTGGAATGCACCGGGCGCGCCGATACGGCCGAGGTCGCCTCCCGTGGCCTCAGCGCCGGGGCGCGGCGGGTGCTGGTCTCGGGCCCGTCGCGGGCGGCAGAGCTGACCGTCGTGCTGGGCGCCAATGACGCAGCACTCGCCGATCAGCGCATCGTCTCCAACGCCTCCTGCACCACCAATGCGCTGGCGCCGCTGGCCAAGCTCCTGCATCAGAACTGGGGCCTGGTGACCGGTTCGATGACGACGATCCATTGCTACACCGGCAGCCAGCCCACCACCGACGCCCCCGCCGCCGACTATGCCCGCTCGCGCGCGGCCGCCCTGTCGATGGTGCCCACCACAACCTCAGCCCAGCGTCTCCTCGACATCGTCCTGCCCGAGATCGCCGGCCGCATCGAAGGCTCCGCCGTCCGGGTGCCTACCGCCTCCGTCTCCGCCGTCGACCTCGCCGTGATGCTGGCACGCACCCCCACCGTGGCCGAGGTCAACGAAGCCCTGCATCAGGCAAAGGGCGTGATCGGCGCCACCGACGGCCCCTTGGTCTCCTCCGACCTGCGCGCCCGCCCCGAAAGCATCGTGATGGCCACCCCCGAAACCCGCGTCACCAAGGGCGGCCTGCTGCGGGTCTTCGGCTGGTACGACAACGAATGGGGCTTCTCCAACCGCATGCTGGACGTGGCCCTCAAAATGGCCCTCAAAATGGCTTGAAGGGCGCCGGTCCCCCCGCGCCCCCCTTTCATTGGTCCATAAATATCCCGGGGGTGCGGGGGCTGGCCCCCGCGGCCGGGCGGGTGCGGAGTTGTCCCCCCGCTTCCGCCCTCAGGCCATATGCCCACCCCAAGGCCCGTGCAGCCCGGTGCCCGGAATATCGACCCGTTCGAACCCATGCGCGCCAAAGAAATCGCGCTGCGCCTGAATCATGTTGGCGGTGGAGCGCCCGGTACGCATCATGTCGAACCAGGCCAACCCCGCCGACAGCGCCGGCAAGGGCAGCCCGTGCGCCGCACCGACCGAGACCGCCTGCCGCAGGCCGGGACCCGCGGCGCGCAGGTGATCGGCGAAGAAGGGCGCCAGCATCAGGCCGCGGGTCGGGTCCTCCTCCAGCGCGGTTGCCATGTCGTTGAGCATCGACGACCGGATGATGCAGCCCGCGCGCCAGACCCGGGCGATCTCGGGCAGGGGCAGATCCCAGCCGAATTCCTTGCCCGCCGCCACGATCAGCGCGAAGCCTTGGGCGTAGCACAGGATCTTGCCGGCGATCATCGCCTGTTCAAGGGCGGCAAGGCTCAAGGCGTCCTTGGCCAGGGCTTCGGGGGCTGCGCCAAACAGCGCCTCGCCCTTGCGCCGCTCGTCCAGCCGGGCCGAGACGTTGCGCGCCATCACGGCGGCCTCGATCACCGGGATCGGGGCGGCGAGGTTCTGCGCCTCGATCACCGTCCAGCGCCCGGTGCCCTTCTGCCCTGCCTTGTCGAGGATCACATCCAGCATCGGATGCGCGCCATCGGTGGCCTTGGACACCGCGGCCGAGATCTCGATCAGATAGCTTTGCAGCGGGCCTTCGTTCCAGGTGTCAAAGACCGCACCGATCTCGGCCGCCTTCATGCCCAGACCATCGCGCATCACGCCGTAGATTTCCGCGATCATCTGCATGTCGGCGTATTCGATGCCGTTGTGCACGGCTTTCACGAAATGCCCCGCCCCGCCCGGCCCCATCCATGTCGCGCAGGGAATGTCCTGATACTTGGCCGAGATCGCCTCCAGCACCGGGGCCACGCGGTCCCAGTCAGCCTTCTCGCCGCCGCCCATGATCGAGGGGCCATGCCGCGCGCCCTCTTCGCCGCCCGAAACCCCCATGCCGAGGAAGCGGGGCCCCTTGACCTTAGCTTCCGCCGCACGGCGGTCGGTATCGTGGAAATTGGCGTTGCCCGCGTCTATGATCAGGTCTTCGGGGTCAAGGAGCGGGCGCAGCGCCTCGATCTGCTGGTCCACCGCCGGCCCCGCCGGCACCATCAGGATGATCGCCCGCGGGCTTTCGATCGCGGCCACAAGATCGGCCAGCGTGTCGGTCGGGATCACGTTATCGGACAGAACCCCGGCTTTGGCCTTGAACTCATGGGTCACCGCGGTGGTGCGGTTCCAGACCGCAATCGGAAAGCCCTTTTCGGCGATGTTCAACGCGAGACTGGCACCCATGGTGCCAAGGCCAATCAGGCCGATCCGAGCCTTGCTCATGGCTGCTGCACTCCTCTACGATTTAGCGCTAACGCATACAGACTCGTCAGCGTCGTAAAGTAAAGCCGCCGCGGCCTGCCCCCATGCGCCCCGCCGGCCGGTAGGATGGGCAATATGCCCATCTTCCGGAAAGCGGAACCTCAGGTGAACAAGGCCGCATTCCACCACAGATGCACCAAAATCGCCGCCGCATAGCCAAGGCCCACGGCCCAAGACCATTTGAGATGGCTCGAAAACGTGTAGATTCCACGCGCCTGCCCCATCAGCGCCACCCCCGCCGCCGAGCCGACCGACAGGATCGACCCGCCCACGCCGCAGGTCAGCGTGATCAACAGCCAATGGCCATCCGACATCGTCGGATCCATGGTCAGCACAGCAAACATCAGGGGAATGTTATCCACGATGGCCGACAAGGCCCCGATGATCACGTTGGCCGGCAAGGGCCCAAGCCCGGTGTACAGCGCCTGGCTCGCCAGCCCCAGATAACCCAGCACGCCCAGCCCGCCCACGGCAAAGATGATACCGAAGAAGAACAGGAGCGTGTCCCATTCCACCCTTTGCACCTGGGCGAAACTGTCGAGCACCATATCCTCGTCGCCGCGCCGCCCGCCCTTCAGGCTCAGCGCATAGGCCAGCAGTTGCAGATAGCCGAGACCCAGCATCATCCCCATCGCGGGCGGCAGGCTCAGGTAGTTCTTGAAACAGACCGAGGTCGCAATCGTCGCGGCAAACAGTACGACCACCCCCCACATGCCCGGCTTGGCACGGACATGTTCCTCCAGCTTTTCCGGGCGGCCCTTGGGCACCGCCAGATACATGCAGGCCGCCGGCACCAGCCAGTTCACGATCGAGGGCACGAAAAGGTCGAAGAATTCAAAGAACTCCAGCTTGCCCTTCTGCCAGACCATCAGCGTGGTGATATCGCCGAACGGGCTGAAGGCCCCCCCGGCGTTGGAGGCGACGACCAGCGAAATGCACGACAAGGCCGCAAAGCGCGGATTGTCGCGGCCGAGCGCCATCACCACCGCCCCCATGACCAGCGCCGTGGTCAGGTTGTCGAGGATCGAAGACAGGAAGAACGCCAGGATCCCGGTCAGCAGGAACAATTGCCGGTAGGACAGGCCCATCCGCACCAGCCAGCCTCGCAAGACCTCGAAGCCGCGGCGTTCCTCTAGTGTGTTGACATAGGTGATGGCCACCAGGAGGAACAGGAACAGCTCGCCATATTCCTCGATCACCTCCATCGCGTGCTCATGCGCGGCCTGCGCCTGGCCGATCGCGGTGAAAGCCACCCCGATCATCGCCCAGATCAGACCCGCCGCCATCAGCACCGGCTTGGATTTGCGCATCCCCGTGACTTCTTCGAAGATCACCAGAACGTAAGACAGCACAAAGATGGCCAGCGAGGCATAGCCCGCCCAATGCCCGGTCAGATCTTCACTTCCCAAGGTCGTCTCCCCTCATCCGCGGCACCTGCCGGCCTGACGTGAAAACCACGCCGGATGCCCCGCCGTCAACCCGGCTCGCCGCGTTCCGGGTCTGCTCAAAAAACGCGCAGGGGCCCGGCCCAATGGCTTGCCAGTCAACCCTGCCCCATGCGAACCTCGGCCCGCCGTCCTTGGCGCGGCGGCCCGACGTTCCCGTGGCGGAGACCCCGATGCAGACCCTGACCCCCGACGCGATGAACTCCACCGACCACCAGCTTCCCCAGGTTGCTCATGCCCGCAACCCCGGCATGGCGCTGGATCTCGACTGGGTCGCCTCGGCGCAGGCCAATACCTCGGCCATCGAACGGCGCTGCGCCACCCTCGGCGGACGGCGCAGCGTGAAGAAAGAGTATCAGGCCGCCTGGCTGTTGAAAGCCGTCACCCTCATCGACCTGACCACGCTGTCGGGCGACGACACGCCCGGCCGCGTCCAGCGCCTCTGCGCCAAGGCGCGCCAGCCGGTCCGCGCCGATCTGCTGGCGGCCCTGGGGATGGAGGGTCTGACCACCGGCGCCGTCTGCGTCTATCACGAGATGGTCGAAACCGCCGTCCGCGCCCTTGAAGGCACCAATATTCCGGTGGCCGCCGTCTCGACCGGCTTTCCCGCCGGCCTGTCGCCCTTTGCGCTGCGCCTGGCCGAGATCGCCGAAAGCGTGAAGGCCGGCGCGCGCGAGATCGACATCGTCATCTCGCGCCGTCACGCGCTGACCGGCAACTGGCAGGCGCTTTATGACGAGACCCGCCAGATGCGCGAAGCCTGCGGCGAAGCCCATATGAAGGCGATCCTGGCGACGGGCGAACTCGGCACCCTGCGCAACGTGGCGCGCGCGAGCCTTGTCTGCATGATGGCGGGCGCCGATTTCATCAAGACCTCGACCGGCAAGGAAGGGGTGAACGCCACCCTGCCCGTCACCCTGACCATGCTGCGCGCGATCCGCGACTATGAGGAGCGCACCGGCTACAAGGTCGGCTACAAACCCGCCGGCGGAATCTCCAAGGCCAAGGACGCGCTCCTCTACCTCGCCCTGATGAAGGACGAACTGGGCCTGCCCTGGCTGCAACCCGACCTCTTCCGCTTCGGCGCCTCCTCGCTCCTCGGCGATATCGAACGCCAGCTGGAACACCACCTGACCGGCCACTACTCGGCCGCCAACCGTCATGCGATGGGCTGACGATGCGCCCCTTGCCGCCGTCGCAGGGGCCCTGCCCCTCGGGCTTCGCCCTCACCCCGGGATATTTGAACCAAAATGAAAGCGCCTTTCATTTTGGTCAAAATATCCCCGCCGGAGGCGCAGGCCAGCCCCGAGCGCCCCTTCTGATCAGGAGCCTGTCATGACCGTTCGCGACATCTTCGACACCATGTCCTATGGCCCCGCTCCGGAGGCCAATGCCGAGGCCCTGGCCTGGATCGCCAGGCACAAGGGCCGCTTCGGCCACTGGATCGACGGCGCCTTCACCGCGCCGGGCACGGGTTTTGCCACCAGAAACCCCGCCACCAGCGATATCCTGGCCGAGGTCACCCAGGGCAGCGCCGCCGATCTGGAGGCCGCGGTGTCCGCGGCCCGCCGTGCCCAGCCGAAATGGGCCAAGCTGTCGGGGCATCAGCGCGCAAAATACCTCTACGCCCTCGCCCGCCTCGTCCAGAAGAACGCCCGCCTTCTGGCCGTGCTGGAGACGATGGACAACGGCAAGCCGATCCGCGAAAGCCGCGACATCGACCTGCCGCTGGTGGCGCGGCATTTCTACTATCACGCGGGCCTCGCGCAGCTTCTGGCCGCCGAACAGCCGGGGATGGAACCCTTGGGCGTCTGCGGCGCGGTGATCCCTTGGAACTTCCCGCTTCTGATGTTGGCCTGGAAGGTCGCCCCGGCACTGGCCGCCGGCAACACGATCGTCCTGAAACCCGCCGAATATACCCCGCTGACCGCGCTTCTCTTTGCCGAACTCAGCCGCGAGGCGGGCCTGCCCAAGGGGGTGCTCAACATCCTGACCGGCGATGGCGAGACCGGGGCGGCGCTGGTCGCCCATCCGGGCGTCGACAAGATTGCCTTCACCGGCTCCACCGCCGTCGGCCGCAAGATCCGCGCGGCGACCGCGGGCACCGGCAAGGCGCTGACGCTCGAACTGGGCGGCAAATCGCCCTATATCGTGTTTGACGACGCCGACCTCGACTCGGCGGTCGAAGGGCTGGTGGATGCGATCTGGTTCAACCAGGGCCAGGTCTGCTGCGCCGGCTCGCGCCTGCTGGTGCAGGAGGGCGTGGCCGACCGCTTCCACGCCAAGCTGAGGCGCCGGATGGACGGCTTGCGCCTCGGCGATCCCCTGGACAAGTGCATCGACGTCGGCGCCGTGGTCGACCCGGTGCAACTGGCCACGATCACCGCCTTGGTCGATGGCTGCACGGAGGGCCAGATCTACCGCGCCGCCACCCCGGTGCCCACCGGCTGCTATTACCCGCCAACCCTGATCACCGGCCTCTCCGCCGCCTCGCCCCTGATGCAGGAGGAAATCTTCGGCCCGGTCCTGGTCTCGATGACCTTCCGCACGCCGGCAGAGGCGGTGGAACTGGCCAACAACACCCGCTACGGCCTCGCCGCGAGCATCTGGACCGAGAATGTGAACCTCGCGCTCGACATGGCGCCCAAGGTCAAGGCCGGGGTGGTCTGGGTCAATGCCACCAACCTGTTCGACGCCGCCGCCGGCTTTGGCGGAGTGCGCGAGTCGGGCTTTGGCCGCGAAGGCGGGTGGGAGGGGCTTCTGGCCTATCTGAGACCCGCCCGCAAAACGAAGCCTCTGGCCCAACTGAAACCCCTGTCCGAACCCGCCGACCTGACGGTCGAGGGACTGGACCGCACCGCGAAGCTTTTCATCGGCGGCAAGCAGGCCCGGCCCGACGGCGGCTATTCCCGCACCGTGATTTCGCCGAAGGGCAAGCTTCTGGGTCAGGTCGGCCTCGGCAACCGCAAGGACATCCGCAACGCGGTGGAAGCGGCCCATGCCGCAAGGGGCTGGGCCCGCACCACCGGTCACGCAAGAGCGCAGATCCTGTTCTACATCGCCGAGAACCTCTCCGCCCGCGCCGCCGAATTTGGCCATCGCCTGCGCGAGATGACCGGCAAGCCCGGCGAGACCGAAGTAGAGGCCACGATCCAGCGCCTCTTCACCTATGCCGCCTGGTCCGACAAGTTCGACGGCGCCGCCAAATCGGTGCCCCTGCGCGGTGTGGCCCTGGCGATGAACGAAGCGACCGGCGTCATCGGCGCCCTCTGCCCCGACGAGGCGCCGCTCCTCGGCCTGATCTCGGTCCTGGCCCCGGCCGTGGCCATGGGCAACACGGTGGTCCTGGTCCCGTCCGAAGCAGCCCCCCTCGCCGCGACCGACTTCTACCAGGTGCTCGAAACCTCCGACCTGCCGCCCGGCGTGGTCAATATCGTCACCGGCGCCCATGCCGAACTGGCCAAGCCGCTGGCCGGTCACATGGATGTCGATGCGGTCTGGTCCTTCTCCTCGACCCCGCTCTCGACGCTGATCGAGAGGGAATCGGCGGCCAACCTCAAGCGCACCTGGGTCAACCACGCCCGCGCCCGCGACTGGTACGGACCCGAAGGCGAAGGCCGCGAATTCCTCCGCCACGCCACGGCGGTCAAGACAGTCTGGGTGCCTTACGGCGAATAGCCCCCCCTTCATTGGTCCCCAAATATCCCACGGGAGGGTCTGGGAGGGTGTGAAACCCTCCCAGCCGCCGGCCAGAGGCGCTCAGATCAGCCCGGCTTCGCGGCGCAGCCAGTCCTCGCGCAGGCTCAGTTCCTCGCCCAGATGGGCATCGGCCCCGGGTCCGCACATCCACAAAAGCGCGCGGGCCGGCCAGTCGGCGGGGATATGGGCGGCGGGGTCGATCTGGCTCACCGCATTGATGCCCGAGGCGCGGATCTTGACCTGCATCTCGGTCGCAACCGTCCCCGGCGACAGGCCCATGATGCGCAACCCGTGCACGGCCTCTTCCAGATGCGCCGCGCGGGTCAGCATCGCGGCCCCGGCCTTGGCGCTGCAATAGGCGCTCCAGCCCTCCAGCGGGCGATGCGCGGCCCCGGAGGAGACGGTGATGATCGTCCCGCCCTTGCCCCGCATCACGGGAAGGGCCGCCCGCATGCCGTGAAACACCCCCTTGAGGTTCACATCCACCGCCGCCCCCCAAAGCACCGGGTCCGCCTCGGCGATGTTGGCGATCGGGTCGATTGTCCCGGCGTTGTTGATCAGCACATCCAGCCGGCCATAGCGCTGCAGCACCGCCTGAACCGCGGCCTCGACCTCATCCCATTGCGCCACGTCGTAGGGCAGCGCGAGACCACCAAGCTCATCCGCCAGAGCCGCGATCCTGTCGGATGATCGCGCCAGCAGCACGACCTTGGCCCCCGCCCCGGCAAAGACCCGCGCTGCTGCGGCGCCAATCCCCTGGCTTGCGCCGGTAATCATCACGACCTTGTCTTTCATCGCCGCTTCTCCCCTGTTCACCCCTTCTTAACGCCTGCATCCCCAAGCTCAAGCGCCGGATCGGCTTGGCGCTTGACCCCGCCCGGGGGGCGGGGGATGCTTCGGCCTGATTTCGCCCCAGGAATGGTTCTTACATGTCGCTTCGCCTGCGTACCGCCTGCACCCGCCTTGCCGCTTCGGCGCTGGCCCTGATGTTCGGAACCTCGACGCTTCTGGCCGATGTCACACCGGAGCAGGTCTGGCAAAGCTGGAAGCAAATGGTGGGCGCCGATGACGCCACCGTCACCGCGCAGAGCGTTCAGCGCCACGGGGACACGCTCGTTGTTGACGATATCACCATCGAGGGCGCACAGACGTCCTACCTGAAAATACCGAGCATCAGCTTCAAGGACCGCGGCGATGGCACGGTCGCCGTGATCCTGCCGGAAACGACCCCGCTCAAGCTGCGTCGGCCCTATACACCCGGGACCGGCTTGCCCCAGATGGTTGACTTTGGCCTCATCCTGCGGCTTCCCGGTGCGACCTTCCTCGTCAGCGGGGTTCCGGACGCAATGAACGTCAAGAGCAATGTGCCGGATCTCGAGCTTGGGTTGAAGGATGTTGCCGGAATTCCGTCCGCAGATGTCGACCTGATGGCCGTGCTGAAAATGACCGGACTTACCGTGACCTACAACATCGGCCCTGGCACGAAAAAGATCTACAAAGCGGATTATGCAGCCAAGACCGTCAAGCTCGTGTTTCAGACCCTGAGGCCAGAGGCGGGTGTCGATATCGGATTCGATATCGCGGATCTTTCCGCCGGTATGGATGCCACAGTGCCCGCGGGCGTGCCATTCGGGGACAAGTCCTTCGATCTGACCGCCGCGCTGCCGAAGGGCTTCGCGATCGACGTGAAGGCCGCCCTTGGCGCGACCACCTTCCATTTCACCAGCCGCGGCAAGATTGGCGGAGGCGCCCTGACCGCGGCCAAGCCCGGGGAAGTCTCTGGCGCTTTGGCCAAGGCGTCCGCCCGCGTGGCGGTGGATGCGACCCGTCTGGCCGTTGACCTTGACAGCACAAACGGCACTGTGAACGTCGCCGGGACCGAGATCCCGCTGGCCGGAGCCGGCCTGAGCTACAGCGCCATCGCGGGCAATCTGCTCATGCCCACCGCAGAATCCCCTAGGCCCGCACCCTTTGCCGTGGGGCTGACCCTGACCGACATCGCGGTTCCAGAGCAGATCTGGGCCACGATCGACCCGACTGGGGCGCTGCCTCATGCCCCCGCCAGTCTGGTTCTGGATGCAGGGGGCAAGATGACGATGCGGCACAGCCCCTTCCTCAACCCGAAAAGCGCGGCCCACCCGCCGGTGGGCGAAGAGGCGGCAGACCTGAACACGCTCGACATCGCCAACCTGAACCTGAAGGCCCTGGGCGCCGAGGTGACCGCCCTGGGGGGCCTGACGATGGACTATGGCACCCCGGGACATGCGCTGAACCCGCCGGTGCCCAGCGGCAAGATCGATCTCAAGGCCACCGGTCTGGGCAAGCTGATCGATGGGTTGGTCAAGATGGGCGCAATCACGGCGCAGGACGCGGTGCCGGCCCGCATGATGCTGGCGATCTTCGCGATCTCCTCGACCACCGCCGACGCCCAGACCTCCACGGTCGAATTCCGCGACGCACATTTATTCGTGAACGGGCAGAAGGTGCAGTGATTTGCAGCCCTGTCCGAAGGTGGACGGCCCGGCGCCCCGCCGCTGCTGGCTTGTCTGTTCCCGGGCTTTGACCCATATCTGACCCCAAAGGGGATCCAAGATGCCGCATGACCTGAACCACCTGACCGAAGCTTTGCTTTCCGCCGCCAAGAAGGCCGGGGCCGACAGCGCCGATGCGATGGCCGTCTCGGGCCAGTCCTTGTCGATCGACATCCGGCAGGGCAAGCTGGAGCAGGCCGAAAGATCCGAAGGGGTCGAAGTCGGTCTGCGCGTGATGATCGGCCACCGGCAGGCCTGCGTTTCGGCCTCCGACATCTCGCCCGCCACGCTGGAGCGGTTGGCCGAACGCGCCGTCGCCATGGCGCGCGAGGCGCCTGCGGATGACACGGTAGGTCTGGCCTCGCCCGACCAGCTGGCCAGGGGCTGGGATATCGCCGCGCTGGAACTGGCCGACACCTCCGAAGAGCCCGCCGCCAAGGCGTTGGAAGACACCGCCCGCCGGGCCGAGGCCGCGGCGCTGGCTGCGGGCGCCATCACCCAGGTCGAGGCTTCGGCCTCCTGGTCGCGCCGCGCCTTGCATCTGGCCGCCAGCAACGGCTTTTCCGGTGGCTATGGCCGCACCTCGCATTCCGCTTCGGCCGTGGCCTTCACCGGCTCGGGCACCGTGATGGAGCGCGACTGGGCAGCAGAGGGGCGCATTTTCGCCGCCGACATGCCCTCGGCCGAGGAGATCGGCGCTTTGGCGGGCAGCCGGGCGCTGGCGCGGGCCGGTTCGGTCAAGCCGCCCTCGGGCGCCTATCCCGTGCTGTTTGACGAAAGGATCGCCTCGTCCATCGTAGGCCATGTGCTGTCGGCGATCAACGGCGCGGCCATCGTGCGCGGCACCTCCTGGCTGCATGACAAGCTGGGCCAGCAGATCCTGCCCAAGGGCATGTCGGTGATCGAGGACCCCGCCCGCGCCCGCATCTCGGGCTCGCGTCCCTTCGATGGCGAGGGGCTGCCGACGCAGCGCCGCGCACTGATCGAGGATGGCGTGCTGATGGGCTGGACGCTGGATCTGGCCACCGCGCGCAAGCTGGGCCTGCAATCGACCGGCAATGCGGCGCGCGGCACCGGCTCGCCGCCGTCGCCCGCCACCACTAACATCGACCTGACGCCGGGCAACGTCAGCCGGGGCGATCTGCTGGCCAAAATGGGGACCGGGCTTCTGGTGACCTCGCTGATAGGCTCCACGATCAACCCGACGACGGGCGACTATTCGCGCGGGGCCTCGGGCTTCTGGGTCGAGGGGGGCGAGATCAAATATCCCGTCAACGAATGCACCATCGCGGGCAACCTGTTGCAGATGCTGATGACGCTGCAGGCCGCCAACGATGCCAAGGCGCATCACTCCACCCGCGTGCCCAGCCTGCTGATCGAAGGGCTGATGCTTGCCGGCGCATGATCTGGACCTTCTGGTTGAGGCCGCCCGACTTGCGGGTGACATAGCCCTGCGCCATTGGCGGCAGCGGCCCGAGGTCTGGGAAAAGCCCGATGGCCAGGGCCCGGTCAGCGCCGCCGATCTGGAGGTCAACGTGGCGCTGGAGGCTTTGCTGCGCCAGGCCCGCCCGCACTACGGCTGGCTGTCCGAGGAAAGCCCCGACAGCGCCGACCGTCTGGCGACCGAGGCGCAGTTCGTGCTGGACCCGATCGACGGCACCCGGAGCTTTCTTCTGGGCGAGACGAGTTTCTCCCATGCCATCGCTGTGGTGCGCGGCGGCGCGGTGGTGGCCGGGGTGGTCTATCTGCCCGCGCAGGACAAGCTTTACGCGGCCTCGGCGGCGGGCCCTGCCCTGCTGAACGGAGTGGAGATCCACGCCAATGCCTGCCAGAGCAGCCTCAACGCGCAGGTGCTGACCGGCAAGGCGCTTCTGGCGCCCGAGTTCTGGCCGGGCGGTGTGCCAGAGGTCCAGCGCCATTTCCGCGCCTCGATGGCGTGGCGGCTGTGTCTGGTGGCGGAGGGCGCGTTTGATGCGATGCTGGCGCTGCGGCCGGCCTGGGAATGGGACATTGCCGCAGGGGCGCTGATCGCGGCGCGCGCCGGGGCGGTGGTGACCGATGCCAAGGGCGCTGCCATTCAGTTCAACGCGCCCGACCCGCGCAGCGATGGCGTGGTGGTGGCCGCCCCCGGTCTGCATGCCGATCTGATGGCGCGGCTGAAAGGCTAAACCACGATACAGAATGGAAAAAGGGCGCGGAGTGATCCGCGCCCTTTTCTTATGTCAGGTCGGAAGCCCGGCCTTATTCCTTGGGCTTGCGCGGCGGCACGAAGCGGCGCGAGGTATCGCCGGCGTCGCGCGGGGCTGCCGGTTTGGCATAGGATTTTGGCGCATCGCCATGCGACTTGAAGCCACCCGAACGCGCCGGTTTGTCGCCATAGGTTTTGGCGCCATAGGGTTTCGCCGGGCGACCTTCGCCACCGGCTTGCGGACGCGGCTCGTAAGCGCGGGGCTTGTCGCCGGCATATGGCGCACGCGCCGGTTTGCCGCCTTCAGCGCCACCATGGCTCTTGTAGCCACTGGCACGGGCCGGGCCGCCTTCGGCACCGCCTTGCGATTTGAAGCCAGCCGAGCGCGGCTTGAAGCCTTCCTTGGCCTCACCGTAAGGCTTGCGCGGAGCCGATTTGTCGTAAGGCTTGCGCGGGCCATCGGATTTGCCGGCATAGGGCGTGCGCGGCGCTTCACGCGGCGCGCCGTCCGTGGGCAGCGGGGTCCAGGTCTTGCGCGGGGCTTCGTCGGTGCTGCGCGCAGCAGGCTTTGCGTAAGCGGGCTTGGTGTAGGGCTTGTCCGACTTGGCGTAAGCGGGCTTTTCATAGGCCGGACGGTCGGAAGCGTGACGGTCGTAGGCGGGCTTTTCGTAAGCCGGCTTTTCATAAGCCGGCTTTTCATAAGCCTTGCGCGGCGCCTTGTCGTAGGACTTGGCGGCATCCTTCGGGTAGCCGGTCTTTGCCGGGCGATCTTCGGCCCGCTTGGCCTTTTCCTCGGCGCTCCAGCGCGGCTTGGATTCGGTCAGGTCGGCGACCGGAGCTTCGGGCGCGCCGTCTTCCACAACCCGGGCGGGCTTGGAGGAGACATAGGCCGGCTTGTCCGAATAGGACTTTTCGGCATAGGCGGGCTTTTCGGCGTAAGCCGGCTTCTCACGCGCCACACGCGGGGCGCGGGTCGCGTATTCGCTCTCCGGTTTGGCCGGACGCGGAGCACGTTCCGGGCGCACGGTCGAAGAGGTGCGCGGCTTGTCCAGATCGGCGGGGGCGACGTCCAGCTTGGTCATCGACAGGTCGCGGTCGATCTCGGTCACCGCGTTGAAGCGGCTGGCGAGGGTCGACAGGATCTGCACATAGGTGCGGTCGGTCTGCACGCGGATCGCGCCGATGCCGTCCTTGGTGATGCCACCGGCGTCACAGATCTTGGGCAGCAGCCAGCGCGCCTCGGCACGGTCCTGATGGCCGACGGGCAGTTCGAACCAGACCGAGGGGCCGAATTCGGCGCGGTCGCGCGGCACATAGGGCGCGGGCGGCGGCAGGTCGGCGGACAGAACCTCGGGTGCGGTGCGGCCTTCGCGCCATTGGCGGATGAAGGCTGCGGCGACATTGTCGGCGCCATAGGTCTGGATGAGGGTCTGCGCCAGTTCGGCTTCCTCGCCCGGGCCTTGCGCCAGCGCGGGGTGATCCAGCAGGCGCTGGTCGTCGCGGGCCTGCACGTCATCGGCCGATGGCGGCTTGACCCATTCGGCCACGACCTTCGCACCCTGCAGCAGACGCTGGGCCTTCTTGATCTCGGCCGGCGAGACGATCATCGCCGAGATTCCCTTCTTGCCCGCGCGGCCGGTCCGGCCGGAGCGGTGCAGCAGGGTCTCGGACGAGCCCGGCAGATCGGCGTGGATCACCAGTTCCAGACCCGGAAGGTCGATGCCACGGGCGGCCACGTCGGTGGCCACGCAGACATGAGCCCGGCCATCGCGCAGGGCCTGCAGGGCATGGGTCCGCTCGGACTGCGACAGTTCACCCGACAGAGCCACCGCCGAAAGACCACGGTTGGTCATGCGGGCGAAAAGGTGGTTCACATTGGCGCGGGTCTTGCAGAAGACGATAGAGGCTTGCGCCTCGTGGAAGCGCAGCAGGTTGAAGATCGCATGTTCGCGGTCGCGCACGGCGACCGAGATCGCCTGATATTCGATGTCGGCGTGCTGCTTGGTCTCCGACTTCACCTCAATCCGCAGGGCGTCCTGCTGGTAGGTGCGCGCCATCGCCTCGATCTCTTTCGGCACGGTGGCCGAGAACATCAGGGTGCGGCGTTCGGCGGGCATGGCGCCGAGGATGAACTTCAGGTCCTCTTCAAAGCCCATGTCCAGCATCTCGTCGGCTTCGTCCAGCACCACGGCGCTGATCTGTTCCAGCTTGAGCGAGCCGCGCTCGATATGGTCGCGCAGACGGCCCGGGGTGCCGACGACGACATGGGCGCCACGGTCAAGCACGCGCTTTTCGGTGCGGTAATCCATGCCGCCCACACAGGTGGCAACCTTGACGGCCGCAGCTTCGTAAAGCCATTCAAACTCGCGCGCCACTTGCAGGGCCAGTTCGCGGGTCGGTGCGATGATCAGGGCCATCGGCACGTCGGCATAGAGGAGCTTGTCCGAACCGGCCAGCAGTTCCGGCGCAATCGCAAGGCCAAAGGCCACGGTCTTGCCCGAGCCGGTCTGGGCGGACACCAGAAGGTCGCGCCCTGCGACGTTTTCCGCCAGCATGGCGTCTTGAACCGGCGTGAGGGCTTCATAGCCCTTCGACGCCAAAGCCTGCGCCAGGGGCGCAGCGATGGAGATATTGGTCATGTCTGTTCCAAAAAGGGGGCGTTTCGCCCGTGAAGTACCAGTCGTGCGGCACCTCTATTCCCTATAGTGCACCGGCCTCCCTGCCGTTCGTGCACCCTGGAACCCTTGGGCCGACCGCCAGCCCTTACAGGCAAAGCCCCCGTCTGTATAGGGGGCATCGGAGGTCGCGTCGCGAATCCTCCACCCGTGGCCGGGGTTTCGTTGCGTGACCCCCAATGCGGGCCGTCTTGCGGTTTTGGCTGAAATTTGCGACAGGAGGCGGCAGGCGATCGCAGAAAATCGCGGCCCGGTGCAGGATTGTCTTGAAGCGGTTCCAGAAGCGGCCCCCGGCTGGCGCTGGACGGCGAACCATCCCTTGCCGGACGCGATCCCTGTTGCCACCAACCCAAGAGGCCCCCATGTCGCAGCGTCTTCACCTGGTCTTCGGCGGCGAGCTTGTCTCGCCCGAAAAGAACGTCTTTGCCGATGTTTCGGCCATCCACATGGTCGGCATCTATCCGGACTACGAAAGCGCCTATCTGGCCTGGAAGGCCGAGGCGCAGCGCACCGTGGACAATGCCCACATGCGCTATTTCATCGCCAACCTGCACCGCCTGCGCGAAGAGTCGAACGAGAAAAGCTCGACCTCCGAGCCGATGACAGCGTAAGACGGCCTCAGAACCTTTAGCCGAGTATCCACGGCCCCATGGCCTATTCCATCGGTCTGACCCTCTATAACCTCGCCGCGCGCCCGGTGGACGAGCTTGCCCCCGTGCCGCCGCCCCGGCCGGCGGGCAGCCTCGTGTGGCTGCATGTGCCAGGGCTGGACAGTCTGGGCGGGATGGCGGAACTGGCCCGCAAGCTGATCGAGGACGACGGGGTCAGCGTCGTGCTGACCCTGCCGGAGGATCTGGCCGCCGCGCTTGCCCGCCCCACCGCCGCGATCAGGCTGCCCCCCGAGACGATCCTGCTGCCCGCGCCCCTGGACTTTCCGCGCCGGGTGCAGGCTTTCCTTGACCATTGGCGCCCCGATCTGGGCGTGATGGCCGAGGGGGAATTGCGCCCGGCCCTGCTGCACGAGGCCGCCCAGCGCAAGCTGCCCCTGATCATGGTCGAGGCCCGCGCGCCGCATCTGATGCCGGGGCGCGAGGGCTGGTATCCCGGCCTGATCCGCGCTGCCCTGGCGCAATTCCGGCTGATCCTTGCGGTCGATGACAGCGCCGGACGTGCGCTGCGCCGCGCCGGCGCCGATCCGGAACGGTTGTTGGTGACCGGGCGGATGGAAGTGGCCAGCGCCGCGCTGCCCTATGTCGAATCGGACCGCGCGGCCCTGGCGCAGGGTCTGGCCACGCGCCCGGTCTGGCTGGCCGCCGAGGTTGCCCAGTCCGAAGAAGCCGCCATCATCGCCGCCCACCGCGAGACGCTGAAGCTGGCCCACCGGCTGTTGCTGATCCTCGCCCCGCAGGACCCCGCCCGCGCCGACGCGCTGGCCCGCCAGATGGAAGAAACCGAGGGCTGGCGCGTCGCCTGCCGCCAGTCCGAGGAAGAACCCGAGACTGAAACAGAGGTCTATATCGTCGAAGGCGGCGCCGAATATGGCCTGTGGTACCGGCTGGCGCCGATCACCTTCCTCGGCGGCAGTCTGGAAGGGGCGGGCTGTGTGCGCAACCCGATGGAGGCGGCGGCGATGGGGTCGGCGATCCTCTACGGACCGCGCTCGGGCGATTTCGGCGCGGTGTACGGGCGGCTGGGCGCGGTGCGGGCGGCGCGGATGGTGGGATCGGGGGCCGATCTGGGTCAGGCGCTCGGCGATCTTCTGTCGCCCGACCGTGCAGCGCGGCAGGCGCAGGCGGCCTGGGCCATCGCCTCGGATGGGGCGGATGTGACGGCGCGGATCATGGATCTGGTGCGCGACATTCTGGACGGCACCGCCTGATGCGCCCGCCCGCCTTCTGGATGAATGCGCCTGAAAGCCCCGGCCTGGCCGCGCGGCTGCTGGCGCCGCTCGGCTGGGTCTACGCCGGCGCCACGGCGCGGCGGGTGGCCGAGGCGCCGGCCTACCGCGCCCCGGTGCCGGTGATCTGCATCGGCAACCTCAATGTCGGCGGCACCGGCAAGACCCCCACCGCCATCGCCCTGATCGAGCGACTGACCGCCCGCGGCGCCAGGGTCGCCGTGGTCAGCCGCGGCTATGGCGGCAGCCTGGAAGGCCCGGTCCAGGTGATCGAGACGCGGCACAAGGCGGCGGAGGTCGGCGACGAGCCCTTGCTGCTGTCAGCCTTCGCGCCGACCTTCATCGGCCGCGACCGCGCTGCGGCGGCCAGGCTCGCGGTGGCGGGCGGCGCCACGGTCTTGCTGATGGACGACGGGTTCCAGAACCCGGCGCTGGCCAAGGATCTGTCGATCGTCGTCGTCGATGCGGCGCAGGGCTTTGGCAATGGGCTATGCCTGCCCGCCGGTCCCCTGCGCGAGCCGGTGGCGGCAGGGCTGAAACGGGCGGATTTCCTGTTGTCGTTGGGCGATCCTGCCGCGCAGGCCGGCTTTGCCGCGCGCTGGGACGGGCTGAGTGTGCCGCATCTGACTGGCATGGTCGAACCCTTGCAGATGGGGATGCAGTGGAAAGGCGCCCGCGTCATCGCCTTTGCCGGCATCGCCAATCCGGGAAAGTTCTTTGCCACCCTACGCGGCGAAGGAGCCGAGATCCTGCGCCAGGTGGCGCTGGACGATCACCAGCCCCTGACCGAGGCGCTGATCCGCCGGCTGGAGCTGGAGGCCATGGCGCGCGGGGCGCAGCTCGTCACCACAGAAAAGGACGCGGTCCGCCTGCCCCGGCACTTCCGCACCCAGGTTCTGACCCTGGTGGTCCGGCTGCGGATCGCCGATTGGAGCGCTTTGGACGCGGCTTTCGCGCGGCTGGGGCTGTAAGGCCCTGGAAGATGGGCATATTGCCCATCCTACCAACCACCGTTGCGCCTTATTCGGGCGGCAGATCGCCCAGAGCGGCCAAGGCCTCCTCCGCCGTTTCGACAAAGGTGAAGAGGTCAAGATCGGCCGCGTTGATCGTGCCGGCCTCGGCCAGGGCCTGCCAGTTGATCACCTTCTCCCAGAAGGCGCGACCGAAGAGCAGGAAGGGCACGCGCTTCATCCGTCCGGTCTGGATCAGGGTCAGCGCCTCGAACATCTCGTCCAGGGTGCCAAAGCCGCCGGGGAAGACGCAGATCGCTGCCGCCCGCATCAGGAAATGCATCTTGCGGATCGCGAAATAGTGGAAGTTGAAGGAGAACTCCGGCGTCACGTAAGGATTGGGCGCCTGTTCATGCGGCAGCACGATGTTGAGCCCGATCGACTGGCCACCGGCCTCTTGTGCGCCGCGGTTGCCCGCCTCCATCACGCCCGGGCCGCCGCCGGTGCAGATCACCCAGTCGCGGCCATAGGTCTGCAGGCTGCGCACGGTCACCGCATGGGCAAAGCGGCGCGCCTCCTCGTAATAGGGAGAAAGTGCTGCGAGCCCCGGCACCTTTGCCGTGCTCGCCCGCTCCGGTGCGGGAATCCGTGCGCCGCCGAACAGCACCACCGTCGAGCGGACGCCCTTCTCCTCCAGCACCATCTGGACCTTCAACAGCTCCAGCTGCAGGCGCACCGGGCGCAGTTCTTCGCGGGTCAGAAACTCCGGATCGGCAAAGGCCAGCCGATAGGAGGGCGAGCGGGTCTGCGGCGTGTCGGGGATGCGGTTGGTCGCCGCCACGTCCTGGACGGAATCACGAAGCGGATGCAGGCGCGGAGTGTCGGACATGGGCAGCCTTCGGGTTGTTCAACAGGGCCTACACCTATAGCCTGCCTGCGGATTGTGGAAGGCACAGGCGTTGCGGTCGGGGCTGCGACAGCGGGAAAGGCGGGCAGATGCACAGCAACCAGCACGAAGTGACCGCCGCCACGGCGCGCGCCCTTCTGGCCGCCCAGATGCCCGAACTGGCGCAGGCCCCACTCAGACGGGCGGGGCAAAGCGGAACGGACAATGTCCTGTTCCGGATGGGCAGCGATTTTGTCGCCCGCTTTCCCCGCCTGCCCCATGCCGAGGCGCAGATCTCCACCCAGGCGCAATGGCTGCCCCGCCTGTCGTCGAACCTGCCGCTCAGCGTGCCCCTGACCCTGCGCTTTGGCCTGCCGGGCGAGGGCTATCCCTTCCGCTGGACCGTGCTGCCCTGGCTGCCGGGCCATGCAGCCTTTGCCGGGCCGCTGGATCAGGAGGCGGCGGCGCGGACGCTGGCCGGTTTTCTGGAAGCGCTGCAGGCCCAGCCCGCGCCGGAAGGGGCGCCGCATCGGGGCGATGCTGACCGGCTGGACCTGCGGCTGGCCGGCCTTGGCCATTTCATCGGACAGTTCCAGGGCGAGGCCGATCCTCTGGTGCTGGTCAAGGCGACCAAGATCATGCGCCGCCTGCCCGTCTACGAAGGGCCGAAAGTCTGGGTCCATGGCGACATGCACGCGCTGAACCTGCTGGCGCTGCGTCGGCAGCTGACCGGGGTGATCGACTGGGGCAACCTTGGCCTCGGCGATCCGGCGATGGACCTGATGATCGCCTGGACCCTGTTCGACGCCCCGGCGCGGGCGGTGTTCCGCGCCGCCCTCGCCCCCACGCCCGAGGCCTGGGCCCGCGGCCGCGCGCTGGCCTTCGCCAAGGCGGTGGCGGCGATCCCCTATTACCGCCGCTCCAACCCCGGCTTTCGCGACGTGATGCTGCGCACCTTGGCCCGGGTGCTGGACGACCTGCCCTCCGGCTGATCGCCCCCCCCCTGAAATTGCCCCCGATGTGATTGCCCCCATATGATTGCAAGGCGCGCCTCATCCGTCTATAGCCGCCCAAACCCTTCTGCCGCAGGAGCGCGCCATGTCCTACGCAAGCCTTGAATCCGCCATCGAAGCCGCCTGGGAAGCCCGCGACGGCATCTCGACCGCCACCAAGGGCGAGACCCGCGACGCCATCGAGGCGACGCTGGAGGCTCTGGACAAGGGCACCCTGCGCGTGGCCGAAAAGCGCGGAAACGACTGGCACGTCAACCAATGGGCCAAGAAGGCGGTGCTTCTGTCCTTCCGGCTGAACGACATGGGCGTCATCGGCGGCGGCAACGGCCAGTCGACCTGGTGGGACAAGGTGCCCTCGAAGTTCGAGGGCTGGGGCGAGAACCAGTGGCGCGCCGCGGGCTTCCGCGCCGTGCCCGGCTCGATCGTGCGGCGTTCGGCCTATATCGCCAAAAACGTGGTGCTGATGCCGTCCTTCGTGAACATCGGCGCCTTCGTCGATGAAGGCTCCATGGTCGATGGCTGGGCCACGGTCGGCTCTTGCGCGCAGATCGGCAAGAACGTCCACCTCTCGGGCGGCGTTGGCATCGGTGGCGTGCTGGAACCGATGCAGGCCGGCCCCACGATCATCGAGGACAATTGCTTCATCGGTGCGCGGTCAGAAGTGGTCGAAGGCTGCATAATCCGCGAAGGCTCGGTCCTGGGCATGGGGGTTTTCATCGGCCAGTCCACGAAGATCGTCGACCGTGAAACCGGCGCCGTGATGTACGGCGAGGTGCCCGCAGGCTCGGTCGTGGTGGCAGGCTCGATGCCGTCGAAGAACGGGATCAACCTCTACTGCGCCGTGATCGTGAAGCGCGTCGATGCGCAGACCCGCTCGAAAACCTCGATCAACGAGCTGTTGCGCGACTGAGCGCCAGCACATAATCCGCGCGGCTTGCGTCCCTTGCCGCGACACGGGCAGGAGCCTGCTATGACCGACATCATCGATCCCGAAGACGGCGAAGCCAAGCCGAAACGCAAGCAGCAGGTCTTCACCCTTCTGGTCGAGGTCGGTCGCAAGACCGGCGACGGGCTGCCCGCCAAGGCAACCGGCGCCGGGCTGGTCATCTATGCCTCCGGCGTGGACGAGGCCGAAGCGGTGCGCGAGACTGTGGCGATCCTGAAACAGGCCGACCTCGCGCCGCTGGACGTGTCCGGCTACGGCACGCTGGACGAACGCAAGGCCAATGGCGACGAGATCGCCGAGGACGAGCTGGAGCTGATGGAGCGCGCGCTGAAGGAAAACTCGGTCATCGTGGCCCAGATGACGCCCTTCTACGACTAGGCCTCGCCCCCAGGGTCACAGCTCGACGGTCGCAACATCAGGTCTGAGCAGACTTGGCCTGCTCCAGCAGACCCGCGATGTAGGCCCCGTTCGGACGATCAGCAAGTGCCAACGTAAGCGCGCGCCGGGCCTCCGCCGGATCCCCGGCGTCCAACAGCAGCCGGCCGATATCGCGCAAGAGATCCGCCTTTTGATCGGTTCCGAAATTGCGCTGGCGATTAAACACCTGCAGAAAGTTCCGCCCCGTATTGGTCAATTTCTGCACATCGCGTTGAACAGAGATGAGTTGTACGATGATGAGTTCCTCGTCCGTCAGGGTGCAAACTTGTGGATCGAAATCATTCGAGTGCTGCGGCTCTGCCGTCGCTGTCCCCGTCGTTCCCAGGATGAGGCCTTCAATTTCCGCGACACCCATATTATCTCTGCTGTTATTGGCGTGGCTCAACGGGATGACCTGGTCCGGAGTTTCCGACGGACTGCAGACTCGGATGTCGAGGCTGGTCGCCGTGAACGGAATTGGGTTAGTGGCCAGACCGTGCTGAAATGGAAGTTTCTGGTTCTCAGCAACGCCTGAGAAACGGAAATCGAAATACTTGCGCTCGGTTCTGTCAATGAGGATTTCCACGATGGCCGAGCAGGCCGGAATGTTCATCGCAAATCCGATCACTTCTCTCGGCGCCGGAAAGACGACGCTGAAACCATGATCTTCGTCGATCCGCGCATAGCACCTTTCAAACAAGGAACTGCGGCGGTGCACAGGCTGCGGGCTCGTCGATGCCGCGGAGAAGTATTCGTAGCCAAAGTCACGGGCCGCGGCGCGGGCCTTGGGCACTTGGGGTTCCGACAGGCGTTTCCGGATTGCGCTGTTCAACCGACCGGCGATCATGCCCGAAACGGCAGGGACGACGTGCCCTTCATCAAGAAACAGTCCTTTTGTCTCGCATCCAAGCGCATTCCTGACGGCATTCAGAATAGGGTATCCGTCAACGAGAATGGCATCATGCTTTTCCGCAAGGGAATAGACAATTGCCCTGACCGGCTCGAAATCTTCCGGATCGACATCGGTCGGCATGACAAGCAGCACCGGAACGACACCGAGATCGAGAAGATACTTTATGGCATCCTCCAGATATCTTGACACCTGCGACCTGGAAATTTTTCCTGACCGTATAGCCCAAGTATCATTTACGCTTGTGTCGATGATCACGATGTCGCAACCGGTGAAGTCGTTCTGACACAGCATGTAAGGCAGCAGGATGTTCGGCGTTCCGCCAATGGAAAGGTTTTTGATGGAATCGAACTTCGCTATTCTGGAGAGGAAGGGAACATACCCGACCTTCATGAGGCTGTTCGACGTACCGACAATAGTGCAATGCATCATAAACGACTTTCTTCAAGTTCCGTTTCGTTCACCCAGCCTGGTCTCCGGAACGGACCGGCGCATGGCGAAAAATCATTTGATTCCAAACAACAGCCATGGGTTTGTAGAAACATCTGACACATATAGATGAAATCTTTCAAGGCGCTTCTTGGAGCTCAATCGCTCACCTCCGATCAAAAGCAGTGCCCATCGGCCGGCGATAGATCTCGGCACAAAGTCGCCGTTGGCCCGGGAACCGTGCGACAGCGCGGCCCGGATGGCGCCCTCCCACCTCCCCTTCCACATCTTTTGATATCAAGGAATTGAACGTTCCACGGATGTCCCTGCTGCCCGGGATGCCGCAGGACGCGCCCTGCGCTTGTCACGCCATCCGGGTTGCGGCAGCGGCGCCGGGGGGGTAGGTCTTGGGCCTGCCCAAGGAGCCTGCCATGCAAGATCTTGCTGCCGAAACCGACGCCGTTGCCCTGACCGCCGCGCTGATCCGCTGCCCCTCGGTCACGCCCGAGGAGGGCGGCACGATGGCCGTGCTGACCGACCTTCTGACCAGCGCCGGTTTTGAATGCCACCGGGTCGATCGTGGCGGCGTTGCCAACCTTTTCGCGCGCTGGGGGCACAAGGGCGCCAACCGGAGTTTCGGCTTCAACGGCCATGTCGATGTGGTCCCGATCGGTGACCGTGCGGCCTGGACGCAGGACCCTTTCGGGGCCGCACAGGTTGATGGCTGGATGTATGGGCGCGGGGCGACGGACATGAAATCCGGCGTGGCGGCCTTTGCGGCGGCGGCGGTGGATTTCGTCCGCCAGACCCCGCCCGACGGCGCCGTGATCCTGACCATCACCGGCGACGAGGAGGGCCCCTCGGTCGATGGCACGGTGGCCTTGCTGGGTTGGATGGGCAAGCAGGGCGAGAAGATGTCGCATTGCCTCGTGGGGGAGCCGACCTGCCCCAACACCTTGGGCGACATGATGAAAATCGGCCGGCGCGGTTCGCTGACTGCCTGGTTCACGGCGCAGGGCGTGCAGGGCCATTCGGCCTATCCGCACCGCGCCAAGAACCCGATGAGCGCGCTGGTCCGCCTGATGACCCGGCTGGAAGCCGAACCGCTGGACCGCGGCACCGCGCATTTCGATGCCTCGACCCTGGCGATCACCACCATCGACTGCGGCAATCCGGCGACCAATGTGATCCCGGCCAAGGGTTCCGCCACCGTCAACATCCGCTTCAACGATGCGCATACAGGCGCCAGCATCACCGAATGGCTGCAGACCCAGGCCAAGGCGGTCGAGGCCGAAACCGGGGTTGTGATCGGGGTGCGCGTCTCGATCTCGGGCGAAAGCTTCCTGACCGCGCCGGGGCCTTTTACGGCGCTTGTGGCGGGGGCGGTGACGGCAGAGACCGGGCTTGTGCCCGAGCCTTCGACCTCGGGCGGCACCTCGGATGCGCGTTTCGTCAAGGATCACTGCCCGGTGGTGGAGTTTGGCTTGGTCGGCAAGACCATGCATCAGGTGGATGAACGGGTCGAGGTCGCCCAGATCGTCAAGCTCAAGGCGATCTACACCCGCATCCTGCGCGATTATTTCGCATGACGGTCGAGATCGTGGAGACCACCGATATCGCCCTCTGCCGGGCTTTGCGGCGGCGGGTCTTCATCGAAGAGCAAGGCGTCAGCGAGGCGGATGAGCTGGATGATCAGGACGGCGCGGCGATCCATCTTCTGGCACTTGCGGAAGGGCAGGCAATCGGGTCGGCGCGTCTGCTGATGTCGGGCGAGATGGGCAAGATCGGGCGGGTTTGCGTGCTGCCCGCCGCTCGGGGACGCGGCATCGGCGCGGCGCTGATCCGTGCGTCCATCGCCCGCTTTCGCGAGATCCCGGGCCTGCGCCGCGTCAAACTCGGCGCGCAGACCCATGCCTTGGGCTTTTACGCGGCTTTGGGCTTTGAACCTGTGGGCGATGTCTATGACGACGCCGGCATTCCGCATCGCGACATGATCCTCGCGATCTGAAGCGCGGCGCGGACCCGCAGCATTCCCTGTGCGCCGGTCAGGCCGACAGGGCAAAACCGTGGTCTGCACCAAAATCATCCGCCTCTTCTGCGGCATAGCCGGGCTGGGCCAGCCGCCCCGCCGCGCGGCCCCCTGGAGCGGCGGCCTTCGGTCCTGTGCCGGGCAAAATGCTGAACTGACCGACCAGAGTGCTCATCCCCACGGCCTCCTGGCTCAGCGCCTGGGTGGCGGCGCCGGATTGTTCGACCATGGCGGCATTGTGCTGGGTGACCTGATCGAGTTGGGCCACACCAATGTTGATCTCGTTCAACCCATGCGCCTGTTGCAACGATCCGCTGGCCATGTTGGACACCAGCTTCGAGATCTGCGCCACCTGGCTGACCACAACGGCCAGCGCCTTGCCGGCGCCATCCACCTGCTGGACCCCCGATTGCACATGCTGGGAACTGGCGCTGATCAGGGACTTGATCTCCTTCGCCGCCAGCGAGGAGCGCTGCGCCAGTGCCCGCACTTCTGAGGCGACCACGGCGAAACCGCGTCCGGCATCGCCAGCCCGAGCGGCCTCCACCCCGGCGTTCAGCGCCAGAAGGTTGGTCTGGAAAGCGATGTCGTCGATCACCCCGATGATCTGGCTGATCTGGGCCGAGGAGGATTCGATCTCGTTCATCGCCGAGACCGCGCCTTCGACCACCTTGCCGCTTTGCTCGACATCATGGCGCGCCTTGACCACCACGGCCTCGACCTCCTTGGCGCTGGCGGCGGCGGAATTGACGTTGGCGGTCATCTGCTCCAACGCGGCAGCGGTCTCTTCCAGGGTGGCGGCCTGGGTTTCGGTGCGGGCGGCAAGGTCTTCGGAAGCGCGGCTGATCTCGCTCGAACGGGCGCGGATGCTCTCGCTGGCGGAGACGACCTGGGCGATCAGACCGCTCAGACGTTGCACCGTATCGTTGAAGTCCTGACGCAGGGGTTCGTAATTGGCGGCAAAAACCTCTTCGATCTGCTGGCTGAGATTGCCCGCCGAAAGGTTGCGCAGGCCAGCACTGACCAATTTGATCACCCGGTCGCTTTGCTGGCGCAGTGCCACCTGTTCATCCAGGGCCAGTTTGATCCGGTCGGACACAAGGTCAATATCGCGGGCGATCGCGCCGATGTCGTCATTACGGGTGATCTTGCCGATGCGGACGTCGAAATCACCCTGTGCCACCTCGCGCAGCGCGCCGCGCAGCCGCTCAATTGGCCTGGAGATGCTGTTGGTCACCTTGCGCGCGTTGAGAATCACGGTGATGACCGTCGCAGCCGACACCGCGATCAGCGCGATGATCAGCCACCGATCCGTCCGCTGCGCCCCGCGCGAGGTTGCTTCGCCAAGGCCCTCGATCGCGGCACCAAGCTTGGCCATCCGCGTTTCCAGCGCTTCGAATTTCACCATGAAATTCGACAGGCCAGCAAGGCCCGCCGCCTGATCGCGCAGCGCCAGGGTGCTGAGGGCCGCAGCCGTGGTCACATAATCCTCGACCACGGGGCCAGCGGCCTTGACTTGGGCCCGCAAATCCTCCGGCAAAGGCAATTCCGCAAGCTTGCCGATCGCGCTGCGGATGGCCGCGATATCCTCACCCGTCTTTTGCACAAGGCCGGCGCGGTCTTCGGGCAGGGCGGTGGGGCCGAGCAGGAGGGCATGAAGCACATCGGCCTCGATCCCCTCGTGCATCATGTCGGCAGACATCTGCAGATGGATCGCGGAGGTGGCGAGAATCTCTTTTTCCAGACCCTGCCCGGCGTCGATCATCCCCCAGAGGCCGACGCAGGCCGTAAGTATGACGGCGACGATCGAGATCACGCCTGAAACGACAAGATGCAGTTTAATCGGCAGGGTTCGAAACATGGTCTGTCCTGAAAGATCGAAGGCGAGACCACCTTAACCTCCCAAGTCTTAAGATTTCGCCACCCGCGCCAGCTGAATGCCCTGCTGGACTTAGCGCATCAGGGCCTGCACGGCGGCCTCGCCCAGTCCCTTGGCCAGGTAGTGGCGCCGGGTCAGTTCCAGCTTGGTGAAAACGTCCTCATAGCCCTCGGCCACTCCGTCGGGGGAGACATAGACATAACCGCCGGTGACGTGAAAAAGAGTAATCATTTCGGTGACATCCTCGGGGACCACCAGAGTATGCGTTTCGCCCGGGGGTTCGAAGACGAAGGAACCGGGTTCGGCCACCCAGTCATGCTCCAGGTAAAACCAGCGGCCCCGCAGGACGAAAGCCTGCACCGCGCCGTTGTGGCGGTGGCGCGACAGGACGCCCGCACGCCGCACCCTCAGGAGGTTGACGTAATAGCCCGCCGTCACGTTGAACAGAAGCGGGCGGAAGGAGACGTCGGGCGATTGCGGCACCCAGAGGGCCTCGTCGCAATCCAGATCCAGCGCACCGGGGATGATGATATCGGGCTGCATCCCATAGGGCTGCGGCAGGGCATAGGGCACTTTGCGGGGATCTGCGGTCATGGTCGCCTCCAGCGGTCAGATGTCGGTGTAGTCGACGGGGGTCGCGTGCCAACCTGCGGCGCGCTTGGCCCAGAAGAGGTCCTTGAGCCGGGTCGTGATCGGCCCCGGGCGGTCGTTGCCCATGATCCGCCCGTCGATCCGCGAGGCCGGCATGATGCCGCCCGCCGTGGTGCAGGCAAAGATCTCGTCGGCCTGGCGGAACTCTTCGGCCGGGATGTCGCGCACCTCGAGCTTCAGGTCAAGCTCCGCGCAAAGCTCCATCACCGACAGGCGCGTCACGCCCTCCAGCGCGCCGCGCCGCGGGGTCGCCACCACACCATCGGTGATCGAGAAGATGTTGAAGCCCGGGCCTTCGGTGATGTTGCCCTCGGCGTCCAGCAGAACGGCGGTATCGGCCCCGGCATCCAGCGCCTCGAACTGGCCCTCGGTCAGGTCGCCCCAGTGGAAGTTCTTCACGCGGGGGTCGAAGCTTTCGGGCGCGATGCGGCGCACCTTGGGGATGATCACATGCAGGCCACGCTCGTATTGCTCGGGGGTGACGATCGAAACCCAGGGCACGGCAAAGCAGGACAGATAGCTGCGGGCAAAGGCGGAATGGCGCGGGCTGCCGGGCGGTGGGCTGGCGCGCAGGCAATCCATCGCGACATAGGAGGATTTGAGGCCGGAGAGCGCCACGATCCGGTTGAGGATCCGGCGGATGTCGTCGTCGCTTTCCTGCGGCACCATCCGCAGCCGGTTCATCGAGGCGCGAAAGCGGCGGATGTGGTCGTCGAGCCGGAAGAAGTTGCCCTCCCAGACGCCCACAACATCATAGGTCACATCGGACCGGCGATAAGCGAAATGGGTGACGGGAATCCTCGCCTCGGCGATCGGCATATAGGCGCCGTCAAGAAAGGCCGCCCCTTTGCTGAAATCCGGCATCTTCTATCCTTTTGGCCCGGCCGGACGCAGGGTCCGGCCCCCTTTTATGGCGGGCGGACTCGGGGGCTGCAAAGACCGGCGCGCCGGTTCAGGGCAAAAAAGGGAATGGTTTGCCCTGATAAGGGCAGGAACCGGGATCAGAGCGGAGGCGGCGCGCCCTCCCAGGCCTCTTGCAACAGCGTGCGCAGGGGGGCGCGTTCGATGGGGCGCGGGTTCCAATAGGGGTTTTGTGTGGCAATCTCGGCGGCGCGGTCGAGGTCGGGTTCGGTCAGACCAAGGTCGCGCAAGGCCAGGGGCGCGCCCATCTGTTGCGCGAAGTGGTAGAGCGCAAGGCCAGGCGAGGGGCCGTCGAGGATGGCGCTGACCGGGGCCAGAAGCTCGGGCACGGCCACGGCATTGAAGCCGGCGGAATGCGGAAGCATGATGGCATGGGTTTCGGCATGCGGCAGATCGAAGGAGCCGCCCAGCGTGTGGCAGAGCTTGTGGTGCAAGGCCATGCCGACCTGCCCCAGCACGGTGCCGCAAAGCCAGGCGCCGTAGAGGGTCTCGCCCCGGGCCTTCAGATCCTGCGGATCGGCCAGAACGGCGGGCAGGGCGGATTTGAAGGCGCGCAACCCCTCCAGCGCCATCAGGGTCGAGATCGGCGAGCGGTTTTGCGCATAAAGCCCCTCGACCGCATGGGCCATGGCGTTCATCGCGCTCGACACCGTCATGCCGACCGGCAGGCTGCGCACCAGTTCGGCGTCGTAAAGGATGACCTCGGGCTGGATTTTCGGCGAGGAGGTGGTGGTCTTGCGCCCGGCCTCGGTCTGGCCGAGGATCGCGGTGGCCTCGGATCCGGCATAGGTCGTGGGCACCACGATCTGCGGCAGGTCGGTGCGCAGGGAAATGGCCTTGCCAAGACCGATGGTCGAGCCGCCACCGATGGCCACCAGACAATCGGCCCCGAGGTCGCGCGCGATGGCGGTCGCCTCTTCGGAGACATCGACCGGCGCGTGCATCGTGGCCCGGCTGCAGACCCCCACCGATTTCGCACCCAGAAGGGCCGCAAACTCCGCCCCCTTGGCGGCCTGGCCCGGCGTGGTCAGGATCAGCGCGCGCGACAGGCCCAGCGCGTCCAGTTCCTCGGCCAGACGATAGCGCACTCCGGCGCCGAAGCGGACCCGGACAGCGGCGCTGGTGGCGATGAAATCTTCCAGAAATTGCGACATGAACCGGCCTCTTCCGTTTCGGACTTGCCCGCCCGGCACGGGCGGCGATGCGGACCCTGCCGCATCCTCGCCGGTCTTTATGGCGTCAAACCCGCAGGATCGCCAGCCTGCTTGCTGAATTTCCGTGATCGCCCGGGGGTGGGTCCGTTTGCCGGAACGTGCCGGCAAACGGGGTTTTTCAGAGCGCGACGTCGCGGGCCACTTCTTTGGCCTCGTCGATCTGGGCCTTGAGCCTGCGGCCCACGATGATCGGCAGCACGAAGCCGAAGGCCGCGAAAAGCCACAGCCCGATCGACAGCGGCGAGTGGACCAGTGCCAGCCAGTCGCCATCCGAGATGGTCATCGCCCGGCGCAGGTTGGCCTCCATCAGGTTGCCCAGAAGGATGCCCATGATGATCGGGACCAGGGGCACATCCAGCTTGCGCAGGCCCCAGCCGATCACGCCGAACAGCACCATGACCAGAAGGTCGAAGGTCGAACCCGACACGCCATAGATGCCGACGAAGGAAACCATGGCCACCATCGGCATCAGATAGCGGGAGGGGATCAGCAGTACCCGGGCAAAAATGCCGACCAGAGGTAGGTTCAGCGCCAGAAGCATCACGTTGGCGATGAAAAGGGCGGCGATCAGGCCCCAGACGATGTCGGGGTTCTTGGTGAAGAGCAACGGCCCCGGCGTCACGTTCAGCGACAAAAGCACCGCCAGCAGCACCGCCGTCGTCCCCGATCCGGGCACGCCCAGGGCCAGCATCGGCACCAGCGCACCACCGGCCGCCGCATTGTTGCCCGCCTCGGGCGCAGCCACCCCACGCGGGTCACCCTTGCCGAAGGTATTGCCCTTGTTGTTGATCTGCTTTTCCGCCGCATAGGCCATGAAGGAGCCGAGCGAGGCCCCTGCCCCGGGCAGAACGCCGGCGAGGAAGCCGATCACCGTTCCCCGGGCCATCGCGGGGGTGCAATGGCGGATCAAGCTGAAAGATGCGACCGGGCGACCGATGGCGATCGGCGGGCGCGACTTTTGCGCCGCGCGCGCCTTGGCCGAGGTGCCGCCGCTGTGCTCCAGAAAGATCAGAACCTCGGACAAGGCGAAAAGGCCGACGATGGCCACCAGAAAGTTGATGCCGTCGTAAAGATGCACCATGCCGAAGGAGAAGCGCGGCACCCCGGTCTGGCCATCGACCCCGATCATCGCGATGCCAAGGCCAAAGGCCGCAGCCCAGGCCGATTTCGCCTGATTGCTTGAGGAGATGCCGCCCAGTGTCGCAAAAGCCAGCGCGAAGAGGGCAAAATACTCCGCCGGGCCGAAGAGCAGCGCGACCTTGACCAGCTGCGGCGCCAGAAGCATCAGGCCGATGGTGGCAAAGAACGACCCGATGAAGGAGGCGATGCCCGAAATCGCCAGCGCCTCACCCGCCCGGCCCGCCTTGGCCATGGGATAGCCATCCAGCGTGGTCATCACCGCAGGCTCATCGCCCGGGATGTTCAACAGGATGGAGGAGATCCGCCCGCCATACATGCAGCCGTAATAGACCGAGGTCAGCAGGATCAGCGCCGGCGTCGGCCCGAGGCCAAGCGAGAAGGCCAGCGGCATCAGGATCGCCACGCCATTCGACGGGCCAAGCCCCGGCAGGGCGCCAATGATCGTGCCAAGGAAGCAGCCGATCAGCGCCAGGCCGATGTTCTGGAAGGTGATGGCGACTTCAAAGCCGTGCATCAGGTTGTTGATCGTGTCCATCTCTCAGACCCCCCAAGGCCCGGTGGCAAGGCCGAGGCCGAGCACCAGATGAAAAACCACATAGATCCCGCCCGAGGTGGCAAGACCCGCCAGCACGGCGGCCAGCGGTGACGCGCCCAGACGCCAGCTCAGATAGGCCGAGGCGACTGCGGTGGTCACGAGAAAGCCCAGCACCGGCAAGAGGTAGACATAGGCCACCATGACGGCGAGGCCGGCAGCAATCTCGGCCAGCTGGGTCAGCGAGGGCCATTCCGGCGGCGCATCCGGGCGCAGCAGGATTGCAAGGCTCGACAGCGCGAAAAGGCCGCCGATGATATAGGGAAAGGCTTTGGGGCCGACCGGATCGGAGATGAAGCTCAGCTCGATGGTCGAGGCAGCCCAGATATAGAATACGGCAAGCAGCAAGCCCAAGCCGCCGAAAATGCGATCTGACATCGCGCGTCCCTTCTGGTTCGATATTCTGGATGAGGTGAGAGACGGAAGGCGCCAGAAGCGCCTCCCGCCATCCGTCGCAGCCGGGATTACTTGATCAGGCCGATTTCCTTGGAGATCGACTGGATGCTGGCGATCGAGTTCGCGACATAGGCCTGGAACTCCGCCGGGGTCGCCTCGACCGGGGCCAGACCGTTCTGCGCCATCACGGCTTTCCATTCATCCGAGGCATAGACCTTGGCCACGGCATCCTGCCAATAGGCGAAGGCCTCGTCCGACATGCCGCCCGGGGCATAGAAGCCGCGCCAGTTGGCGCCGATGGCGTCAATGCCCTGCTCTTTGGCGGTGGGGAACTGGGCGAAATCGCCCGACAGACGCTCCGGCGAAAGCACGGCGATCACTTTGATATCGCCCGAGTCGACAAAGCCCTTGGCCTCCGACGCGTCACCGGTGAAGGCCTGGACCGAACCGGCCAGCAGCTGGGTCACAGCCTCGCCGCCGCCTTCGAAGGCCACGTATTTGATCGAGCGCAGGTCGTCGATGCCGGCCTTTTCGGCGGCGATCAGCACCTTCAGATGGTCCCAGCCGCCCACGGCAGAACCGCCGGCCACCGACACCGAGGTCGGGTCGGCTTTGATCTTGGCCATCAGCTCCGGCAGGGTGTTGATCGGGCTGTCCTTGGCCACGGCGATGATGCCGTAATCGGCGCCAACGGCCCCAACCCAACGGACCTGATCCATCGTGTTGCCCGGGAAGGCCCCGGTCGCCAGCCGCGTCGCCGTTGCGGTCGATGCGGCCACGATCAGGTTGTTGTCGGCGTTGCGCTTGGCCACGACCTCGGCGAAGGCCACGCCACCGCCGCCGCCGGCGAGGTTGGTGACCTGCATGGTGCCGGGCACCAGCTTCATGTCCTGCATGGTCTTGCCGACCTGACGGCAGGTGAAATCCCAGCCGCCGCCGGCGTTGGCCGGGGCGATGCACTCGGATTGTCCGGGTTCAAAGGCAAAGGCCGGGGCGGCCAGCATGCCTGCGGCAAGGGTCAGAGCCGCCAGCCCGCGGCGCAGCGTCAGATAGGTCATTGTCGTCCTCCCAAGGAATTTGACGTCATGGATGGCGCGGGCCACGGTTCCTCCCCGGCCAGCGCTGACCCTTTCCTATTCCCCGTTCCTGTCACGAAGCTGTCATCACCCCGATCTGTCTGCAGCGGCGCTCGGCCCGACCCGGGCCGGCCCGTTGACCGGGCGCCTCCGTCGTGGCGTTTGCAAGCCCGGGCACAAGGCCTATAGTCGGCCATCTGCACATCTGACTTGGGAGGGTCGGTCGCCATGCGAATGCTTCTGGTGGAGGACACCGAAGACGTGGCCACCGCCGTGGTCGAAAGCTTTGGCCGGCGCGGCGATGCGGTGGATTGCGTGGGCACGGTGGCCGATGCGATGGCGAGCCTTGCGGCGCAGGATTACGACATTGCCATCCTCGACATCCAGCTGCCCGACGGCGAGGGGACCGAGGTGCTGCGCGGCCTCCGCCGTGCCGGGCGGGCGGTGCCGGTTCTGATGCTGACGGCCCGCAGCGAGGTGGAGGTCCGGATTGCCACCCTGGATCTGGGCGCCGACGACTACATGGTCAAACCCTTCGACCTGGGCGAGCTGCATGCCCGGGTCCGCGCCCTCGTCCGCCGCGGCGGACCAGAGCGGAGTTCGGCCATGACCTACGGCGACATCACCTATGATTCCGCCACGCAGGAACTGACCGTCGCCGGCAAGTCGGTCGCCCTGACGCGGCGTGAATACAGCCTGATCGAGATCCTGCTGCTCAACCGCGGGCGGATCGTGGCCAAGGACCATATCTACGCAAGGATGTTCAGCTTCAACGAGGAGGAGGTCGGGCTCAACACGATCGAGACCTATGTCGCCCGCCTGCGCCGCAAGATCGAGGCGTCCTGCGTGACGATCCGCACCCTGCGCGGCCTCGGATATCAGATGGTGACCGATGGCTGACATGGCGCAAGCGGTGCCACGCCGGGCGACCTCGGTCACCTTGCGGCTGACCGTGGCGCTGACCTTGCTTCTGGCGGCGGGCGGGGCGGCGGTGGCGCTGGCGGCCATCGCCTATGGCCATAACGCGGCGCGGCAATCCTATGACCGGCTTCTGATCGGTGCGGCCAACCAGATCGCCGAGGCGCTGACCCTGAAGGATGGTGCGGTCAACATCGACATCCCGGTGGCGGCTTTCGAGTTGCTGGCGCTCGCCCCGCAGGACCGGATCGTCTATGCGGTCTATGGCCCGCATGGCACGCTGATCACCGGCTATGACGGGTTGCGCGGCCCTGCGCCGAACCAGACCTTCAGCGATGGCAGCTTCACCGGCGAGGCGATGCGCTTTGCCGCGGTGGACCGCCGCTTTGCCGAACGCTCGCTGTCCGGGACGGTGCGGGTCGTGGTGGGCCAGACGACCCGGGCGCGCGCCGAACTGACCCGGTCAATCACCCGCTCCGCCCTGATCGCGGTCGCTCTGGTGGGGGTGCTGATGTCGGGCCTTGCAGTCTTTGCCGTCCGCTCGGCCCTTGGCCCGCTGCGGCGGATCGAGCGGGCCTTGGCAGTGCGGGCCCCGGCGGACCTTACGCCGCTGGAACTGGCCGTCCCGCGCGAGATCGACACGCTGGTGGCCACGCTCAATGGCTTCATGGCGCGGATCGACCGTCAGGTCGCTGCAACCCGGCGGATGATCGGCGATGCCTCGCACCAGCTGCGCACGCCGATCGCCGCGATCCGCGCCCAGTCTGAACTTGCCTTGGGCGAGACCGATCCCGCCCGCCAGCAGCTCATCGCCCAGCGCATCAACCGTCGCGCCGTCTCGCTCAGCCGGTTGACCGATCAGTTGCTCAATCAGGCGCTGATCATCCACCGCGCCGATGCGGTGCCGCTCGACCTGATCGACCTGCGCCGGGTCGCGATGCTGGGGGTGGAGGAGATCGACCAGGAGGCCCGCACCCCCGATGCCGCCCTGCGCCTTGATCTGCCCGAGGACGCCGTGATGATCAAAGGCGACCACCTTTCGCTGGTCGAAGCCTGCAAGAACCTCGCCACCAATGCGCTGCACCATGGCGCCCCACCGGTGATGATCCATGTGCGGGCCGAGGGCGCGATGGCCGTGCTGGCGGTACAGGATGCCGGACCCGGCCTGCCGGTGGAGCAATGGCAGGATGCCGCCAGCCGCTTTCGCCGTCGCACCAGCGTGTCGGCCACCAAGGTCGGGCTTGGCCTGTCCATCGTCGATGCGGTGGCCCGCGCCCATCACGGAGAGATGTCCTTTGCCCGGACCGCTTCTGGCAAATTCGAGGCGCGGCTGACGCTGCCGCTGGTCGGGACCGGCCCGGGATGAAGTGGCTCGCCCTTTCCCTTGCGCTGGCCCTGCCCTCCGCCGCACTGGCCGAGGTCACACCCGAGGCGCACCGCAGCTACGGTGCGCAAACCGCGCCGCAGCACCTTCTGGTGCGCGGGACGACCGATCTTGCCCTGTTCGACCCGGTGCTGCAGCTTTTCGCCGCCGACCATCCCGAGGTCTGGATCGACTATGAACAATGGGGATCCAACGACCTTTACAACCGCGCGGTGGCCGCCTGCGCCGGCGAGGGCGAGGCGGCGGATCTGGTGATCAGCTCCTCGGTCGATCAGCAGGTCAAGCTGGTGAACGACGGCTGCGCGCAAAGCCACCGCTCTGCCGCGACGGACGCCCTGCCGCCAGCCTTCAACTGGCGCGACGAGGTGTTTGGCATCACCCGCGAACCCGCCGTCATCGTCTACAACCGCGCCCTTGTGCCGGCGCAGGACGTGCCGCAATCACGCTTCGGGCTGATCGACATGCTGCGCTCGCAGGCCAGCCGCTATGACGGGCGCGTTGCGACCTATGACATCGAGGAATCCGGGCTCGGCTATCTCTTCGCCTTTGCCGATGCGCAACAGGCCACCACCTTCGGCAGCGTGATCGAGGCCTTCTCGCGCGCCCATGCCGTGACGACCTGCTGTTCGGCGGAGATCATCGACGGTGTGGCGAGCGGGAAATACCTGATCGCCTATAACATCCTCGGCTCTTATGCCTTTGCCCGTGCCGAACAGGACCGGAACATCGCCGTCGTGGCGCCCACCGATTACACGCTCGTCCTGTCGCGCGCGGCGCTGATCCCGTCGCGGGCCACGCATCCGGCGGTGGCGGGGGTCCTGATCGACTTCCTCCTGTCGCCCGAGGGGCGCCATGCCTTGGCCCGGGAGCACCTTTATCTGGAAGCCGCCGAGATGCGCGGGGATGGCCTGCTGGACCCGGAGGATGGCGAATCCTACCTGCGGCCCATCCCCCTGTCGCCGGTGCTGCTGGCCGGTCTTGACCAACAGCGCCGGGCGCATTTCATCCAGCTGTGGCGCGGGACCTTCGCCAAGCCTTAGCAGCGCGACGACCGGCGCCTATCGCGCCACGCGTTTCAGGGCCCGGTGGGCAGCAGCGGCGATGCCTTCGGCGCTGAGGCCGAATTCATGGAACAGCCAGTCGACCGAACCGGTCGGAACGAAGCCCGGGAAGCCCACGCGCTCCACCGGCACCGGCTGGTGGGCCGAGGTCAGCTCCGCCACCGCCCCGCCAAGCCCGCCGCGGACCGAGGCTTCCTCGACCGTGACAATCGCCCCGGTTTCGCTGGCGGCGGCCAGGACGGCGGCCTCGTCCAGGGGGTTGATCGTGGCCATGTTCAGGACGCGGGCCGAAATACCCTCGGCCAGAAGCGCATCGGAGGCCGCGGCCGCCAGATGCACCGTGGTGCCGCAGGCGATGAGCGTGACGTCCTGGCCTTGACGGACCACCTCGGCCTGGCCCATGCGGAAGGTGCGGTTGGGCAGGGCCAGATCGGGCACCGGCATCCGCGACAGGCGGATATAGACCGGACCGTCATGGCTGGCGGCAAACTTGATCGACTCGGCGGTCTCCCAGGGGTCGGCGGGGGCGATGACGATCAGCTTGGGAAAAACCCGGAGCCAGGCGAAATCCTCGATCGAATGGTGGGTCGGCCCAAGCTCGCCGTAAGCCACGCCCGAGGATTGGCCGACCAGCTTCACGTTGAAGCCGGTATAGACGATATCGGCCTTGACCTGTTCCAGCGCACGCCCGGTCAGAAAGCAGGACGCCGCCGAGACGAAGGGGATGCGCCCGCCATTGGCGAGGCCAGCGCCGACGCCGACCATGCATTGCTCGGCAATGCCGACATTGATCAGCCGCTTGGGGAATTTCTTCTGGAAACCGCCCAGTTTCGACGATCCGACCGAGTCGTTGACCACCGCCACGATGCGCTCGTCCTCGGCGGCCAGGGCCTCCAACGTCGAGACCCAGGCCTCGCGGCAATCATACAGGCCTTCGGTTTGGGGTGCGGGGGCCGCCATCAGACAAGTTCCTTCATCGCAAGGGCAAATTGTTCGGCATTGGGCACGCCATGGTGCCAGCTCGCCTTGTTTTCCATGAAAGAGACGCCCTTGCCCTTGACGGTATTGGCGATCACCGCGCGCGGCCTGTCGCCAGGTGCCGCGCCCAGCACCTTCAGAAGGGCGGCATGGTCATGGCCATCGACCATCACGACATCCCAGCCGAAAGCCTCGAACTTCTTGTCGAGCGGGTCGAGGCCGTTGGTCTCCTCCGTCCCGGCGCCCTGCTGCAAGCGGTTGCGGTCAACGATCCAGGTCAGGTTGCGCAGGCCCCGGTTGCCGGCGGTCATCGCGGCTTCCCAGTTCGAGCCTTCCTGCATCTCGCCATCGCCGGTGATCACGAAGGTGCGGTAGGTCGCCTCGGTGATCTGCCCCGAAATCGCGATGCCCGTCGCGACCGGCAGGCCGTGGCCGAGCGGGCCGGTGTTGGTTTCCACCCCCGGCAGATAGTTGCGGTTCGGGTGGCCGTTCAGCAGGGACCGCGGCTGCATGTAGGTGTCGAGCCAGTCTTCCGGGAAATACCCCGCCGCGCACAGCACGGTGTAAAGCGCCCCCGTCGCATGGCCCTTGGACATGATGAAACGGTCGCGCTCGGCCCAGTTCGGCTGGGTCGGGTCAAAGTTCAGTACGCCGAAATACAGCGTCGCCATTACGTCGATGGCAGAGAAGTCGCCGCCCGGATGACCGAGCTGCGCGTCATAGACCATCTTGAAGGCGCGCCGGCGCATCCAGAGCGCCTTTTCCTTGATCCGGGCGACGGGGTCGTTCTGCAGGGTCATCTCGGGGTCCTTAAAAGCGGTTGGGCCAGGTCAGGCGCGGCTCTGGCGTGCCGCCATGGCGATAGCTCGGGTAGCCGAGGTAGCGGGTGACCGCCTCTTCCACCACATCCGCGTGATGGCCGCGCACCATGGCGACATGGTGTTCAAAGCCGTTCTGGGTGACGAACCGCATCAGCTCGCGCAGGCGGGCGACCTTGGTCACCGCGATGCCGCCATCCATCGGGAAGGGATCCTCGGTGAACTCGCCCTCGCCGAGGTAGCATTTCAGCGCCCCGGCCCGGTCGTCGGAAGACAGGCGGAAATAGGTCATCGGGCCGGCCTTGACCTTGCCCTTGACGGCGCCGAAGCACTTGGAACGCCCGATGCTTTCGCCCAGGACGTCCAGTTCGCTGATTTCAGGCGTGTCGCCGATGAAGGACTTCGGGAAGTTGCCGCAATGGGTGGCGACACACTTATCGGGCTCGTAACCGTAATTGTTGTTCCAGTCGAGGATCGCGGGCGGCGCGCCCGAGGCCAGGGCCAGCGCATACATCGACAAGGCGCCCATGATGTCGACCTCGCAGGCGGAAGGCATCAGCTCCTCGCCCATCATCGACATGGTGACACAGGTCGCACAGCCGAAATTGTCCTGCAGGCTGCGCCAGCACTGGATGGCGCTGGCGTCGCATTCGTTCTCCTCGATCCAGCGGTTGACAGCGAGGGTCCATTTGGCTTGCGTGACGATCTGGCTTTGCTGGATATGGGCCGGAATGTTGCCGTAAGCCTTGATCCGCTCCATCTTTTCCAGCAGCTCGGGCGCGTCGTCGCGGATCGCACCGGCCTTGCCGATCATCTCGGAAAGATCGACCGTCAGCACGGTGATCCCGGCGGCCTGCAAGAGCTTTTCAGAATAGCGCATGGTCTGGAAAGCCCCGGTCCGCGCGCCGATGGCCCCCAGTCGGGCACCCCGCATGCCGCGCACCGTGCGACACAGGCGGCCGAAGCGTTCCAGATCGGCGCCGAACTCCGCCCCGCCGACGTCGCAGGTGTGCGAGGTGGTCTCGGTGAAGGGCACGCCATATTGCCAGAAGTTGTTGGTGACCGAGAGCTTGCCGCAGAAAGCGTCGCGGCGCTGGTGGACCGAAACCTTGTCGACCTCGTCATTCGAAGCCTGCAGCAGGATCGGCACATTCAGCTTGGCGCGGTTGACCAGTTCGGCAATGGCAATCTCGTCGCCGAAATTGGGCAGGCAGATCACCAGCCCGTCGATATCATCGCGCCGCGCCTTGAAGAGATCGGCGTAAGCTTGAGCGTCGGGAATGCTCTGCACCGCGCCATTGGCGGTCGCCTCATAGGGCAGGATCACCGCTTCGATGCCAAGGCGGTCAAGATGGGCCAGAACCTCGGTCCTTGCGGCAAGGCAGGGCGCCGGGCTGAAAAAGGCCCGGCTTCCGATCACCACACCCAGCGTGATCTTGCGACGAATGGTCAGCGGCATGTCTTCCTCCCTCAGGCGAAATCCTCCCGGAATCACGCCGTGTATACTTTCGATTACTTTCGCTTGTTGCGATTTTCATTGCAAGAGTTTTTGCAGCTTCCCGCCGAATTTTCCAGCACAGCGGAGAAAACACCAGCTTTACGAGGGTTGAGAGCGCGAATTTCGCGGGGCCTCCAGGGTTTTCGCCGCCATTGTCTTTCGATTTCTTCGCCGTCCGGGCGCCGAAATTAGCTTATTGACAGCAACCGAAAACATTTGTCACAAACATTCGGGAGGAATCGCAACCAATCCGGATGCGTATGGGAGGAAACACAATGAATCTGAAGCGTCGCCTGCTTATGTCCGCCATCGCCGTTGCCATGTCGGGGGCCCTGCCCTCCTTCGCGGCGGCTGCCGATACGATCGCCATCATCACGCCCAGCCCCGATAACCCCTTCTTCAAGGCCGAATCCGACGGCGCCGCCGCCAAGGCGAAGGAACTGGGCTATGACGTCATGGTTCTGGTCCATGACGACGATGCCAACAAGCAATCGGAGCTGTTCGACAGCGCCATCGCGGCGGGCGTCAAGGCGATCATCCTCGACAACGCCGGCGCCGATGCTTCGGTCGCCGCCGTGCAAAAGGCCAAGGATGCCGGCATCCCCAGCTTCCTGATCGACCGCGAGATCACTTCGACCGGGGTGGCCGTGAGCCAGATCGTGTCGAACAACTACCAGGGCGCGCAGCTGGGTGCGGAAGAATTCGTCAAGCTGATGGGCGAGAAAGGCACCTTCGCCGAACTGACCGGCAAGGAATCCGACACCAACGCCGGCATCCGCTCCAAAGGCTACCACGACGTGATCGACCAATACCCCGACATGAAGATGGCCGCCCAGCAGACCGCCAACTGGTCGCAGACCGAGGCTTATTCGGTGATGGAATCGATGCTGCAGGCCAATCCGGGCATCCAGGGCGTGATCGCCGGCAACGATACGATGGCGATGGGCGCCTATGCAGCACTTGAGGCTGCGGGCCGCAAAGATGTCATCGTGGTGGGCTTCGACGGCTCGAACGACGTGCGCGACTCGATCAAGGCGGGCGGCATCAAGGCCACCGTGCTGCAACCGGCCTATGAACAGGCCCAGCTGGCCGTGACGCAAGCCGATGCTTACCTGAAAACCGGCAAGACCGGCGTCGATGAAAAGCAACTGATGGACTGCGTGCTGGTCAATGCCGACAACGCGGCCAAGCTGGAAACCTTCGCGCTCGCGCAATAAGCGTCTTATTGGAAGTCCGCTCCGGCGCGGCCCTTTGACGGGGCCGCGCCGGGCAAAGCTTTGGAAATCATCATGCGTGCCACGACCCTGACGGTTGCCCTCGTGGCAGCCTTTGCGACCCTGTCTGCCTGCAAGATCGTCAAGAATGACGCCGGCAGCGCGCCGAAAACCGAACAGGCGACCGAGACCGACCACATTGCCCAACTTGTCGCGGACAGTTATGACGCCAAGCTTTTGCCGCTGATCGCCGAAAAGGCCCTGCCGGTCGCCGATCTGCGCGCGGCAATTGCCAGCGATCTGGAGGCTGCGGGCAAGGCACATGGCAACCGCGGCGCCGGCGAAGGCGCCGCTTGGGCCTTTGCGGTCAAGGGCAGCGGCAAGGTCATCTCCGCCAACCTGCAAAGCCGCGCCCGCGTGGCCGAGCTGGACACCAATGGCGACGGCACCGCCGACCTGACCCTGGCGCTTGGCCCGGTGATCAAGGGCACGGCGCTGCGCGATGTGGCGCCGTTCTACAACTTCAACGATTTCCACGACCAGATCGAATTTGCCAAACTGGCTCGCGCCCTGAACGACAAGGTCAGCGCCACCCTGGTCCTGCCCGAGGGCGATATCACCGGCAAAACCTTGACCTTCGAGGGTGTTGCCCCCTTCAAGACCGCAAAAGACCCAATGGTCGTCACCGCCACCAAAGTCACGGTCCAGCCATGAGCGGCGCAGATCCCATCGGCCTGTCGATCCGCGGCGGCGTGAAGATCTATCCCGGCACAAGGGCGCTGAAGGGCGTGGATTTCGATCTGCGCATGGGCGCGGTCAATGTGCTGGTGGGCGAGAACGGCGCTGGCAAATCCACCCTGATGAAGGTCATCGCCGGGGTTGAAAGCCTGACCGAAGGCACGATCACGATGGGCGGCGCGCCGGTCCATTTCCGCTCGAAATCCGATGCGGTGGCCAAGGGCATCGGCATCGTCTTTCAGGAACTCAACCTCTTCCCCAACCTGACCGTGGCCGAAAACATCTTCATCGCCCGCGAGCCGACCCGTTTTGGCGTGGATATCGACGCCAAGGCGCAGTCCGAGGCGACAGCCAAGCTGATGGCCAGGCTGGAGCAAGACATCGACCCCGATGTGCCCTTGGGCAATCTGCGGATCGGCCAGCAACAGGTGGTCGAGATCGCCAAGGCCCTGGCGCAGGACGCAAAAATCCTGATCCTTGACGAGCCGACCTCGGCCCTTTCGGCGGCGGAGGTCGAGGTGCTGTTCCGCGTCATCGCGGACCTGAAAGCCCAGGGCGTCGGCATCGTCTATATCAGCCACCGCCTGGAAGAGCTGATCCGGATCGGCGACTACATCACCGTGCTGCGCGATGGCGAAATCACCGGGGCGCAAAGCATGGCTGGCGTCGATATTCCCTGGATCGTCCGCGCCATGATCGGCGGCGGGTCCAAGGAGTTTCCCCGCACCGAAGCACCGAGTTTCGGGGGTGAGGTTTTCCGCGCTGAAAACATCTGCCTGCCGCGACTGGGCGGCGGCTATAGCGTCGATCACCTGTCGCTGTCGGTCCGCGCCGGCGAGATCGTCGGGCTTTACGGCCTCATGGGCGCCGGGCGGACCGAGTTTCTGGAATGCATCATGGCGCAGCATCCGCTGTCCACCGGGCATTTCTTCGTCGAGGGCCGCCCCCTGACCGAACGCGATGTGCCCGGCCGCATCGCCCGCGGCATCGCCCTGATCCCCGAGGACCGCAAGCGCGACGGCCTGGTGCAGATCCTGTCGATCCGCGAGAATATCACCCTTTCCGCCCTGTCGCGCTTTGCCCGCCTGTTCCATCTGAACCTGCGCGCCGAGGCGGCGGGGGCCGCCGATTTCATCAAACGGCTGGTGATCAAGGTCGCCAGCGCCGAAAACCCGGTCTCCAGCCTGTCGGGCGGCAACCAGCAAAAGGTGGTCATCGCCAAGGCGCTGATGACCGACCCCAAGATCCTTTTGATGGACGAACCCTCGCGCGGGATCGACATTGGCGCCAAGGCCGAGGTCTTCCGCACCATGCGCCGTTTGGCCGCCGACGGCCTCGGCATCCTTTTCGTCACATCTGACCTTGAAGAGGTCCTGGCGCTTTCGGACCGCATTCTCGTCATGGCCGATGGCCAGCTGACCGGGGAATTCGACGGCACCGCAAGCGCCGCCGCGGTGATCGCCGCCGCCACCCGCCATAAAGCCAAGGGAAAATCCGCATGACCGCCCGCACCAACGACAAGACCTCGATCCTTCTGCTGCTGTTGCGGCTGCGGACCTTTGTGGCGCTGATCCTTGTTTTTGCATTCTTTTCCGCCGCGGCGCCGAACTTCCTTTCGGCGGCCAATGCGGTGATCGTGTCCAAACATGTGGCGCTGAACGCGCTTCTGGCGATCGGAATGACCTTTGTCATCATCACCGGCGGCATCGACCTGTCGGTCGGCTCCATCGTCGGGCTTTGCGGCATGGTGGCGGGCTGGCTGGTGCTGAACGGGGTTGATCTGGGGATCGGCTATACGGTCTGGTTCAACACCTTCGAGATCATCGTCATTGTGGCGCTGGTCGGCATCGCGGTGGGGGCGATCAACGGGCTGTTGATCACGCGGATGGGGGTGGCGCCCTTTATCGCGACCCTTGGCACGCTTTACGTCGCGCGCGGCTTTGCGCTGCTGTCCTCCGGCGGGCGGACCTTTCCGAACCTGACGGGCAACCCCGATTTCGGCACCAAGAGCTTTCCCCTGATCGGAACCGGCACGGTGATCGGCCTGCCGGTGATGATCCTCCTTCTGGTCGTGATGGGGCTTCTGGCGCATTACATCTCGCGTCGAACCACGCTGGGCCGGCATATCTATGCGGTCGGCGGGAATGAACGCGGCGCGGCGCTGTCGGGGGTGAAAGTCAACCGGATCAAGATGTTCGTCTACATGTTCTCGGGCTTCTGCGCGGCCCTCGTCGGCATCGTCATCGCCAGCCAGCTGCAGGCGAGCCACCCGGCCACCGGCGAGACCTTCGAGCTGAACGCCATCGCGGCGGCGGTTCTCGGCGGCACCTCGATGGCGGGCGGGCGCGGGCGGATCGGCGGCACCATCGTTGGCGCCTTCGTGATCGGCATCCTCGGCGACGGGCTGATCATGATGGGGGTCTCCTCCTTCTGGCAGACCGTCATCAAGGGCATCGTCATCATCACCGCCGTCGTGATCGACCAGGCGCAAAGCAAGTTGCAGGCCCGCGTGGCCCTGCAACAAGAGGCGGCGGTGGAAAAATAGGAAGGGGCTTTCGCATGGGGGCCGGTTTCACTACCCTGTAACGAAAGCAAACGCAGCCAAACCGCATCGTTTCCAGTTGGAGTCCGCCCCCGTGCCGCCACATCACAGCCCGGAACGCACCAAATCGATGATCGGGCTGCTGTCGGAACCGCGCCGCCGCCGCATTCTGGAGTGGATCCAGGAAGAGGGCGCCGCTCGGGTCCGCGACTTGGCGCTGGCCTTCCAGGTCTCGGAGGCGACGATCCGCCAGGATCTGGAGCGGCTGGAGGCCGAGGGCCAGATCACGCGCGAACATGGCGGGGCTTTCCTGAACCCGGCCAGTGCGCCTGCGGGCGAGATGGTGCTGCACCATCAGGAAAACATGGACAAAAAGGCCAAGATCGGCGCCTTGGCGGCTTCGCTGGTTGGCAATGGCGAGACCCTGATCCTCGACGCCGGCACCACGACGACCGAGATTGCGACCCGTCTGGTCAGCCGCAAGAACCTGACCGTGATCACCAACGCCCTGAACATCGCGATCATTCTGGGGGCCATTCCGGGCTTTGCCGTCCACATGCCCGGCGGCCAGTTCAAGGCGCCGACCCTGTCGCTGTCGGGCGACAAGTCGGTCGAATATTTCCGCAACATCTTTGCCGGCAAGCTGTTTCTGGCGACAGCTGGCGTTTCGCTGGAAACCGGCCTGACCTACCCGAGCTTTGCCGACCTGCAGCTGAAAGAGGCGATGATCAAGGCGGCGAGCCATGTCTATCTGGTGGCGGATTCCAGCAAGATCAACAAATCTTCCTTCACGCGGCTCGGCTCGATCGAGGTGGTGCATACCTTCATCACCGACGACGGGATTTCCGACGCCGACGCGAAGGAATTCGCGGCGCGCGGCATCAACCTGATGGTCGCGACCTGAAGCTTCAGGCCGGCAGCAGGATCGCCGCCGCCCCCGGGCGCAGGCCAAGCGCCGCCCTGCTGCCCTGACCGGGCACAGAGGTGCTGGCGCTGCGCGGGATGTCCAGCACCAGTTCGGCCCCATCGGCCAGCGCACCAATCACCCGCAGGCTGCGGCCGTGAAAGACTGTGGTGCGGACCTGAAACGGTGCGCCCTGCCCTTCAGCTACCAGATCCAGATCCTCGGGCCGCAAACCCAAGGTGACAGAAGACCCGCGTGCGAGGCTTGAGGCCCCCTCCACCGCCAGACTGAAACCCGGCACCTCGACCCGCCCATCGCCGGTCGCCCGCCCGGCCAGCAGGTTCATCGTGCCGATGAAGCTCGCCACAAAGCGCGTCGCCGGGTGGTCGTAGAGCGTGGCGGGCGAGGCGATCTGCTCGATCCGGCCCGCATTCATCACCGCGATCCGGTCCGAGATCGACAGCGCCTCGGTCTGGTCATGGGTGACCATGATGAAGGTGGTGCCAAGGCGGGATTGCAGGCTTTTCAGCTCCATCTGCATCTGTTCGCGCAGACCCGCGTCCAGCGCCGACAGCGGTTCATCGAGGAGCAGAACCTTCGGCTCGCAGACAATCGCCCGCGCCAAGGCGACCCGCTGCCGCTGCCCGCCCGAAAGCGCCGCAACCGGGCGGGTGGCCTTGTCGGACAGGCCCACCAGTTCCAAAGCCTCGGCCACCTTGCGGCGGATCTCGGGCTTTGGCGTGCCGCGGACCGACAGGCCGAAACCGACATTCTCGGTCACGTTCATATGGGGAAAGACGGCGTAGTCCTGAAACACCGTGTTGACGGGGCGCAGGTTGGGCGGCAGGTGCACGATGTTCTGGCCAGAGAGCAGAACCTCGCCCGCCGTGGGCGCCTCGAACCCGGCGATCACCCGCAGCGTCGTGGTCTTGCCGCAGCCGGAGGGGCCAAGGAGGCTGACGAACTCGCCCTGCGCGATGTCCAGATCAATGTCGATCAGGCCGAAATTGCCGCCGCCGAAGTCCTTGCTGACGCCGCGCAGGCTCAGCAGCATGTCATTCGTCATCGCGCAGCCCCGCAGGTTTGGTGGTATTGACCCAGAGGATCACGCAGCGTTCTTCGCCATCGTTCCGGAACGAATGCTGCAGAGTGCTGCGGAAGGCGAAACTGTCGCCGGTGCGCAGGCGGTAGGTCGAGGCGTCGATCATCAACTCGACATTGCCTTGCAGGACATAGCCGAATTCATTGCCGGAATGGGCATAGGCCTCGGCGGTGCCGCCGCCCGGCTCGACCTCGACCGTCATGCCGGTCAGGGCCGCGCCGGGCGGCGAGAGGAGTTGCTTGCGGATGCCTTCGGACCGCACCGGCAGATCGCGGCGGTTCTGGGCGCGCACACAGTAGATGTCGTTGGCCTCCGCCCCTTCGGCCAGAAGCTGCGAGGCGTCGATGCCAAGGCCCGCCGCAATCGGCCAGATCGTCCGAACGCGGAGCGAGGAGACTCCGCGTTCGATCTGGCTGAGCGCGCCGATGGAAATCCCGGCCAGGGCCGCAAGATCGGCCAAGGACAGCCCCGCCTCGAGCCTGAGTGCGCGCAAGCGGCGGCCGACCCGCACGTCAGCCTCGTTCGGCACGGCGCGCTTGGTGGTCAGCATCTGGTCGGGGCTTTCGTCTTCCATCGCACTTTCCTTCGCAATCGAACGTCCTTGTCGGGCGTAAAGCTTTCAGCCGCCAGCCTTGACGCGTTCAAACATCTTGGCAAGTTCCGGCGCCTGCTTCATCGGCCCGGTGAAGACCGTGGTTTTCAGCATCACTTCCGGATCGGCGGGCAGTTTCAGCTCTTCCAGCTTTTCCTTCGGCACTTCGGCAAAGGCCGAAGATGTTGACGCGCCATATCCATAGGCCTCGATCAGGTGCTTGCCCGAGGCAGGTTCCAAGCGGCTGTTGATGAAGTCATAGACCTGATCGGGGTTCTTCGCCCCCTTCAGCATCACAAAACCGCAGGTCCAGGTCAGCATCCCCTCCTTGGGGTTCATGAACTCCACCGGCACGCCCTGCGCCTTCAGGGCCACCGCCGAGGCGTTCCAGGTCATCGCCGCGACCAGCTCACCCGAAGCGAGGGCCTGTTCGATCGAGGTCATGTCGGTGGTGTAAGACGACAGCAAGGGCCGCTGTTCGCGCAGCTTGTCGGCGACCTTGTCCATCTCGGCCGGGGTCATGTCGAAGGGGTTCACACCCGCCAGAAGGGCCGCCACCACCGGCGTGTCATGCACCGCATCAATCGTGGCCATCCGCCCGGCATATTGCTTGTCCCAGAGGAGGTTCCAGCTCATCTCGGTCGGTTTGACCAGATCGGTGCGGTAGAGGATCGAGGTATTGCCCCAGTCCCACGGCACCATCCAGACCTTGCCATCGCCCGCCTGCAGGTCGGGCAGGTTGCGGAACACCGGGTAGATGTTGTTCCAGTTGGCAATCCGCGACGTGTCGATGGGCTGGATCAGACCCTCCGCGCTCCACCTTGCGATCTTGTCGTAGCAGGGATGGGCGACATCGGGGTGAAAGCCGGCCTTGACCTTGGTGAAGGCATCATCGTCATCGCCGAACATCGAGATATCAATGCCTTCGGGATGGGCGGCGAGGTAGCTCGGGTTGAACTCGGGCAGCTCATAGCCCGACCAGGTGAAGTAGCTGAGCTTGTCGGCCGCGAAGGCCGGGGCCGCCAGAAGCGTCGCAAGGGCGGCGATGGCGGGGATCAGACGTTTGGTCTTCATGTCTTCAGTCCTCCTTGTTGGGTTTTGTTATCGTTAAACACGGCTGCGGCGGCGCAGAGCCTCGGCCAGGATGGCGAGGGTCACGGAAGCGATCAGGATCAGCGTGCCGAGGGCCATCACCACCGGCAGGGATTTCGGGAAACGCAGCTGGCTCCAGATGTACAAAGGCAGGGTCGGCTCGGTTCCGGCGAGGAAATAGGCCACGACGAATTCATCGAACGAGGTGAGAAACCCAAGCGTGAAGGCCGAGGCGATGGCCGAATAGGCGAGCGGCAGGATGGCGCGGCGGAACACGGTGAACTCATCGGCGCCAAGGTCCGATGCGGCCTCGGCCAGGCTTTTCGGGATGGCGGCGAAGCGGGCCTGCAGCACGGTGACGGCGGCAGGCAGGCAGACCAGCACATGCCCCATGACGATCGACGCGCGTGAGGGACCGAGTCCGATCATGTTGACGAAGATCAGAAGCGCGATGCCGACGATGACACCGGGAATCAGGATCGGCAGCCGCGCCAACCCTGCCACCAACCGCGACAGGCGCGGACGCGGGAAGACATTGAGGTAAGAAATCGTGGTCGCACAGAGCGTCGCAATCGCCGCCGCCGTCACGGCGATCACCACGCTGTTACCCAGGGCCTGCGCAATCGCCGGCGTGGCGTAAAGCGTGCGGTACCATTCAAGCGTCAGGCCCTTGATCGGCAAGGCGGCCTGGATTGAATCGTTGAACGAAAACAGCGGGATCAGCGCCACCGGCAGATAGAGAAACAGGATATAGCCCGCGACATAAAGGCTGAGGGCGCGCTTGGTGCTCATGTCCGGCTCCCCCAGCGGCGGTTGGCCTGGGCGACAAGGGCCACCGCCAAAAGGATCACCAGCATCGTGGCCACCGCCAAGGCCGCGCCAAAAGGCCAGTCATTGGCCTTGCCGAACTGCGCCTGGATCAGGTTGCCGATCATCACGCTGGCCGGCCCGCCCACCATCGAAGGCGTCACATAGTCGCCCAGGGTCGGCACGAAAACCACCAAGGCGCCGCCCAGAACGCCAGGCATCGACAAGGGCAGGACGATGCGGCCAAAGACCTGGAACCGCGTTGCGCCCAGATCGGACGCCGCCTCGAGCAGGGATTTCGGGATGGTCTGCAGGGCGACGAAGATGGGCAGGATCGCAAAGGGTGCATAGGCATGGGCCAGGGTGACCAGCACCGCCCCCGGCGTGTTCAACAGGGCAGTCGAAGGCGTATCCCAGACCCCGAGCCATAGGGCGGCCGAGTTCAGGACGCCATTGAAGGCCAGAACGACCTTCCAGGCAAAGACCCGCAACAGATAGCTCGTCCAGAATGGCAGGGTCACCAGAAACAGCACCAACCCGCGGCGCTCGCCGGCGTGAAAGGCCAGATAGAACGCGACCGGATAGGCCGTGATCACGGTCAGCAGTGCGACCAGCCCGGCAATCGCCAGCGAGCGCAGCATGACCACCTGATAGAGGCTGTCCGTGACGATCGCGACGAAATTCGCCACCGACAAGGGGCCAAACAGCAAGGCCCCGTCGTTGCTCCGAAAAGCCAGCAGAGCGACAAGGCCGAGGGCAAAGAGCGCCAGCCCGCAGGTCACCGCCGCCCCCGGCAGCGACATTGCCACCCGAAAGCCAGCCCCGTCTGTCAACCCACGGCTCAGTCGCATGTGGCCCCCTTTGAACTTCGGACAGCTTCGCTCCGTTAAAATGAAAATGCAAATTGCATTTTCATTTTCAGCGATTGCGACCAGTATTTTTCACATTCCCGATAGACGCCACCTCAAATCCCCAGCGCATCCCGCAGCCGAAAGGCCTGGACCGTGGCCCAGACAGCCGGCTTGCGCAGAAAGTGAAAGGGTATGGGGCGGGCTTCGGTCACTGGAAAATCCAGCTCATCCGTTGGCCGACCCGAGGCCCAATCGGCCATGACTCGCCCCATCGCGGCCGCCAGCGCCAGCCCGCGTCCGTTAAAGCCGGTGGCCGACAGCATCGCCGATCCCATTGGCACCAGATGCGGATAGTGATCCGCCGTCATCGCGACATAACCGCCCCAGGCATGCTCAAACGGCACCTCGCCCAACTGCGGAAACATCTTGCGCGCGATGCGGCGCAGGTTGGCCATCAGCGCCGCCGTGGTGCGCGCATTATAGTCGCCGCGCCCCCCGATGACAAAGCGCCCCGCCGCATCCATCCGGTAATAGACCATCACCCGCCGCCCATCCGAGGCCGCTTGGCGCCCGGGTAGAATGCTGTGCCGCAATGCCTCCGGCAGGGGGGCGCTGGCGACCTGGACCGACTGCACCTGGACCAGCGTCCGCGCCAAGGGCGGGACTAGACCATCGGTATAGGCATTGGTGCACAAGAGCACCCGCGCGGCGCGCAGGGTCCCGCCTGGCGTGGTCAGAACCTGCGTGCCGCCCTGCGATGCAATTGAAATAACAGGGCTTTGTGCATGAATGCATGCCCCCGCTTGCTGCGCCGCCGCTGCAAGACCCAGGGTAAAGTTCAGCGGATGCAGATTGCCGCCGCGCGGATCCAGGATGCCGCCGGTATAGACCTCGGTGCCGATCAGTTCCGCGACATCGGCGCGCGACAGGCGCCGAATCTCGACCCCGTGCCGCGCCCATTGCCGCACCCGCGCCTCCTGCACGGCGGCCGAGGCGGCGTCATGCGCGGGCTGGATCCACCCTGGCTGCACCGCGTCACAGTCAATCCCCAACCGCCGGACCAGAGACATCGCAAAGGACGGCGCCTCGCCCGTAAGCCGCAGCATCCGCGCTGCCATCTGCGGCCCGAACCGCGCCTCGATCGCGTCGGGGTCATGTTTCAGCCCCGGGTTCAACTGCCCGCCGTTGCGCCCCGAGGCGCCCCAGCCGAGAGGCTTGCCCTCCAGCACCACGGCCGAGATTCCCCGCTCGGCCAGGTGCAGTGCTGCCGAAAGCCCGGTCACCCCGCCGCCGACAATCGCCACATCAGCCTCGGCCGGCCCCTGCAAGGGCGGGGCCGCAGGTGCGGCATGGGCCGTCGCCGTCCAAAGGGAATTGGCAAGGACGGGCACTTCATCAGGGATCATGATCGCTCTTTCCTTAGGGAGATTGCGACAGGTTCACTGATTTCGTGAAAAATGGAAAGACATTTTCATTTTTCTGGTGTGAGATTTGAAGATTTCAACGGCCCGCAGCGGCGGCCTTGGCAAGATCGCCTCAGAAGAAAATATCGTCCAACTCCGGTTGCTTGATCGGTTCCGGCGCCAAGATTTCGCGCCCGATCAGCCGGTCGTGGGTGTCGCGCTCGGCCTGAATCGTATAGGTGTCGTAGACCGGCGTCATATCCGGCCAGACTTTTGGCGCCACGAGCCCGGCCGAAAGCCGCGCGCTGAAGGCCGACAGGGACTGAACGATCCCCTTCAGGCTTTCCGCGGTGCGCTGACACTCCTCCAGCAGGATCTGCGAGCGCTCGCCCAATCCCGACACCTCCGCCAAAGTCGATGACAGCCGCGAGGCCAGGTCTTGGGACGCGGTCAGCCCGTTCCGGCAAGCCTCAAAAGCGGCCGAGAATCGGGTGACGCAATCGACCAGAAGATCAAGCATCTCGGCATTTTGCAGGTTCGCCACCGTCTCAAGGCCAGCCGACGACTTGGACAAGACATCGCGGCAGGTGCTGGCCCCCTCTGTCACCGCGCCCGACAGAAAGGCCATCGCGGCCCGGGCGCGATCCTCGCGCGAGGCGCGGATGCGCGCGTTGATCGCCGCAAGGTCCATCACGCCACTCATCTCGACCAGCCTTGCGAAGCTTTCGTTGCACAGCTCGATCTCGGCCAGCACCAGCCGCGAGGAGGCGACCGATTTGGCGATGACCGGCAAAGCTTCGTCCCGTGAGGTCATGACGGATTGGAAGATGCCTTGCAGTTCGGCATTGATGCCGGCCCCCAGCTTGACCTGTTCGGAAAAATTGCGCGTAAAATTCTCCACCGTGCCGGATTGGGTCCGCAGGGCTGACTCGATGTCGCGCACGGTCTCACGGCCATCCTCGGCGAGGTCGGACAGCTGGCGGGCGGCCAGGAGAAGAACGGCAGGCCCATATTCCTCCTCCCGGCCCAGCATTTGCGCCACATGGTCAAGACGTTGCGCAAAGAAATCCGAATATTGAAAGCCACGCACCAGGACTTTGGTTTGCGCCTGACTTTGGCTCAGGAAGGCATTACCGATACTCCCCATTTCCTCACGCGCTCGGGCCGCCTGGCGCAGGATGCTGGCCGTCGAATCCGACTGGCCCAACAATTGATCGCGCGCCACGCCGAGCGAATTCAATCCGACCTTTGCGGTCCGAACCGCATCAAGAACCACTGTGTCCACCTTGGAAAGACGCGACAGCAGAGTATCAACGGCGGCGCGGATCTGAACCGGAACCGCGCGCAGCTCTTCAATAAACCCATCCATCGACGTGGTATTGGAGGTCGCATTGACCGCCGTCAGGGTGGCCACGACCCGAAACCGAATGCCGATCTTGTAAATATCCTCCAGATCACCGCGCACTCGGCCAAAATTCTCGCGCAAGGCGGTTGATTCGGCGCGCCCAAGCCAGGTTTCAAGGTAGCGGCACAGCTCCTCGATCACCGCGCCGAGCGCGCCCAGCTGCCCCGAGGCACCATCCGCGCCGTTCAGGTCCAGAAGCGTGCGGCAAAGCTGCGCAACCTGATCGTTCGACGCGCAAAGTGTTGAAATCCTGTCCGAAAATTCGGACATGGCTTCGACGCCATCAGCTTGCATCCGGATGGATTCTGACTGCCAAGACAATTTGCACCCCGCTCGCTCTTCGTGCCTTTGCCTCAGGGGGCAGGTCACTCCAAACCGCGAATATGTCCGATCTTCTTGAATATAAACTTAAGCGGGAAGTTCAAATTCTACGGATTAATTTCACGATATTAACAGGTTTGGAAGGGAATGTTCCTAGTCTCACTGTCGACATCTGCGGCAATTGCGAACGGGAGGCCTCTCTTGCAAACTGAACCAATCCTTTTCATCAAATCCGAATTGGACCTTCAGAGCGCCGCGGCAGCCTGCACGGCCTGCGCCGATCAGATCGCGGCAACGACACCGCTCCTGGTCGAGTTTGACAAGCCGAACGCGACCATTTTCGCTTTGCAGGTCGCGATCTCCTGCAAGAACAGCCTGCAAGACCAGGATGGCTTTCTTGGCTTCGGCCCGATCGCGACGCGAGAGCTGGGCCAGCTTCTGAAAGAGACGATTCACAATCCGGGCGCGACCATGCCAGTCAGGGAAACCGTATAATGGCCAAGACAATTCTGACGATTGATGACAGCAAGGCCATCCGCGACATGGTGGGCCTGACCCTGCGCGGGGCGGGATACCGCGTCATCGAGGCGGCCAATGGCGCCGAAGGCATCGCGCAACTGCGCGCCGATGCGGTCTCTCTGGTGATCGTCGACCTGAACATGCCGGTGATGAACGGGCTCGACTTCATCCGCAACGCGCGGCGCGACCCCAAGGGCGGCGGCGTGCCCATCGTCATGCTGACCACCGAAACCAAGGCCGACCTCAAGGCAGAGGGCAAGTCTGCCGGGGCGACGGGCTGGCTCAACAAACCCTTTGACGCTGACATGCTGCTGGCGGTCACGAAGAAGCTGGTGGGCTGACAGATGGTGGACCTCAACCCCGCTGTGGAAGCCTATGTCCTTGAATCGCAAGATATCCTGGAAGGGCTGGAAAGCGCCCTTCTCGACCTGGAACAGCACCCCGACCCCGAAATGATCGACGCGGTTTTCCGCGGCCTGCACACGCTGAAAGGCGGCGGGGCGATGTTCGGCTTCCGGCTGATGTCGAGCTTCATCCATCACTTCGAAGATGCCTTTGATCGGATCAGGGCGGGAGATCTGGCCGTCGACAAGGCGCTGATCAACGTCGTCCTGCGCGCCCGCGACCAGATGATGGCGATGCTGGAGTGCGGCGGTGACACGCCCGCGGCGGAGGCGCTGGTCAAATCGTCAGCGATTGCCGAACTCTTGAGCGAACTTGAGGCCTGTCTCGATGCGGGGGCGGCCGTGCCGACTGCGCCAGAGACGCAGCGCCGATGGCAGATCACCTTCCGGCCCGCCCCCAACGCGCTGCACAACGGCATGCGTCCCGAACGGCTGATCGAAGAATTGCTGGCCCTTGGCACGGGGCGCGCGCAGATCGACGCCAGCGATGTCCCGGCCCTTGATGCCTTCGATCCCTCCATGTCCTACCTGACCTGGCATGTCGATCTTGCGACGAGCCAGCCGCGCGCGGCGCTGGAAGCCGTGTTCATCTTCGCCGATGATGCGGAGCTGGATATCCGCGAAATGGATGCGCCCGCGCAGAACGGCGTCACCACGGCGCCGGCAGAGGTGGCGAAGCCCGCCGGCACCAGATCCGCAGGGGCGAAACCCGCAGATATGCCGGCGGCGCAAAAGGCCGATGCTGCGAGCGACAGCGTGCGCGTCTCCTCCGGAAAACTGGACGAGATCCTTGACCAGCTGGGCGAACTGGTCATCGCGCAGGCCCGGCTCCGCCAGATCTCGGATTGCATCGATGCGCCTGCGCTCGAAGGACTGGTGGAGGAGGTGGAGCGCCTCGTCACCGGTCTGCGCGACGCGACACTTTCGGTGCGAATGCTGCCGATCGAGATGGTGTTCGGCAAATTCCGCCGGGTCGTGCGGGATCTGTCGACCGAACTGGGCAAGGAGGTCGAACTGGAAACGCTCGGTGGCGACACCGAGATCGACAAGAACGTGCTGGACCGGTTGAGCGAACCCCTGGTCCACATGATCCGAAATTCGATGGACCACGGCATCGAGGCGGCCTCTGCGCGCGAAGCTGCGGGCAAGTCAGCGCAGGGCCGCCTGCGGCTCTCGGCGCGACAGGAGGCTGGCGAGATTCTGATCTCGATCGAGGATGACGGCAAAGGGCTGGATGCGGCGGCGATCCGGGTGAAGGCAGTCGAACGCGGTCTGATCGGGGCCGAGCAGGATCTGAGCGCGGCCGAATTGCACAAGCTGATCTTTGCGCCAGGATTTTCGACCGCTGCCACCGTGTCCTCGGTCTCGGGACGCGGGGTGGGCATGGATGCCGTGCTGACCACCGTCACGGCGCTGCGCGGTTCGGTCGATGTGCAATCCTGGCCGGGACAGGGCACGCGGGTCACACTGCGCCTGCCGCTGACGCTGGCGATCATCGATGGGCTGTTGGTCCGGCTGGGTACCTCGCGCTACGTCATTCCGCTCGCCTCGGTCGAGGAATGCGTGGAGTTCGACGCGGTGGAACGCAGTCGTGACAGCGGCCGCACCATGCTGCAAATCCGCGAAAGACTGGTGCCCTTCATCGACCTGATCGACGCCTTCGATGCCAGCCCCAGCACCGAAACTCGGCGGCGCGTCGTGATCGTCAAGGCGGATGGCGCCCGGCTCGGCCTGGTCGTCGACGATATTCTTGGACAAAATCAGACAGTTATAAAGCCATTGGGGCCCTATCATGACCGGGTCGAAGGCTTTGCCGGGGCCACGATCCTTGGCGATGGCTCGGTCGCCTTGATCACCGATGTCAACCGTCTGGCCCGAATGGCGGGTGCCGCCAAGGACCAGACCCGCCACGCAGCATAGGAAGGGCGAACCCTTGAACAGCAGTCCCCTGCCCGGCGCGACCTCAGAGGCGCCTGCCACGGCCATCCTGGCCGAAGGTGCCGAAATGGCCTTGATCATGCGCCTCTCGGGCGAGGCCTTCGGCATCCCGGTGCGGATCGTCAACGAGATCATCGACCCGATCCAGATCACCCGCGTGCCCAATGCCCCCGCCTTCGCACCGGGGCTGATCAACGTGCGCGGCGCCGTCGTTCCGGTGCTGGATCTGCGCCACCGGCTGCGCATGCAGCCCTCCCCGGCGCAACCCACCGCCAGGATCGTGGTGATCGAAACCACGCTGAATGCCGAACCGGTGCGCCTGGCGATCATGGCCGACGCGGTGGAAGAGGTGGTCGATGTCGATCTGGGCAAGCTGGAGCCCGTGCCCGACCTCGGCGCCCCTTGGCCCGACATCTATGTCTTGGGCGTCCTGCGCTATCCGAAGGGCCTCGTCGTCGTGCTGAACGGTGACACCCTGTTTCGACCCGAGCCCACGCCCATTGGCATGAACTGACCTCAACGATCTTTCGCAAGGACCGCAAACATGCGCCTTACCATCAAGACCAAACTCGCTGCCACTTTCGTGGCCATTCTGGCACTGCTGTCGGGGCTGGCCTATATTTCCGTCACGGCGCTGTCCGCCGAGAACGAGCAGATGCAGAAGCTGGTGCATCAATCGGCCGAAAGTGTGCGGATCGCCGGCGAACTGCAACTGTCGCTGATTTCGATTGAAAGCCTGACGAAGAGCCATATCGACTCCACCTCCGACGCAGACATGACCACGGTCGAGGATGCAATAAAGGCGGCGCAGCAGGACCTGGATACGGATATGGCCGATCTGCGCGCCGTGGCAGATGACAAGACCGACGATGCCCTGACGCAGATGGCCCCCCTGACCGTCAAACTGCGCGACATCCTCTCGCGGATCCTCGATATCTCGCGCTCCAACACCGACCGGAAGGCCGCGGATCTGTCGACCGGCGACGGGCGCCGCCTGCGGATCGAGATGGAGAAGCTGGTGGATCAGGTGCGCACCGACGCCGTGCAGTCCGGCCTGGTGCCGATGCTCGACTTCGAGGCGGCGATGGACCAGTTCGAGAGGGCGGAATACAAGGCCCTGATCAGCGAAAAGAACGCGATCATCTCGGATGAAGAGAGCGAGATCGCAACCGAACTTGCCGCCGCCAATGCCAGCCTCAAGACGGCGGATGAGGGACTTGCAAAGCTCAAGAGCCTGACTGGTCTTGGGACCAACCCCAACGTCGATGCCCTGCTTGCCAGTTTCAAGCAATGGGCTGACGTGATGCGCAAGGTGCTTGATCTTGCCGCGCAAATGTCCAGCGTCAGGGCTGCGGACCTGCTGAACGGCGATTTTGCCGCCGAGCAGACCAAGCTGCGCGATCTGGCCACCAAGATCGTGACGATGGACCGCGACGCGATGTCCCTCGATGTGGCCAATGCACAAGCCGAATATGACACCAAGCGCAGCCTTTTGCTGGCCATGGCCGGGCTGGCCCTTCTCGGCGGCGCGCTGGCGGCGATCTGGCTGTCCGTCTCGATCAGCCGGGGGCTTGGTCGGGCGGTGGATGTCGCCCGCAAGGTCGCGATCGGCGATCTGTGGTCTGACACGACCACCAGTGCCAAGGATGAAATCGGCGATCTTCTGGGTGCGATGGGCGAGATGAGCGTCTCGCTGCGCGAGATGACCACGGTGGCCGAACGGATCAGCAAAGGCGATCTGACGGTCACCACCGAACGCCGCTCGCAGGATGACTCGCTCGGGATCGCCCTTGAGGTCATGGTCGCCAAGCTGCGGTCCGTGGTCTCTGACATGAATGTGGCCTCCAATGCGGTGGCCAGCGGCGCACATGCGATGAATGCAACGGCGGATCAGCTGTCTTCTGGGGCGACCGAACAGGCGGCGGCGGCCGAACAGGCCTCCAGCGCGATGGAAGAGATGACGGCGAATATCCGGCAAAGCGCGGACAATGCGGCCCAAACCGAGAAGATCGCGACCCAGTCCGCGCAACAGGCTATCGACAGCGGCAAGGCCGTGGATGAGGCGATGGCCGCGATGAAGACGATCGCCGACAAGATCACCATCATCCAGGAAATCGCCCGCCAGACCGACCTTCTGGCCCTGAATGCGGCGGTCGAGGCGGCACGCGCCGGGCAGCACGGCAAGGGCTTCGCCGTCGTGGCCTCGGAGGTGCGAAAACTGGCCGAGCGCAGCCAGCAAGCCGCCGGTGAAATCAACGCCCTTTCCGGCAAGACGGTCGAGGTCAGCCAGAAAGCCGGCGAGATGTTGCAGGTTCTGGTGCCCAACATCCGGCGCACCGCCGATCTGGTGCAGGAAATCTCCACCGCGATGCGCGAGCAGAACACCGGGGCGGATCAGATCAACCAGGCGATCCGGCAGCTCGACTCGGTCATTCAAAGCAATGCCTCTGCGGCCACCGAAGCCGCCTCGGTCTCCGAAGAGCTCGCCTCGCAATCCGAGTCGCTGCATGGGGTGATCGGCTTCTTCGATCTTGGCGCCGAGGCCGAACGCGCCGCCCAACGCCCGGCCGGCAAAGCGGTCCACCGTCCGGCCGCGCCCGGCAGAACGGCACGCTCCGGCGGCTCGGTGACGCCCCTGAAGCCGAAAGCTGCGGAAATACCGGTCTCCTCCACAGCACGGCGCACGGGGACCAATGGGATTCTTGTGGATCTTGGGCCGGACTCGGTCTCGGACCAGGACTTCGAACGTTACTGAAGGCTAAGTCTCCGGCGGGGGGCCCTGATCGGCGCCCCGCTCATTCCCCCGAAAACCTTGAGGTGTCCTGATGGCCCTGGCCAAAGTAACCGCCGCGACGCCCTCTGCCGCATTCATGGGTTTTGTTGAACCAAGTGAGTCAGAGGTGGCGCATGCCAACCAGACCGCGACCTATGTCACCTTCGACATGGGGGCGCAGACCCTTGCGACCGATGTCCGCGACGTGCGTGAGATCCTTGACATGCAGCCGGTCGCCCCCCTGCCCAATGCCGCGATGGAGCTTCTGGGCATGATTGATGTGCGCGGCGAGGGTCTGGCCGTTCTGGATCTGCAAAGCAAACTGGGCCTCGGGTCCAACCCGGAATCGCCGGACCGCCGCATCATCATTCTGGAAATCGGCGGGGCGGCGAAGTCGGCCATCGGGATCATCGCCGACCGGGTGCGCAACGTGACCGAAATTCCGCCCCAGCGGATCGAAGCGGCGCCGACCGCCCTTGGCACGTGGAACTCCTCGGTCCTGGAAGGGGTGGCGCGGCTGGATGGTCGCCTGGTCTTCGTACTTTCCTTCAGCAAACTGCTGTCGGACGACCTGCGCGGCCCTTTTGATTTCGAGTGATGCATGCGCAATTCAGCAAATCGCGCCATCGTGGACCTGCTGGTCGGCACCGGCGATCCCGCCGCGACGATCGCCCCGCGCGATGCGGCCTTGATCGTGGAAACGGTCAAGCGTCTGTCGGGCATCAACGTGGATTCCAACAACCTTGGTTTCCTGGCCTTGCGGGTCAACCGCCGCCTGCGCGAACTCGGCCTGTCCGGGGTTGGCGACTATATCCGGCGTCTGCAAGGCGATCAGGGGGGCCGGGAAGCGCAACATCTGGTGGAGGCGCTGGCCACCCATACCACCGATTTCTTCCGCGAAGCCGGGCACTACGAATTTCTGCGCACCGTAGGCCTGGCGGAACTGGTGAAACTCGGCGCCGGCAAGGAATGGCCCCTGATCGTCTGGTCCGCCGCCTGTTCGATCGGATCAGAGCTGTGGACCGCCGGCATCGTCCTCGACAAGTATAGCCAGAGTTTTCCCGGCGGTTTGCGCTGGGGATTGCACGGCACCGACGTCTCGCGCCGGGTTCTGGTGCGCGCGGCCAACGCGGTTTTTGCCAAGACCGAACTTTCCGGCCTCAACGATGACCTGCGGCGCATCTATCTTTTGCGGTCAAAGCCCGGAGCCGCCATCGGTGCACTTGAGCCGGTGTTCCGCATCGTACCCGACCTGCGGCGCAAGGCCGTATTCGAATGGGCGAACCTGGTCGATCTCTCGCCCAACTTCGCCGTGACCGCAGATGTGGTGTTTCTGCGTAACGTGCTGATCTATTTCGAAACCAAGGACAAGATCGCTGCGATCAACAACGTGCTGCGCCACATTCGCCCCGGCGGCTATCTGATCACCGGCCATGCCGAGGCCATCTCCCCCCTGCCCGCCGCGCTGACGCAAGTCGCCCCCTCAGTTTACCGAAAGTCCAGTCATGCTGCATGACCCCAGAAGCCCTGTCCTGCGCAAGAAATCCCGTGTCCTGATCGTGGATGACAGCGCGGTCGTCCGCCAAAGCCTGACCGAAATCATCAATTCCGACCCCGGGCTGGAGGTGATGGCGGCCGCAATGGACCCTTTCGTGGCCGCCGAAAAGATGCGCCAGGAACGACCCGATGTCATTGTGCTGGATGTCGAAATGCCGCGGATGGATGGGCTGACCTTCCTGCGCAAGCTGATGGCGCAGCATCCGATTCCGGTGGTGATCTGCTCCTCCCTCGTCGCCGACAAATCCGCAACCTATATGGAGGCGATGGCGGCGGGCGCGGTCGATGTGATCTGCAAGCCGCAGATGGCGGTCAAATCCTTTCTGGATGAAAGCCACCGCGTCATCATCGAAACGATCAAGGCCGCCAGCAAGGCCCGGGTCTTCCTGCAACGCCACACCGCGGTTGAGGCCAAGCACAACGCCGATGTCATTCTGGCAGCCCCCGGCAATTCCGGCGCCATGACCCAGACCACCGAGAAGATCGTGGCCGTGGGCGCCTCGACCGGCGGGACCGAGGCCTTGCGGATCTTTCTGGAGGCGATGCCGCCGGACTCCCCCGCCATCGTGATCGTCCAGCACATGCCGGGCGCTTTCACCCGCGCCTTTGCCGACCGGCTGAACACCTCTTGCGCCATCAGCGTGTCGGAGGCGAAGCAGGGCGACCGGCTGCTGCGCGGCCACGCCCTCGTGGCACCGGGCAATCACCACCTGCTCGTGCAGCGCAGCGGGGCCAATTACATGGTCGACATCAAGGACGGCCCCCCCGTCTCGCGCCACAGGCCCTCGGTCGACGTGCTGTTCCGCTCGGTCGCCCGGGTGGCGGGGCGCAATGCGATCGGGGTCATCATGACCGGGATGGGCGATGACGGCGCGCGCGGCCTGAAGGAAATGCGCAATGCCAGCGCCCGCACCTTCGGCCAGAATGAGGAAAGCTGCGTCGTCTACGGCATGCCGAAAGAGGCGAAAGCCGCTGGCGCGGTCGAGGAGGAACTGCCGCTGGAACGCCTCGCCGGCGCGGTGATGCGGGTCAGCAAGATTGACCACCGCTAAGTCAACGGCGTTGCCCGCCAACGGTTAGATCGGACCGCAGATGCCAGATCGGCAGCCCGCGGCTGTCGGACGAATCGTACCCCAATGGCCGGGTGCAAGTCGGCGCCAGCAGATTGCCTGCGCCGCGCTCGCGCCGCAGGAGGCGTTTGCTTCGACGCGGCACGGGCCGGGCGACATCGCCGGGCGGATTTTCGCGCCAAGACATTGTAACAAAATGATATAATCTCAAGTCTCTCCTCGCCGCCGGCCCAGGACACAGAAAAAACTTGACGGAGGTTATCGGCCATGCCCAAATGAGAACGTTCTCAGGGAACGTTCTCATTTGGCGTAACCTGAGAAGGTGGGGGGAGACCACAATGATAGATGCCAGACAGGGCGCGGCGCAGGCCGTTCCCCTTCGGTGGGATATTGCGCTTTGCGCGACGGGCCTTCGCAAGACCTATGGCGCCACGGTCGCGCTTGAAAACGCTGACATTTCCCTGGCGGCCGGCAAGGTCCATGCCCTTCTGGGCGAAAACGGCGCGGGAAAATCGACCCTCGTGCGAATTCTGACCGGCGCGGTGTTACCCGATGTCGGACGGCTGCAATTGGGCGGCAGCGCCTACATGCCGCGGTCGCTGACCGAGGCGCGCGCGCTTGGCGTTGCCACCGCCTTTCAGGAATTGAGCCTGGTCCCCAATCTGTCGGTCGCGCAGAATCTGCTGCTGCCGGCGCTGCCGCGCGGCCCCGTCGGCCTGGTCTCGGCCCGGCGCGTGACTGAGGTTGCCACCGAAATCCTCGCCCGCCACGACCTCGGCCGCATTGATCCCCTGGCGCAGATCAGCGCGCTGCCCCTGGCCGAACGCCAGCGCATCGAGATCGTCCGCGCCATTGAAAAAGCCGGCCGTGTGCTGATCCTGGATGAGCCGACGGCCGCGCTGGCCGAGACCGACTGGCTGTTCGAACGGATCCGTCTGGCAACGGCGCGCGGGGTGGCGGTGCTTTACATCTCGCACCGGCTTGCCGAAGTGCGCCAGATCTGCGCCGACGCGACAGTGCTGCGCAACGGCAGTTCCATCGCGTCGGTCAGCCTGGAGCAGGCCTCGGACGAGGACATTTTCGAGATGATGGTGGGCCGCAGGGTCGACCACGCGGCCCGCAGCCGGGCTTCGACGGCAAACGCCACCGGGGTGGCCAGGCTGTCAGTCGCGGGATTGGGCGGGCGCGGCTTGGAAGACATCTCATTTGACCTGCGGCCGGGTGAGCTTTTGGGTCTGGCGGCGCTGGAGGGGCAAGGGCAGCGCGGCCTGTTTCGCATTCTGGCGGGCCTCGCCCTGCCCGAACGCGGGACGGTTGCCATCGACGGGCAGCCGGTGCGGCTGACCAGCCCGCGCCAGGCGCTGAAAGCCGGCAGCGGCATCGCCTACCTGCCGGAAGAGCGCAAGACCGAGGGCATTCTGGCCGGTCTGACAGCGGCCACCAACGTGGTTCTGCCGATCCTGCCCCAAGCCGCACGCGCCACGCTGATCGGCCCGCAGGCCGAGTTGCGCGCTGCCCTGCCCGCCGCCCGCAATGTCGAGATGAACCCGCGCTACCTGAGCTTTGCCATCGGCGATCTGTCCGGCGGCAACCAGCAAAAGGCGCTGGTGGCGCGCACTTTGGCGACCGGGGCGCGGACCCTGCTGCTGTTTGACCCGACACGGGGGGTGGACGTGGGCACCAAGCAATCCATCTACGCCGCGATGCGCGCCTTTGTGGCGGAGGGCGGATCGGTGCTGTTCTATTCCTCCGAACTGCCCGAGGTCGTGCAACTGGCCGACCGTTGCCTTGCGCTATACGGCGGGCGGATCTTCCGCGAATTCGCCGGCGACGCGATTTCCGAACAATCCCTGGTCACGGCGATCCACGGACGCGGCATGCCGGTCGAAGGGGTCTGCCCATGAGCCTTGCGCAGACTGAAAGCCTGAGAACCCCGGCCTGGCAGGCGGTTCTGGCTCGGCTGACCAAGGGGGCCGGGCTGATCCTCGGGATCTATCTGATCCTCTATGCGCTTTACGCCTACCAACAGCCAAGGGCGCTGACGACCGCGTCCTTCGCCTCTTTGATGAACAACACGGCGCCTTTGGCGCTGGCGGCGGCCGGGCAGGCGCTGGTGGTGATCAGCCGCGGATTCGACCTTTCGGTGGCGGGGATCATCTCGATCTGCAACGTCACGATGGCGGTCTATCCGATGGAGGGCCCGGGTGGCGCGGTGTTGTCGGTTCTGATGTGCATTGCCATCGGGCTGGCGGCGGGCGCGGTCAATGGGCTGTTAGTGGCGGTGCTGCGGCTGCAATCCATCGCGGCGACGTTGGCGACCATGATCATCTGTCAGGGCATTGCACTGGTGATCCTGAAGGCGCCGGGCGGCGCGGTGGCGAACTGGACCGCCGATCAGATGACCGACCGGCTGTGGAAGACCGTTCCAGTCTCGGGCCTTGTTGTGGTGGCGGTGGTGGGGGTCTGGCTCTTGATCCGCCGCACGAACTTTGGCCTGGCGCTTTATGCCATCGGCGCGGACGAGGCCTCGGCCCGGCTGTCGGGCATCAACACGGTGCGGGTCCGCTTCATCACCCATATGGTGGCGGGTGCGCTTTACGGCATCGCGGGCTTCATGCTGAGCGCGCAGACGGCGACGGGCAACCCCAATGCGGGCACGCCCCTGCTGATGCTGTCCTTTGCCGCCGTGGCCTTGGGCGGCACCTCGCTGTCGGGCGGGCGGGGCGGGGTTTTCGCCTCGGTCATGGGGGCGGCGCTGCTGATGCTGCTGCAGAAGGTGCTGTTCTCCTCCGGCGTGTCGTCCTTCTACACCGGCATGTTTCAGGGCGTGGCCTTGATCCTCGCCGTGGTGTTCAGCGGCCTTCTGACCCGGATCGGAGACCCCAAATGACCGAGCAGATGGGCCAGACCAAGGCGCAATTCGCCCAAGCGGGCGACACGCGGACCAGTGCCCGCGTCAGCCGCGAGACGATCAGCGCGGTGACGGTGGCGGTGCTTTGCGTGCTCCTGCTGCTCAGCGCGCGGTTCGTCAGCCCCGCCCTCGGTTCATGGTCGCAGGTTGAAACCGTTCTGGTGCTGGGGTTCTTTCTGGTGGTCCTGTCCTATGGGCAGGGTCTGGTGATCCTGTCGGGCGGGCTGGATCTGTCCTTGCCTTCGGTCATCACGCTGGGCGGCATTCTGGCCACCAGCTGGGTCGGCGCCAGCGACCCCGGCGCCTGGTATCTGCTGCCCGTGGTGCTGGTGATCTGCGGGCTGGTCGGGCTGGTATCGGGCTGCGGCGTCGTGTTCCTGAGGGTGCCGCCCTTCATCATGACCATGGCCATGTCGATCATCGTGGCCTCGGCGCTTCTGGGTTATACTAGCGGCACGCCGCGCGGCGCGGCGCCCTTTGCCGCGGTCGGGCTGATGAAGGCGCGCCTGATGGGCCTGCCGATGCCGGTGGTGGTTCTGGTGGGCTTCGTCCTTTTGGGGTGGCTCGTGCAGAGCCGCTCGATCTTTGGCCGCTACCTCTATGCCATCGGCACCAACCTGGAGGCCGCCCGCATCGCCGGCGTCCCCGTCACGGCGATGCAGATCCTGCCCTATGTGATTTCTGCCATGTGCGCCGGTTTCGTGGGCATCGCCTTGGTTGGTTATTCCAACGGGGCCACGTTGCGGATGGGGGATGACTTCCTGCTGCCGTCAATCGCGGCGGTGGTGATCGGCGGATCGTCCATCCTGGGCGGCAGCGGCACCTATCTGGGCACCGTCGGCGGGGCAATCCTGCTGACCACGCTGGGCACGATCATCTCTGCCCTCGGTCTCGAATTCGGCCTTCGCACGGTGATTGAAGGCTCAATCGTGCTTTTTGCGCTGCTTTTGCTGCGCGAGGAGCTGTTTCAGAAACTGCGGAACATCTGGCGCTGAGACAAGGCGCGCCGCAGCCAACCCTAACGGAGGAGGAGACGACAATGCACTTCAACTGGCTGAAGAATTCGGTCGCGACGGCTGCCTTGGCTGCGACCGGCCTGATCTGGGCGGCAGAGGCTCAGGCCAAGGATGGCGACAAGTTCAAGATCTACCTGAGCCTCAGCTATTCGGGCAACGCCTGGCAGTCCGAGGCGGCCAATATCGTCAAGGCGCTGGCCGCCACCGCCCCCTATGACAAGGAGGTCGAGCTGATCGAGAATATCTCGGGCACCGACCCGCAGGGCCAGATTTCGGCCTATGAAAGCATGATCGACGCCGGGGCCGATGCGATCATCAGCTTCCCGATCTCCTCCACCGCGCTGAACCGCACTATCAAGCAGGGCTGCGAGGCGGGTGTCTTGTTCTTCATGTATGACGCCACCGTGACCGAAAGCTGCGCCTACAACGTCAGCTACCTGTCCTCGGGCTTTGGCGAGAACACGGCGCAGGCCCTGGTCAATGAACTCGGCGGCAAAGGCAAGATCTTCCTGTCGCGCGGCGTGCCCGGCAACTCGGTCGACCAGCGCCATACCGATGGCGCGATGAGCATCTTCAAGCAGTACCCCGGCATCGAGGTCGTGGCCGAATACTATTCCTACTGGGATGACCGCACCACGCAGCAGGAAACCGCGAAGGCCCTGGCCGCCCACCCGGACGTGCAGGGCATCTGGGCCCAGGCCGGCGAATATGGCGCCATCCAGGCGCTCTTGGATGCAGGCCACCCGCTGGTGCCGATGACGGGCGAAAACTCCGCCGGCTTCCGGCTGGCCTTGGCCGATCCGGACATGCAGGCCAAGGGGCTGAAGGGCGTCTCCGCCGGTTCGCCGCCCGCGCAGGCCGGTTACGCCTTCAAACTCGCGATGGAAGTGCTGACCAAGAAGCGTGACCTGCCGCCGCACAACATCGAATACCCGCTGCCCTGGGTTCCGGCCGACAAGGTCAAGCTCTGCACCGGCGACAGCTATACCGACGGCTGCAACGTCTTCCCGCCGGCAAAGGTGCCGTCTTCCTTCGTCAGCGAGGTCCTGAACCCGGTTCTTCTGCCCGAGGTCAATGTCGAATCCGCGTTGAACGGCACGCCGGTGGCCGGGGCCACGATCCAGCCCCTGCCCGCCGATGTGCCCGCGGCCAGCAACCAGCCCGGCATCAACTGCGATCCCTGTGAAGCAGCCCCCGACATGTACAAGCTGACCAAAGTGGAAGCGACAGTGAAGCCGTAAGCTGCCCGCTGCGGCCCGGCTGATGCTCCCTCGGCCGGGCCGCAGCCCCTCGTTCGCATTGCCTAAATGCCGATCATGCGCATTATCGCGGCTTCCGACCCGTTCGGCCCGATGCAGCAGGAGAGACCCGATGGACCCGCAGAAACCCAATCCCAGAGCCCGCGTGACGGTCAAGGACCTTGCACGCGATCTGGGCATGTCGGTGTCCACCGTCTCGCGCGCCTTCTATCCCGATGCGGTGATCGCGCCGGAAACTCGCAAGTCCGTGCTGGAACATGCAGCCAGGATCGGCTACCGCCCCAATCCCTTTGCCCAAAGCCTGATCACCAAGAAGACCCAGATTGCCGGCATGGTCGTCTCTGATCTGACCAACCCTTTCTACCCCGAGGTCATGACGCGCCTGACCAGCCTGTTGCAGCAGGCCGGCATCAACCTGATGCTCGCCGCCGCCGAACAGCCCGAAAAGATCGACGAGGCGGTGGAACTTTTGCTGACCTATCAGCCCGACCTGATGATCGTCCTGGCCACCAATCTCGACTCCCATGCCCGCGAGAAATGCGAGGCGGCCGGCGCCCCGGTGATCTTCTTCAACCGGCTTTCGGCGGATGGTCTGGGCTTTGGCGTCTCCTGCGACAATGTCGAGGGCGGGCGCCGCGCGGCTGCGCATCTGATCGACCTCGGCCACCGCGAGCTGGCCTATGTCTCGGCCTTTCCCGGCGCCTCGACCAATGTCGAACGCCATCGCGGGTTTTACGAGGGTGCGGTGGCGCGCGGCCTGGCCCCGCCGCAGGTGATCGAGGCGGGAATGTTCTCCTACGAGGCCGGCTATACGGCGGGTCTTGGCCTGAACGCCCTGCCCCGGCGCCCGGATGGCGTGCTCTGCGCCAACGACATCGTGGCCATCGGCTTCATCGAGGCGCTGCAGGAGGGCCTTGGGATCAGCGTGCCGGGCGATGTTTCGGTCATCGGCTATGACAATATCGCGATGGCGGGCTGGCCTTCGCACCGCCTGACCACGGTCGCCCAACCGCTGGAGGAGATGATGGCCGCCACCGTGATCCTGGCCCGCGAACTGGCCGCCGAACGCCAGATCCCGCAACGCATTCAACGCATTCCGCCCGGCCCGCTGGTCGAACGCAGGACCGTCCGCGACCGCCGGCCAGGAGCGGGAAAATGACCAGCACCGACCTTTTCACCCGCCTCGCCGCGACCCACAAGCCGGATTGCCTTCTGTCCCTCGACGGCACGCCACCCGAAGCGGTGCCCGACCCCGAAGAATTGTCCCGCACCCTCGGCTCCGATGCGGTGGCCCTATATGCCCGCGCCTGCAAGCCGGTCTACGAGGATCTGCGCCGCGTGATCGGCCAACTTTCAGGCCTCCTGATCCTCGCCCGCCTGACCAAAAGGACCGAGATGGCCGACCTGCCCGAACTGGCCCAATGCCGCGCCCGCTGGCAGGACGCGGCGGAGCGGCTTGGCAGCCTGACGCCGCCCTCTGGCCTTCAGCGCCACAAGGTGCAACTCGACAGCGCGCTGGCTTTTTCTGACCTTGTCCTGAGAACGTTCCCGGAGCTGCGCCCCAGCGCCGATCCGACACAGAAACTCGACCTGATGACGGTGCAGATCAAGCGCGCCTATGCCCATCTGGAGGCCGCAAGCGCCCCGAAGGCCGGGCTGCACATGGTTGATTTCACACATGCCTGCTGCGCTTGCGCGCAGCCCAAGACTTGAACCGAAGGGGAGGAAACGATGGCGGATTATTCGATCTGGGTGCTGGAATACAGCTATGTCAGCCAGTACCACAAAAGCGGCGTTCTCTACGGCGCGCACAATCAGGGCTATGTGAAGCTGCCCTATTGCTATGTCGTGATCAAAGGCAAAGGCCATGTCGCCATGGTCGATGTCGGCTACAACGACAAGGCCTATGGCAAGACGCTCGGCGACCGCTTCGGGGTGGAAAACTGGCGGGACCCGAAGGTGGTTCTGGCCGAAGTGGGCCTGACGCCTGCGGATGTCGACACCTGCTTCATCAGCCATGCCCACTTTGACCATTTCGGCAATGTCGAGGATTTCCCCAAGGCGAAATTCTACATTCAGGAGCGCGAGATTTCCAAATGGGTCTGGGCCATGTCCCTGCCCGACCGGATGCGCTGGATGATGGTGGCGGTCGATCCCGGCGACATCGTGCGCGGTGTGGGTCTTGCGGCGGAAAAGCGGCTGGTGACGGTGGATGGCGCGATGGAGGACGTGCTGCCGGGCATCGACCTGCATGCCGCGCCCGACAGCCACACCTGGGGTTCGATGTGGGTGACCGTCCGCAATGACGGGCAAAAACCGTCGCAGGACACCTGGGTTCTGGCCGGCGACCTCGTCTATCAATTCTCCAACCTCAGCAATTCGGGCGCCGTGGTCGATGTGGAGACGATGTACACACCGGTCGGCCTCGCCGTCGGCAGCCAGACCAACCTGATCCTCGCCACCGAAGAGATGATGAGCCAGGTGGGTTACGAAGCCCGCCGGGTCATCCCGATCCACGAAGAGGGCCTGCGCGACGCCTTCCCCTCGCGGATCAGCAAGGAAGGGCTGCGCATCACCGAAATCTGCCTCGCCGACGGCGAGAAATCGCGGGTGGCGTGATGCAGGACAGGCGGCCGGTTGCCATCGTCGGGGCGGGGCTCGTCGGCTCGGGCTGGGCCCTGGTCTTTGCCCGTGCCGGTTACCGGGTGCAGGCCCATGACCCTTCGGCAGAGGTGCGCGCCCGCATCCTGCCCTGGGCGCGCGAAAGTCTGGCCGAGTTGCAAAGTGCCGGCCTGATCGAGGCACCGGAGGCGATCCTGGCCCGGATAACGGTGCATGACCGACTGGACGACGCCTTGTCCGGTGCCTTCTATGTGCAGGAATCGGTTTACGAGACCGTCGCCGCCAAGACGGAGGTCAGCCTGACGATTGATGCCGCGATGGCGGCGGATGCGGTGGTGGGGTCCTCCTCCTCGGGCATTCCGGCCTCGAAGTTCACCGAAGGCTGCGCCAACCGGGCGCAGTTCCTGATCGCCCACCCGGTCAACCCGCCGCATCTGGTGCCCGTGGTCGAGATCGTGCCCGCGCCCTGGACCGCACCCGCCGCGGTGGAGATGGTGGCCGGCCTGATGCGCGCGGTGGGTCAGGTGCCGGTGCGCCTGACGCGCGAAATTGACGGCTTTGTCCTCAACCGCTTGCAGGGCGTTCTCTTGAACGAGGCATGGGCGCTTTATCAGGACGGCATCGCCAGCCTCGCCGATATTGACGCCACCATCGCCCATGGCCTTGGCCTGCGCTGGTCCTTCATGGGGCCGTTCGAGACCATCGACCTCAACGCGCCAGGCGGCATCGACGACTACGCCGCCCGCCTGCGCGGCCTTTACGCCGGCATGGAGCGCGAGCCGCCGCCCGGCCCCTGGCCCGATGCGGTGATCGCGAAGGCCACCGAAGATCGCCGGGCCGTCTTGCCCAAGGAAGACCTCGCCAAACGCAGGGCCTGGCGCGATACGATGCTGGGCCGGCTCGCGGCCTTCAAGAAATCAAACGATCTGGCAGGCTGACCCGCCTGTCCCCGACATGCCAAAGAAAAGGACCGGACCATGACCGTCACGCATTTAAAACACGGGAAGCCAGAACTGGCCCGCTCCGAGGAGGACGCCAAGGTGCGCGCCTCGGTCGAGGCCATCCTGAAAGACATCGAAACCCGTGGCGATGCCGCCGTGCGCGACCTGTCGGAAAAGTTTGATAAATACTCCCCCGCATCCTTCCGCCTGTCGGAGGGTGAGATCGAGGCCCTGATGAACCGGGTCGCCCCGCGCGACATGGAGGATATCAAATTCGCCCAGGCACAGGTCCGCAACTTTGCCCAGGCCCAGCGCGATTCTATGCGGGATATCGAGGTGGAGACCCTGCCCGGCGTGATCCTCGGCCATCGCAACATCCCGGTGCAATCGGTGGGATGCTATGTGCCGGGCGGCAAGTTCCCGATGGTCGCCTCGGCCCACATGTCGGTGGCGACCGCCTCAGTGGCCAAGGTGCCGCGCATCATCGCCGCCACCCCGCCCTTCAAGGGCGCGCCCAACCCGGCGGTGATCGCCGCCATGAAGCTTGGCGGCGCGCATGAGATCTATGTCATGGGCGGCATCCAGGCGATTGGCGCCATGGCGCTTGGCACCCAGACGATCCGGCCGGTCGACATGCTGGTCGGCCCCGGCAACGCCTTTGTCGCCGAAGCCAAGCGCCAGCTGTTCGGCCGCGTCGGCATCGACCTGTTCGCCGGCCCGACCGAGACGATGGTCATCGCCGATGACACAGTGGATGCCGAAATCTGCGCCACCGACCTCTTGGGCCAGGCCGAACACGGCTACAACTCGCCCGCCGTCCTTCTGACCACCAGCCGCAAGCTGGCCGAGGCGACCCTGGTCGAGATCGAGCGCCTGCTGAAGATCCTGCCCACCGCCGACACCGCCCGCAAAAGCTGGGAGGATTATGGCGAGGTCATCCTCTGCGACACCCACCAGGAGATGCTGGACACCGCCAATTTCATCGCCTCCGAACATGTGCAGGTGATGACCGACCGTGATGATTGGTATCTGGACAACATGCACAGCTATGGCGCGCTGTTCCTCGGCGCCCGCACCAATGTGGCCAATGGCGACAAGGTGATCGGCACCAACCACACGCTGCCGACCAAGAAGGCCGGGCGCTATACCGGCGGGCTTTGGGTCGGCAAGTTCCTGAAAACCCACTCTTATCAGCGGATCACCACCGATGAGGCGGCGGCCATGATAGGGGCCTATGGCTCGCGCCTGTGCCTGCTGGAGGGCTTTGTCGGCCACGCCGAACAGTGCAACGTCCGGGTGCGCCGCTATGGCCATCAGAACCTGGCCTACGGAGCCGCCGCAGAATGAGCGTGGCGGCCCCGAGCTTCCGGCTTGACGGAAAGCGGGCGCTGGTCACCGGCGCCGGGCGCGGCATTGGCCTTGCCATAGCGCAGGCCTATGCGGCCTCGGGGGCCGAAGTCACGCTGTGCGCCCGCACCAGCGCCGAGATCGAGGGCGCGGCGGCGGCCCTGCGCCACGCGGGCTTGATAGCGCAGGCTCTGGTGGCCGATGTGACCGATGTGACGGGCTTTGCGGCCCTTGTCGGCGCCATGCCCGCCTTTGACATCTTCGTCAACAATGCCGGCACCAACCGCCCCAAGCCCCTGTCGGAAGTGACCGAGGCGGATTACGACGCCGTCCTTGGCCTGAACCTGCGCGCGGCGCTGTTCGCGGCCAAGGCGGTGACCGGGCAGATGCGGGCCGCCGGCAAGGGTGGGTCGGTGATCAACATGTCCTCACAGATGGGCCATGTCGGGGCTGCGAACCGCACGCTCTACTGCGCCTCGAAATGGGCGCTGGAGGGGTTCACCAAGGCGCTGGCCATCGAACTTGGCCCGCATCGGATCCGCGTCAACACGATCTGCCCGACCTTCATCGAAACCCCGATGACCCAAGGCTATTTCGAGGACCCGACCTTCCGCGCCGCCGTCTTGTCGAAGATCAAGCTGGGCCGGCTTGGCACGGTCGAGGATATCACCGGCGCTGCTGTCTTCCTGGCCAGCGACGCCTCAAGCCTGATGACCGGCAGCGCCGTCCTGCTGGATGGCGGCTGGACCGCCGAATGAAACCCGGGGGCGCAGACCATGTGGGCTGGACCGCGCCCCCGTTGAACCCTAAACCGTTTAGGGCAGTGCCAGCATGTTGAAGGTCTTGCTGCCGATCGGCGGCGGCGATTTGAATTCCAGCGTGCCGGTATAGTCCTTGTTGGGCCGCCACTCCAGCTTGTTCACCTCGTTGTTGGGATACATGGTGACCTGGGTGAAGGGGCCGGAGGTCGTGCTGCGCCGGTAGATCGCCGTCACCCCCATCACCATGTTCTTGCCGGTGTCATCGGTGTCAGCCATCTTGACGCTCAGCTTCTTGAACAGCTCCTCCAGGCTGATCTTTCCGTCCTGGAACTCATGCAGGAAGCCCTTTGCGGTCGGCTCGTCCAGCGACTGGCTGTGCTTGCCGGTCTTCTTCATCATGTAACCCCAGCCCGCCCCGCCGCTTTCGGCCTGGCCCAGGGTGATTTCCAGCGATTTGAAATCGTTATAGCCGGCGCCGGTTTTCTTGTACTGCTGGTAGACCGCCATTTTCTTCGCAATCCCGTCGACAATGTCGAAGGCGCGCTTTTCCAGCACCGGTGTCGCCCAGAGCGAGCCGATGGTGGAGGCTCCGCTGAGCGAGGCGGTCGCCACAATCTGTTTGGCGGTCTTGTCGACATCGACGATCACCCGCTTGCCGTCTTCCTCGGCATAGGTGATGTCGACCGCGTTCCAGCGGACGGTGGTGTCCACCGGGGTGCCGTCAGGGTTGCGGTTGACGCTGCGCTGCGCGGTGCCGGAAGGGTTGGAAACACTGTCCGGCGTCACACCCGCCCCGCGCGCCTTGACCTTGGGCGTGCTGCCGGAAGTGTCGAGATAGGCCTCGCTTGTCGAAGCCCGCACGCCTTGCGCCTCCAACCCGGTTTGCGGGCCGTGGCGGCCCATGCCGTGCTTGCCTTCGGCAATCTCCTGCTTCAGCCGCTTCTCGCGCCATTCGACCGCAGCCCCCATTTCCTCCAGCTTGGACTGGATCTGGTCGCGGGCGGTCTGCATCGGGATATCCTCAAAGAGGCTGTCGAGCTTGGCCAGATCCGCCTCGGCGGCCTGCGCGATGCGTATCAGATTGGGGTCGACCGAAGAAGCGCTTTCCAGCCGCTTGAGCAATTCGCCATGCTGACGGCGCTGTTCGTCCAGACCTTCGCGCGCCGTGTTCAGCCGCTTTTCGGCGGCGTCGAACTCCTTCAGCAGGGCGGCCGGATCGCCGGACTTCTCCTTCATCTCCATGATCGCAAAGCGGATTTTTTCCAGGCTGTTGCGCTCCTTGGTGACCAGAGCCTCGGCGCCCTTGACCCAGGCGACCTTCTTTTCGATGACCTTGGTCAGCCGCTCCGCCTCGGACCCCGAAGGCGGCGGCTCGTTGGCCTTCTCCTTGGCCTTGGTCTTGTCGGCCACGGCGAGCTTGGCAAATTCCATGATCTTCTTGTCCAGCGTAACCAGAACCTTGGTCAGATCGGCGCTGGTCTTCTTTTCGCGCACCGTATCGGCCAACGCCCAGAGCTTGCGCAGTTCGGCGCGCTCGCTATCGGTGATCAGCGCCTTCACCCGGTCGAACCGGTCCATCACCTTGTCCCAGAGCCGGGCGGCTTCATCGTCGGCCTTGGGCGGCGTCCCCGAGGCTTTCGGCGCAAGGTCCAGCTTGGCTACGGCCTTTTCCAGCGCGTCGAGTTTCTTGCGCATGGCCGGCAGGTCGAGCGGGTCGTCGTCGGCCATCTCCTCGATCTCGTCCAACTCGTCGCGCAGATCATCGACGCCGATGCCGACCAGCCCCTTGGGGATGCGGCCAAAGGCTTTGCGGGCCTCTGCGGCGATATTCGCCGCCTGTTCCTTGGCCGGGTCACTCGACGCCGCGGCGCCAGTCAGGGTCGGGTTGGCCTCCATCCCGTCGGACAAGACCGCCGTGATGCTTGGCCCGATCTCCTTCATCAGCTTGTCGAGCTTGTCTTGCGGGATCCGGCCCTTGGACAGGACGATGTTCAGCTCCTTGTCCTTGAGGAAGCATTCCCCCACCGCCTGAGCCGTCGAACCCTCCTTCAAAAGCTTCAGCTCGCCGGCGGTGACCTTGCCGAAAACGAACATCTGCACCTTGGCCGACCCTTGGGTGATGCCGTCGTAATAGAAGAATTTCTGGATCGTGTTGTTCTTCAACTGAAGGGCGATTTCAGCTTTCACCTGTTTGGTGTATTTGCTGCGGTCGGCCATCAGATCGGAAATATTGGTGAATGCCATATTACGCCTCCTGCCCAGAATAAGGCATGAGTAAACCGGTCCGACTTGAGTCGTTCAATCCTAAATCGCAGGCTCCAACCGCAGACCGGTCCGCCCTCAGTACCGCGTCAGCGAGGTGACGTCCGAGGTCTTCTCCAGCCCGGCAATCGCACTGCCAAAATTGCGCACCGCGTATAGCGAATAGAGCACGTCGATCACCTGCAGCTGCGCGATCTTGGAGACCATGGATTCCTGATAATCCGCCGAGCCGGCAAAGCCCGAGACCGTGGGCGTGAAAAGCTTGATATCGGCATAGCGCACCAGCGGCGAATCCGGGAAAGAGGTGATGCACATCGTCACCGCCCCCTGCGCCTTGGCGGTCTTGAGGCTGTCCACTGTCGAAATCGTCCGCCCTGAGTTCGACACCGCAATCGCCAGCGACTTCGGCCCGAGGGTGGAGGTCGAGATTTGCCGGATCCCCAGATCGCGGAAGAACTGGCACGACTTGCCGACCCGCATGAATCGCAGGAGCGCGTTCTCGACGCAGATCAGCGAGGCGCCCATCGCGAAAAAGGCCAGCGTCTCGGCCTTTTCAATCGCCGCCACCGCCCTTTCCAGCTCCTCCGAGGACAGGCCCGCCCGCGTGTCCGAAATCGTCATCGCATAGCGGGCCGTGACCTTGGAGATGACCGAGGCGGTGTCGTCGGCATCGGTGATATCCTCATAGACATGCCGGTCGGTCAGTTCAGGGGCGGCCGGGCGGCCGTTCTGCGACAGTTCTTCGGCGATCAGGATCTTGAAATGCTGAAAGCTTTTGACCTCGATCTCGCGGACAAAGCGGGTGACGGTGGACTCCGAGACTTCGCATTGCGTGGCGAGGTCCTTGATCGAGATCGACTTGACCTCCTCCGGCGCCTTCAGAACCCGGTCCGCGATGCGGCGCAGGGCCGGGTTCATATAGGCCGATTTCCAGCGGATCCGCGCCAAAAGACCTTGCGTGCTTTCCGCCGAAATGTTCATGGCCGGCTTCCCTTTTGGCTGTCCCATCCCCGCAATTCTATAGCTTGCAGCGCGCCTGAAAAGGAATTTCTTTTCCTATCCGGCCGCAACCCCGGCTTTTGCGCAAGCAACGCCCGATTGCATGACCGCCAGCGCCATTATGGCGGCATGGAATGGGTCTTCCCAACCCGACCGCCACAACCGCAAACCACCGACAAGCCCCGGGGTCAGCATGCGCGGCGAAAAGCTCTCCACCGTGTAGTCGCCCTGATACCCGGCCAGGGCCAGAGCGCGGAAATACCCCTTGAGGTCGAAACTCCCCGCCCCCAAGAGCGCGCGGTTGTTGTCGGCGAGATGGGCATAGCCCAGAAGGTCCGCGTTGCGCTGGATGGCGGCGGCGACATCGCCCTCCTCGATGTTCATGTGGAAGGTGTCCATATGCAGGAACAGGTTCCGCCCGCCCGCGGCCCGGATCAGCCCCGCCCCGTCATCCAGCGTGTTCACCATATAGCTTTCGTAGCGGTTGACGGGTTCCAGCCCGAGCCGCACGCCCAGCTCCCCTGCCCTCTTGTCCAACCTGGTCAGGCTCGCCACCACCTGCGCCCGCTGCGCCGCCGTCGGGGGCGCGGTGTAGCTGTTGAAGGCGGCATAGGTGATGCCGCTGACCGCCGGCGCGCCAAGCTCGGCGGCAATCTCCAGACAGCGCGCCACCGTCGCCTCCCCCCGCGCCGCCGTGGCCGCATCGGAGGAGGAAATGTCGCTGTCAGCGCCCAAGGCCATGCCCAAGCGAAGGCCGATGCCCGCCTCCCTGGCCACCCTGGCCGTCATCGCCACGTCGAGCGTGGTGGGGTCAAAGACCAGCACCTCGATCAGGTCATAGCCAATGTCGCGCGCCATGTGACAGGCGGTCCGGGCATGGGGCTCGTCCCAGATATCGCCAAACACAAGGGAATGGATGCCGAATTTGGTCATTCTGGCACCCTCAGAAGATCGACCGGATGGTGCCGCCATCGGCGCGGTGGGTCACCCCGTTCATCGCGGTATTGGTGGCCAGCTGCACCACGCCGCGCCCGTGCATCGCCGGGTCGATCAGCTTCTGTGTCAGGTTCGAGGGCTGCACATCCTTGTAGAAATCGCGCAAGGCCGCCTCCACCGTCTTGCCCTGCTCCTTGGCCAGCCCTTCGAAATAGCCCTGAACCGAGGCCGTCGCCGTGCTGCCCGGCATGTAACTGGTGACCCGCACATTCGTGCCCCGGGTCAGTTCGGCCAAGGACCGGCTCAGGCCCAGCATCGCCGTCTTGGTCGTCGAATAGGGTGTCATGTTGCCGATCGACCTAATCGCCGCTTCGGAGGAGATGAAGACCACGCTGCCCTCGTTCCGTGCCAGCATGTCCTTCAGGATCAGCCGCGTGATGCGGACGGCGGTCATGATGTTGTGCTGGAAATACTCGATCCAGCGGTCGTCGCTGACCTCGAAGAAGTCACAGACATCGAAGATGCCGATGTTGTTCACCAGATAGGACACCGGGCCGAAGCCCTTGGCGAAATCGGCCAGGGTCGTGGCCCCTTCCGCCGTCAGCAGATCCGCCACCACGCCATGCGCGCGTGGGCCGATCTCGGCGCAGGCGGCGTCCAGGCGCGCGCGGTTGCGACCGTTGATGATGACCACGGCCCCCTCGTCGTGGAAGGCCTGGGCGATGGCCTTGCCGATCCCGTCATTGCCGCCCGTGACAACGACGATCTTGCCCGTCAAACCGAAATCCATGGCTCTCTCCCTGTTTTCATGTCTTTGGCCGCAGGTGATAGGCCACCTGAGGTTGCACCAGTTGCACGGCGGCCCTGGGGCGCAGCCGGGCGAGGCGCGCCATGCCCTCCGCCCGGTCCAGCGTGTTGAAATCGAACAGGCCGAAGTGGTGGCCTAGCATGTGCGCGGCCCCGATGGCGTCGGTCAGGGCCACCGCCTCCTCCAGCGTCAGGTTGCCGGGCACGCCATTGGCCGCTCGTCTGGCATCGCGCCCGTTGACCGGCAGCAGTGCCAGATCCACCGCCAAAGGCAGCACCGAAGGCACCAGCCCCTCATGCGGGATCGTGTCGCCGGAATGCCAGAGCGTCACGCCGCCGCCCCTCAGCGCATAGCCAAGATACAGATGGCCGCTCGGCGTGATCTTCAACTCCTCATGGGCCGAAGGAGTCGCGGTGACCACAACCCCGCCCAGATCAAGGCTTTCGCCCGCGTCGATCAGATGCAGACGGTCCTCCGGCACGCCCCGTTCCAAAGCCTTGGCGCGTTCGGCGCGGGGGGCGAGAACCTGCGCCTTGGGGTTGGCGGCCAGAAGTGCGGGGATGGTGCCCGGGTCCATGTGGTCGGTGTGGGAATGGGTGCAAAGCAGCCAGTCGACCTCCCGCAACGCCCCCGGCTGAACCGGAGGCGGCATCATCCGCAGGTGGGGAAAGGCCTTGCCGCGGTATTTCTCGGCGAGGCTGTCCGACAGGTAAGGGTCAATCACGATCCGCAACCCGCCCTGCGCCACCAGAAAACCCGCCTGCCCCAGCCACCAGACCGAGGCGCCCGCGGGCGCAGCAAGCAGGTTCGGGTCTCCAAGAAGGCGGGCGTCCAGCATTCAGGCCTCCAGCACTTTGAGCAGGTTTTCGACGGCAACCCGCGTGGCGCGCTCAACCGATTCCTGGGTGAACCCCCCGGCATGCGGGGTCAGGATCACGCGGTCATGGGTCAGAAGCGGCGAAAGTTCGGGCGGCTCCTTGCGGAACACATCGGTGGCAAGCCCGCCGATGTGGCCCGAATCCAGGGCCGCAAGCATGGCGTCGTCGTCGATCAGTTCGGCCCGTGCGGTGTTGACCACCACGACACCCGGCTTCATCCGCGCCAGCATCTCGGCATCGAGGATCGGCTTCGCCCCGGGCGGGCAGTGGAAACTGACAGCATCTGCCTGGGTCAAAGCCTCCTCCAGCCCGGCAAAGCGGAAACCGGGCCGGGCGAAGGAGTTCGAGGGGTAAGGGTCATAGCCCACCACCCACATGCCAAGGCCGAGGGCCAGATCCGCAACCTCGCGCCCGATGGCGCCGCAGCCGATCACGGCGAGGGTGCGGCCCTGCGCCTCGATCCCGATGCGGCGCTGCCAGTCGCCCTGGCGCAGCTGGCCCGCCGACCATGGGACCGAGCGGAAGGCCGAAAGCATCAGCGTGATCGCCAGTTCCGCCACGCCGCGCGCATTGGCGGCCATGGCGCGTTCGACCGCGATGCCTTGCGCCCGGGCGACGCCAAGGTCGATGTTGTCGACCCCGGTGCCATTGCGGCTGATCACCCGCAAGCCCCGCGCCGCCTCCAGCACTCGGGGGCTGATCGGCTCCACCCCGGCGAGCCAGCCGACACAGCCGGGCACGGCACGCAAGAGGTCATCCTCCGAAGGCGTCTTGCCCGGCGCGGGGTAGACAATCTCGTAGCCCCGGTCGGTCAGCAAGGACAGCGCCGGATGGCCCGCAGCCGACAGCGACCGCGGGGTGATGGCGATTTTGCCTGACATCTGGCTTCAGCCGTGCCAGCGCGGGTTGTCGACCATGACCGGCTTGCCGTCGCGTTCGACCATCAGCTTGCGGAAGCCCTTGGTGGCGATGGTGCCGTAATCATGGCCGGCATGGCCGGGGAAGGCGAAGAACATCACGAAACTCTCGGTCTTGGAGATGTTGATCGACCGATGCGCCCAGCGGCCGGGCACATAGACCACATCGCCGGTCTTCATCTCGCGCCATTCCACGCGGCCCTCGGGCGTCTCCATCATCATGCCGCCGTGGCCGGAAAGGCAGTAATAGACCTCGGCCGTGTCCAGCACAGTGTGGAAATGGCCCTTGGTCATGTAATACTCGTCGCCGATCTTGCCGGGACGGATGGAGGTCGTCCCATAGGCCACATTGCCATCGGTCTCGGGCACGCCCATGTCGAAATATTCGTAGACCATCGGGTCGCCCTGGGCCATCGCAGCCTCAAAGGCGGCTTCATCGCTGAAATAGCCCTTCAGCGTGGACAAAGGGCGCGGGATCGGCTTGGCCGAGGTCGAAGCGCCGGTCACGGTGTTGAAGTCAAACTTGGTCGGGGTCATGTCGGTCATTTGGGCACCTGTTCAGGAGGTTGCGTCTTTGGCGATCCGGCTGAGCGCATCGAAGGCGGGGCCGGACATCGGAATCTCGATGTCGAAGACCTCGGCCACGACGCGGGTCCAGCCGTGGATGAAATAGACCCAGCCGTCATGCACGGTCAGGTCGCGGGAGGTTGCCTGCGCGCGGGCCTGGTCCAGAAAGACCAGATCGCCGCGGTAGTTGAATTCCCAGATCAGCCCGCCTTCGGGGAAGCGGACAGCCGAGGTGAGAGGAGACCCCGGACCGTCCTTGCCCAACCCCGTGGCGTTCACCACCATGGAGCGGGCCGGGAGGGCACCCACCACCATGTCGGCATCCTCTGGCCTGGCCGCCAGTCGGTAGTCGATCGGAATGCCGAAACCGATCTGGGAATGGACGTGGCGCATCTCGGCCAAGGAGGCCTCGCGCCGGGCCGTGACGATGATGCGCTGTGGCACCTCGCCCCCGGCCAGTTTCTTGTTGTGCAGGTAAAGCGTCAGCGCCAGCGACGAGCCGCCCGAGCCGAGGATGCAAAGCTGCGCATTCCCCACCCAATGGCCCGGGGGCACGACGGCCTCGAAACTCGCCCCGGCGCTGATCGGGTCTTTCGCATGGCCGATCAGCTTCCCACCGCGCTTGGAGATCGAGCTGATCTCACCCAGCGTCTGGGCATAGGGGTCGAGGGTATCGAAGAGGTCCTTTGACGCCTTCAAAAGGTTGACCTTGTGCGTGGTGATCAGACCGCCCAGCGACAGGGGATCGCCCTTGATGAATTCGACCGCCCCGCGATAGGCCTCGGGCGGGGAGTTCGGGGCAAAGTCGATACCCTGCATCACGGCGTTCAGCCCCAGATGGGCCGACCAGGCCGGAAACACCTTCATGATCGAGGATTTCTGGGTGGTCACCCCGATGAAATACATCGTCCGTTGCGTGGCAGGTTGATAGGTCATCGCATCCTCAATCATGTTCGGCCCAGTCCCGCGCCCGGTCGAGCGCGCGGGTCCAGCCGGCGTAAAGCCTGTCCGCCCCGGCCCGGTCGGGCGAGGGGATGAATTCGCGGTTCAGCGCGAAGGCGTCCTTCAGTTCCGCCTTGTCCTTCCAGAAGCCGACGGCGAGGCCGGCAAGGAAGGCCGCACCGCGCGCCGTGGTATCGACCACCTCGGGCCGCAGTACCCGCACGCCCAGCTGATCGGCCTGAAATTGCAGGACAAAGTTGTTCATAACCGCCCCGCCATCGACCTTGAGCTCGGCCAACTCGATGCCGGAATCGGCGCGCATCCGGTCGATCACGTCGCGGATCTGATAGGCCATCGATTCCAGCGAGGCGCGGATGATGTGGTTGCGGTTGGCCCCCCGCGTGATGCCGACGATGGCGCCGCGCGCATATTGGTCCCACCACGGCGCCGAAAGGCCGGTGAAGGCGGGCACCACGTAGACGCCATTGGTGTCCGGCACCTCCAGCGCCGCCCCTTCGGTTTCGGAGGCCGAGTGGATCAGCTTCAGCTCATCCCGCAGCCATTGGACGACCGAACCCACGGTGAAGAGCGTGCCCTCCAGCGCGTATTCGATCTTGCCGTCCAGCTGCCAGGCCACCACCGTCAGAAGCCCGTTTTCCGACCGCATCATCTTGTCGCCTGTGTGCATCAGAAGCGTGCCGCCGGTGCCATAGGTCGCCTTGACCATCCCCGCCTCAAAACAGGACTGGCCGAACAGCGCGCCGTGCTGGTCGCCGCAGGAAGCCGCCACCGGGATCGGCCCGCCGAACAGATCCGGGTCGGTCATCCCGTAGACCTCGGAGGAGTTGCACACATCGGGCAGGATCGCCCGCGGCACCCGCAGCGCCTCCAAAAGCTTCTCATCCCATGCGCCGGTGCGGATGTTGAACAACAAGGTCCGCGAGGCGTTGGAGGCGTCGGTCACGTGGGCCTGGCCCCCCGTCAGGTTCCAGATCAGCCAGGTGTCGATGGTCCCCGCGGCCAGTTCGCCGCGCTCGGCCCGCTCCCGCGCGCCGGGCACATGGTCCAGCACCCAGGCAAGTTTGGTGCCGGAGAAATAGGCGTCGATCACCAGGCCGGTGTTGTCCTTGACGTAAGCCTCCAGCCCCTTTTCCTTCAGCCCGTCGCAGGTGCCCGACGTGCGGCGGTCCTGCCAGACTAGGGCGTTGTGCAATGGCTGGCCGGTCTTGCGGTCCCAGATCAGGCTGGTCTCGCGCTGGTTGGTGATGCCGATGGCGGCGATGTCGGCGGCCACGGCGCCGATCTTCTGCATCGCTTCGCGTGCCACCGAAAGCTGGACCTGCCAGATCTCGGTCGCGTCATGTTCGACCCAGCCGGGCTTGGGATAGATCTGGCGGAACTCGCGCTGCGCCAGCGAGGCGATGTTGCCCGCCTTGTCAAACAGGATGGCCCGCGCGCTCGACGTCCCCTCGTCCAGCGCCATCACATAGGTCTGTGCCATAGTCTCCCCCCCTCAGGTCGCTCAGCCGTTCGGCTTGAACAGGATTTTGTGGTATGGGCCAAAGCTGCGGCCCTTCAGGGCCTTGAAGATCCCCGGCGCCTCCTCAAGCGTCGCACGGTGGGAGATCAGCGGCTCCATAAGTAACCGATTGGTGCGTAGAAGCTCCATGATGTCAAACCATTCCTTGCCCGGAAACGGCAGGGAGTAAGAGTTCCACGAACCCACCACCTCCAGCTCTTCGCGCACCATGCGGGCGAAGGCTTTTTCAGCGAAAGTCACGTCGCCGTATGCGGTGCCATAAAGCATGACCTTGCCCTGTTTGGCGGTCACCAGAATGGACAGATCGCGCCCCGGGGCAGAGCCCGCGCATTCCAGTGCGATCCTGACGCCCCTGCCCCCGGTCGCGGCATGAACCGCGGCCACGGCATCGACCTTGGCGGGGTTGATGCACAGATCCGCCCCCATCTCGCGGGCGAGGTCCAGCTTGGTCTCGTCCACGTCGATCGCGATCAGAGGTTGCGCGCCCGACAGCTTGGCGAACTGCAGGGCAAAGGCGCCCAAAGCGCCGCAGCCCACCACCGCCACCGCATCCCCCAAGGAAAGGTTCAGCTTGTGGATGCCGTGCAGGATGATCGCCGCGGGCTCGATCATCGCGGCAGCATCCAGGCTGACGCCCTCCGGCACTTTCAGCACATTGCGTGCCGGTGCCTTTAGATACTCCGCAAAGGCGCCATCGCTGCGCGAGCCCATGAAATCATAGGTATCACAAAGCGAGAATTTGCCCGCCTGACACCATTCGCAATGAAAGCACGGCATCAGGGGGGCCACCGCCACCTTGTCGCCGATGGCGAGGTGGGCGACATTGGCCCCTACGCCCGCCACCAGCCCGGCAAACTCGTGGCCCGGAATGGTGGGGAAGTGGTAGGTCCCCGTCACCATCACCCGGCCAATATCCGACCCGCAGATCCCCGCCGCCATGACGCGCACCAGCACGTCATCGGGGCCGATCTCGGGCATTGCGACCTCTTCCACCCTCAGGTCGCCCGGGGCATGCAGAACGGCGGCTTTCATGCGGCTTCTCCCGGCAGGATCACGGTTTTCATCCCCTCGCCCGAACGGGCGAAGTCGAAGGCGGCGTTGATCTCGGCCAGCGCGAAACGATGGCTGATGATGTCCTTCACGTTGATCTGGCCATCGGCCACCAGCCGCATGGAGCGGTCGTAGTCCTGCACCGAGGACCCGGTGGTGCCCAGAACCTTCAGCCCCCAGTAATGGATGCGGTTGGTGTCCAGCTCGACCAGCGTGCCCTTCTTCAGCCCGCCAAAGAAGTTGACCCGCCCGTGCCGCGCCAGACACTGGATCGCCAGCGGTTGCAGGTCGGGGGTCGAGGCGGCAGTCACCACCACATCGACGCCACGCCCCTTGGTCACGCGCATCACCTCGGTCAGCACATCGACCTTGCTGCTGTCGATCAGGATATCCGCGCCAAACCGCTCCGCCTCGCGCAGGCGGCTTTCGCGGCGGCCGACCATCAGGATCTGCTTGGCGCCCCAGGCCTTGGCCAGTTGCACGAAACAGGCGCCGATCGGGCCGGGGCCGATGATCAGGACCGTATCCTCCGGCGTCACCTGCAAGCCATTCCAGGCGTTGAAACAGCAGGACAGCGGTTCGACCACGGCGGCCTCTTCCCATCCCATGCCATCGGGCACTTCGACGATATTGCCGCCTGACAGGGCTGTGGCCGGCACCCGCATGTAGTCTTCAAAGCCGCCGTCGATGCTGATGCCGAAGGCTTCATAATCGGGGCACATGTTGTTGAAGCCGTGGCGGCACATCTCGCACCGCCCGCAGCCGACATTGGGCACCACGGCGATGCGTTGCCCCACCTGCCAGCCCGAGACGTAAGCCCCGACCTGCACGATCTCGCCCGCAACCTCATGGCCCAGAACGACATTCGCCGGGTCGGGGATCTTGAAATGCCCGATGCGCTGGATCTTCAGATCCGTCCCGCAGATCGAGGCGGCGCGCACCTTGACCAGAAGCTCATCCTCGCGGATTGCCGGGATTTCCCGGCGCTCCACGGTGATCTTGCCTATGCCGTGATAGACGGCGGCCTCCATCGTTCAGACCTCCATGCCGTAGCGGTGGGCCTTGTGCGTCGGGTACAGCGCGATGGTCGGGATCGTCACATCCGGGGTGCGGGTGGCGACGAAGAGCGCGAGCCAGGCCACGCTGTCGACCTCGATGCAGGAGGCGTGGATGCCTTCCTTCAGCTCCTTCTCGTCCAGCCAGCCATCGGTATAGGCCTCCAGGTTGCCGTCATAGAGGCCCTTGTCGATGATCTCGGTCATCGGCGTCTTCACATGGCTGGGGTTCAGCACCGTGACACCGATGTTCTTGCCCACCCCCTCCAGCAGGATGTTCTTGGAAAACCCCAGCATCCCGTGCTTTGACGCACGGTAGGGGCTGTGCCCGGGGCCTGATGCCACGCGGGTCGAAGAGGAGCCCATGTTTATGATCCGCCCGCCGCTCGCCTGCTTTTCCATGTAAAGAAAGGCCTCGCGGCAGCACAGGAACACCGCCGTCAGGTTCGGGCCGATGGTCTTGTTCCATTCTTCCAGCGTCACCTGCGTGACCGGCGGCGCCAGGCTGTCGCGCCCGGCCGAATTCACCACCACATCGATCGAGCCAAAGGCATCGTTGGTCTGCTTGAAAAAGGCGCGCACGGTGTCTTCCTCGCAGACATCGGCGAAGATCGGCAGCACGATGCCGCCATCAGCCGCGATCTCGGCCGAGATGCGGGCCAGCCGCTCGCGGTCGAAGTCGATCATCGCCACATTGGCGCCGTTCTGCGCATAGATCCGCGCCACGGCCTCGCCGATGCCCGAGGCGGCGCCGGTCACGATGCAGGTCTTGCCCTTAAGGGACAATCCCTCCGACAGGGTGTTGTTCGACATTCCAAGTCCTCCGTTAGACTGTTCTTTGGGATGCAGTCAGGCCTTGCGGGTCAGCGCCACGGCCTCTGCGGTCAATTGGGTGATGCGGGCGAAATCGCCGGCGCGGATCAGGTCGGGGTCCACCATCCAGGACCCGCCACAGGCCAGAACGGGTTTCAGCGCCAGATAGCTGTCGAGGTTCTTCGGCCCGACGCCCCCGGTTGGGATGAAGCGCATCGCGCCATAGGGGCCGCTTAGCGCCTTGAGGAAGGGCACGCCGCCGGTCGGTTCGGCGGGAAAGAATTTCACGAGGGACAGGCCAAAGGACATCGCCTGTTCGACCCCGGTGGGATTGTTGATGCCCGGCACGATGGGCAGGTCCAGTTCCTGCGCCCGCATCACGACCGCCGGGTTAAAGCCCGGCGTCACAAGGAATTTCGCCCCCGCCGCATAGGCCGCATCGACCTGCGCCACACTCAGGACCGTGCCCGCGCCGACGAGGATTTCCGGCACCTCATCCACCATCCGGCGGATCGCTTCCGCGGCGGCTTCGGTGCGGAAAGTCACTTCGGCGACCGGCAGCCCGCCCGCCACCAAGGCGCGGGCCAGGGGCACGGCGTCCTCGGGCCGGTCCAGCACCACGACGGGCAGAAGGCGCGCGGCGCCGATTGCGGCTTCGATGTCAGTCTGTCCCATCAGGCTCCCCTCCCCAGGGTCATCGCGGCGGTTTCGAATTTGATTCCACGATTCTGTTGTAGAAGTTATTTTCCTCGCTTACAAGAGACATCGAAATGAATTTCAAAGGGCGGGAGAAAAAATGCGCGGAAGGAAGGGAATTTCATGGCAGGGATGACGCCTCTGATCCTTGCGCTGGACATCGGCACGGGATCGGTGCGGGCCGGGTTGATCGACCTGCGCGGGCGGATCGTGGCCAGCAGCTCGGTGGCGCATGACACGCATTTCCCGCGCCACGGCTGGGTGGAACAGGCCCCGTCTGATTGGTGGGAGGGGGTCAAGGCGGCCTTGCGCTTGCTTTTGGCGCAACATCCGGCGGGGTCGGTGCAGGCCCTGGTCTGCTGCGGCCAGATGCATGCGCCGGTTCTGGTCGATGCCACGGGCGATCCGGTGCAGGACCGCGTGCCGCTCTGGAACGACAAGCGCGCTTTCTCAACGGCGGCCGAGATCAACGCCCGCATCGCCGCCGGTACCTTCCCGCCCGCGATCAACCCGGCCACAACAGCCTGGCCGGGGATCAAGCTCCTCTGGCTTGCGCGCCACGACCCACAGGCACTTGCCCGCGCCACCAGCCTTCTGATGCCGAAGGATTACATCAACCTGCGCCTGACCGGCGCACGCGCGATGGATTGGAGCGAGGCGGGGTCGTCCTTCCTCTCCGACCCTGCGCAAGGCGCATGGTCGTCGGCAGCGGCGGTCCTCTTGGGGCTGGACCCTGGCCTTTTGCCGCCCTTGCGCCCTGCCGAAAGCCTCCTTGGCAAGGTCACCGCCACGGCTGCGGCCGAGACCGGCCTGCCAGAGGGCCTGCCCGTGCTGACCGGAACCGGGGATTACCCCTGCGCCCTTCTCGGCTCGGGCGTCACTGAACCGGGGCAGGTCAGCGACATTACCGGGACCTCGTTCCTGCTGACCACCCTGACCCGCGAGCCGCTCTGCCACCCCGAGGTGATGAACCTTGCCATGACCCCTGCGCATTGGGGCGCTTTCGCGGTGATCGACGCCGCGGGCGACGCGATCCGCTGGGCCGCCCGCGCGCTTGACCGCGGTCAGCGCGACTATGCCGCGATGTCGGCCGAGGCCGCCACTGTCCCCGCTGGTGCCGATGGCCTGATCTTCCTGCCCTATCTGACTGGTGAGCGTCTGGGCCGGGGCGAAGCCTCGCGCGCGGGGTTCCTCGGCCTGACGGCGGCGCATGGCCCCGCCCATCTACACCGCGCCGTGATGGAGGGCGTGGTGCTGGCGATGCACGACGCCTATCGCCCGATCCGCGCGGCTTTCGGCGCGCCCGCACAGATCATCGCGGCGGCAGGCGGGGCGCGGTCGGACCTTTGGCTGCAGATCAAGGCCAATGTCTTCAACACCGCCATCCTGCCCACCGTGGAGCCCGAATCCGGCCTGATCGGCTGTGCCTGCCTGGGCTTCGCCGCGATGGGCCATTTCGCAAGCCCGGTCGAGGCCGCAAGCCAGCTGGTCCGCCACCGCGAGCCGATCCTCCCCGAACCCACCGAGGTCGCGCGCTATGCCGACCTCTCCGCCCTTTTCTCCCGCCTCCGCAGCGCCATGGAGCCGGTAGGCGACCTGATAGGAAAGACTTCGACATGATCAAAGCCCTGCTCTGGGACATGGATGGCACGCTGGTCGACAGCGAGCATATCGCGGTGGAGGCGTTGCAGCTGGCGATGGCCGAGGCTGGCCTGGCCGTGCCCGACAACATGATGGAACGCGTCATGGGCCGCGCCGCCGACGACCTTTACCGCAGCTTCTGCGCCGATCTGGGCCTGAAGACGGACCCGGTGGCGTGGGAGATGCGCAAGCATCACCACTACTTCGCGGGCATCGCCGCCCTGCGCGGCTTTGCCCCCTCGCTCGCAGTCTGGCGGCAGGCCGAGGCTTTGGGGATCGCGCAGGCCGTCGTCTCCAACAGCGACCGGGCGATCGTGGATGCCAACCTGCGCGCCGTGGGGCTGGCGCGGCCGGGTCTGGTGACGATCAGCCGCAACGATGTGCGCCAGGGCAAGCCCGCGCCGGAAGGCTACCTGCGCGCCGCATGGCTTCTGGGGGTGGACCCTGCGGAGGCCATAGTCGTCGAAGACAGCGCCAGCGGCGCGGCGGCTGGGCTCGCCGCCGGGATGCGGACGGCCTTTGTGCCCCATGCCATCGGGACAGCGCCGCAGGGGACAATCCCGCTGGCCCGGATGTCCGACCTTCTGGCGCTGCTAGGCTAGGGCCCTGCGGCGGTAAAGCATCAGCGCAAAGCCCGCCAGCGCGGGCAACAAAGCCAGGGTCCAGGCGATGCCATCGCGGCGCGGCTGGACCACGACCACCTGCCGGGCGAGAGAGGCCCCCGTGGTATCCTCGGCCGCGAAGGCGCCGCGCGACAGGCGGGCATCCTGCGGCACCGTCACGGCAAAGGCGGTCAGGTCGGGTTGTTCGGAGGCTTTGGCGGGACGGACGACATAGCCAAAGCCCGCGCCCTCCGTCTGCTGCACCTTCAGCGCGGTCAGGGCCAGATCCTGAAACGGGGCACCATCGTTCCAGCCGAATTTCACCACCCTGGCATCGGCGGACCGGCGCCGGACCCAGGTTTGCCGCCCCGCCACCGCCTCGACCTGCGGCTGCACCACACTCAGGTAGGCCGCCGCATCAAACCGGCTGGCATAGGCGAGGGTCATGTAAAACGTCGTCCCCGGCCGGGCATAAACTTTTTCGGCGGCATCATTGGCCGAAAGGGGCCGGGTCCAGCGCTCCTCGGGGATGATGTCGGCGGTGATCACGTCGTGCTCATCGGCCGAAAGGACCTGCAGCGCCTTTTGCGTGCCCGGCACCGGCTTTCCATCCTGCATCAGCTGCATCTGATAGGCCCCCTCCGGCAGGTTGACCTTCAGGCCCTGAACGGGCTGGGTCACCAGCCGCAGGTTCGGCTCCGGCGGCGGTGGAGGAGCGGGCACCTCCTGCACCCCCTTGCCCGCCAGCCGCGCCATGCCGGCCTCTTTCAGCCGGCGCTCATACGCGGCTTCCGCTTGCTGGCTGGCCGAGAAGGCCACGGCAAAGGCGCGCTCATCGGCCTGATATTGCGCGAAGGCGGCGAGGGCGGCATCGCCCCACAGAAGAGTGCCGCCGCCATTGGCCGCCCCTTTGGGATAGACCATCGCATAGGGCGCCACATCGACCTCGGCCACAACCTTGCCGGCCTGGGTGATCTGCAGCCGCCCCGGCACCGGGTCCTTCTCGCGGTCAAAATCGACATAGGTCTGGCGCGACAGGGGCCAGTAATACTCCTGCGTTTTCACGAAGCTGACCGCATTGTCCTTGCCCGCCAGAAGCGCCATCGCGGGCAGCGCCGAGGGGACGAAGTTCTCCTGATAGGTATAGCCATCCCAGACCCGGTTCGAGGTCACGATGACCTCGCGCCGCTCCGGCTCGAGCGCCCGGGCGGGCAGGCTCAGGCTTGCGGCCAGCGCGGCCCCGATCCAGATGCGCTTCATCCCTCTGACCCCCGCAGTTTCAAGACAAGGACCGAGGCCGCCAGTGTAGCCAAGGTCAGACCCGCCGCCTGCGCCACATCGCGCAAGGTCAACGCGGTCTGGTTGGCGATCTGCATCGCCAGATCGGCCAGACAGGCCACGGCCGAGATCAGATGCGTGACCAGCGCCACCTTCTGCATCCCCGCGCGCAGGTACAGCATCGTCAGGCTCAGATCCTGCGGCGGCGAGAGGGTGAGCCAGGCCAGAACCGCCTCGAACGCGATCAGCGCCCCGGCGAGCGCCAGAAACACCACGACCGCCCCCCGGACCGAGGCCATGAAGGACGACACCAGAAGCCCTAGCGCCATCACCGGCAGCACCATGACCACCAGCCGCCAGACCGGCGCCGTATCGGCCAGACCGATCACCCCGGCGCCCAGAGGCTGGCCGAGCAAGAGATAGGCCCAATAAAGGGCGATGAGCACGGCCAGCACGCAAAGCTCCGCCAGGAATTTCGCCATGACCACCGGGGCTTGCGTGACCGGGCCGACCAGAAGCACCTCCAGCGTGCGGTGCTCCTTCTCCCACGCCAGCGCGGAGGCGAGGCGCAGGCCCAGCACCAGCCCCAGAAACACCACGACGAGCACGTTCAGCACTTGGAGGGGGTCGGCGGTGACCACCACGGTTTCGGTTTCAAAACTGTGCTGAAAGCCGCTGCCGTAGGCGAGGGCCATCAGGCAGACGGCGGAGGCCACCAGAAAGAACCAGACCGAGGTGAGCTTGGCCCAGACCTCCCGCCCGGTCAGCAGCAAGGTCACGCTCAGCACGCCGGGCAGGTTTCTGGGCAGCGGGCGTGTCATCTCACACCACGGTGCGGATCAGGCCGCCGTCGATCTTCAGGGCGGCGCCATTGACGATCCCGGTGCGGTCCGAGGCGAGAAAGGTCACGAAATCCGCCACTTCCTCGGGCAGGGAGAGCCGCTGGATCAAGGAGGTCGGGCGGTTTTCAGCGACGAACCGGCGCTCGGCCTCGGCGGTTTCGACCCCGGGATACAGGCCCTTGATCAGCTCGGCCACGCCTTCGGTGCGGCAGGGGCCGGGCAGGACCGAGTTCACCGTGACTTTGGTGCCCTTGGTCGTCTCGGCCAGATTGCGCGCGAGCGACAGCTGCATGGTCTTGGTCGCCGAATAGGCCGGCATTTCCGGCGCCGGGTTGATCCCGGATTCCGAGGCCATGAAGACCACGCGCCCGGCATCGCGGGCCAGCATCTTGGGGATATAGTGGCGGCTCAGACGCACGCCGCTCATCACATTGACCTCGATCAGCTCGTGCCAGCGGTCATCGCCCGCCTTGTAGATGTCCATCGCCTCATAGATGCCGAGGTTGATGATCAGCACATCGACATCGGGGCAATTGGCGATCAGCTCGGCGCAACCCTCCGCCGTGCCGCTGTTGCCCAAGGCGCCCGTCACATCCGCGCCGGGCACCGCAGCCTTCAGCCGCGCCACGGTCTTGTCGAGGGTGGCCGCCGAACGGCCGTTGAGGATGACGCTGGCCCCTTCCGCCGCCATGGCCTTGGCGATGGCAAAGCCAAGCCCCCCGGTCGAGGCGGTGATCAGGCAGCGTTTGCCTTTGTAATGTAGATCCATCTCAGTCTTCCTTTGCTTTGCCCTGCGCCGTCAGCGCCAGGAACACGTCTTCCAGGGATCGGTGGCCCTGCCCCACCGACAGAACCGTCAAACCCAGCCCACCCAGCCTTTGCGCCACCAGCGCCCGGCGGGCGCGAGGGTCCGCAGGGGTGATGTCTCGCAGGACGATATTCACCGAATATTCGCTCGCCGCCTCGGCACCTTGCACTTCGGGCAGGCTGCGAATGGCGGCCAGATGGCCTGCCAAGGGTTCAAAGACCTCCACCGCCAGCGCGTCGTTCAGGCCCAGCGCTGGCAGGATGTCCTCCTGCCGGCCTTGGGCCACCACCCTGCCCCGGTCCATGAAGATCACCCGGTCGCAGACCCGCTCCATCTCGGCCAGCTGGTGCGAGGAGAAGAGGAGCGTCACCCCCTCGGCCTTCATCGCGCGGAAGATCTGGCGCATGTCGGCGACACCGTTGGGGTCAAGGCCAAGCGTCGGCTCGTCCAGCACCAGAAACTCCGGCTCGTGGAGCAGCACCCGGGCGAGGCAGACGCGCTGCTGCATGCCGCGCGAAAAGGCCCCGATCACGCGATGGGCGGCAGAGGTCAGGCCGACCCGCTCGAGGACCTGATCCACCCGCGCCTGCGGTTGGGCCACGGCGTAAAGCCGCGCGAACATTGTCAGATAGTCGCGGGCGGTCATTTCGGGGTAGATGCGGGGCTTTTCCTGTAGATAGCCGATCCGCGCCCGCACCGCCTTCAGCCTTGCGCCATCGCGCACCCCCAGCAGCGTGATCTGCCCGGCGTCAGGCGCCAGCAGCCCGGTGATCATGTTCATCACCGTGGTCTTGCCCGCGCCATTGGGGCCCAAGAACCCCACAATCTCACCCTGCGGGACCACGAAATCCACCCCATCGACCGCCCGCTTGTCCCGGAAGGATTTTCTCAGGCCGCTGAGGGTCAGGGCGTCCATGGCTCAGACCGGCATCGGGATGATCGCCAGCCGGATCAGGTTGACCACGATCATCGTGACGCCAGCGGCCAGAAGGAACTCCATCGGCCAGGCCAGCAGCTTGAAGCGGTCATTGGCGATCTTGGCGAGCACGATCAGCACCACGGCCACCAGACAGGCCGGCCAGGGCGAGAAATCCCCCGCCATCACCGTGCAGGAGGAGAGGAGAAACGCCAGTATCCCCAAGAGAACCATCCAGGATTTCATTCAGTCCTCCTTAGTGCTGGCGGCGGCATGGGCCAGCGTCTCGCCAGTGGTCTTGTCGAACAGGTAAAGCCACGCGGGATCGAAGCGCAGGAAGAAGCCCGTGCCCTCGGTCTTGCCCAGATGCGCGGTTTCGGTCGTCGAGGTGCGGGTGGTGATCAGCGATGTGCCGCAGTGGAGGATATAGAGGTTCTCCGCCCCGGTCGGCTCGAAGGAATAAAGCGTGGTGGCGATGCCGTGATCGGCGTCCGCCCGGTCGCGGATCGAGATATGTTCCGGCCGCACCCCAAGCCGCAGGGTTTCGCTCAGATACCGCTCCAAGCGGTTGGCCTTGACCCAATCGGGGTCGAGCGGCACGGTGAAGCCATCGACCTCGGCCACCATACCCTGGTCCGAGCGCCGCAGCTTGCAATCGTAGACATTCATCTGCGGCTCACCCACGAAGCTGGCCACAAACTCCGTCGCCGGGCGTTCGAAGATCTCGCGCGGGGTGGCGAATTGCAGCATCTTGCCGTCCTTCATCACGATGATGCGGTCGGCCATGGTCATGGCTTCCAGCTGGTCGTGGGTGACGAAGATCGTGGTGACGCCAACGGTTTTCTGGATATGCCGCAACTCGGCCCGCATCTGGCCGCGCAGTTGCGCGTCAAGATGCGACATCGGTTCATCCATCAGGAAGACATCGGCATCGCGCACCAGCATCCGGGCGATAGCCACGCGCTGCAGCTGCCCTGCGGAAAGCTGATCTGGCTTGCGGTCCAGGACATCGGTGATCTGCATGGTCTGCGCCACCGCCCGCACCTTGGTGTCGATGGCGGATTTGGCCATGCGGCGCACCTCCAGGGGATAGGCGACATTGCCGAAAACCGTCATGTGGCGGTAAAGCCCGTAATCCTGAAACACCATGCCGACATTGCGGTAGCGCGGGCGCAGGAAGGTCACGTTGCGCCCGCCGATGGCAATCTCACCATCGGTCGGCATCTCAAGGCCCGCGATCATCCGCAGCGTCGTGGTCTTGCCGCAGCCCGATGGTCCCAGAAGAAAGACGAACTCGCCGTCCTTCACCGCAATATCCACATCCGAGACGGCGGTGAACTTGCCAAAGCGTTTGGCGAGCTGGTTGATCCTGATCTCAGCCATTGGTTTTTCCTCCCATCAAACGGGTCATTCTTTCACCACACCCTGGCTTAGCCCGCTGATCAGCTGGCGTTGCAGGATCAGCACGAACAGGATCAGGGGGGCCGTGATCAGCACGACAGCGGCGCCGAGCACATTCCACTGGATATCGGCGCCGATCGAATAGGCCATGATGGCGGGCGGCATCGTCTTGGACTTGACCGAGGTCAGGAAGGTCGCGAAGGCGAATTCGTTCCAGGACAGGATCATCACGAAGATCGCCGTGGCGGTGACCGAAGGCATCATCAGGGGCAGCGTCACCTTGCGGAAGGCCGCGGCCCAGGTGTCGCCATCGACCATCGCGGATTCTTCATAGCGTCTTGGAATGTCGCGGAAATAGCCGGTCAGCATCCAGACCACGAAGGGCAGTTGCATGGCCGTATACAGAAGGATCAAGCCAACCTTGGTGTCCAGAAGCTTCATGGTCTGAAAGGTCACGAAGATCGGCAGCAGGATCGCGACCGGCGGCATCATCCGGTTGGTCAGCACCCAGAAGGACACGTCATCGCGGCCGACAAAATCATACCGCGCTAAGGCATAGGCGCAGAACATGCCGATCGTGACCGAAAAGAAGGTCGAGGCCAGCGCGATCACGGTGGAATTGAAGAAGTTCTTCAGGATCCCCTTTTCCACGATCAGATAGCGAAACGCCTCCAACGTGGGGGTGAAGAACCACTCCGGCGTGGGGGAACCTGCGGCCCCGCCGTCCATGAAGCCGGTCATCACCATCCACATGTAGGGCACGAAGTTGATCAGGCAGACCGCGATGATCACCAGATAGACCCACCAGTTGCGCTGCACGTCCGGGGCCTTGGGCGAGGTCATCTTCTGCGCGTCGTTGATGTTCATGGCAGCCTCCTATTCCGCGACTTCGGTGCGCGAGCGGAACACGCGGATGAAGATGAAGCTCATCACGATGATCACCATCATCATGATCAGCGAGAGCGCCGCCGCCTTGGAGGCGTCGAAGAATTCCAGCCCCGTCTTGGTCAGCAGCACGTTCAGGGTGGTGGTGGCATTGCCCGGCCCGCCGCGCGTCATCACGAGGATCAGCTCGAAGGTGCGGAAGGCGTCCATCGTGCGGATCACCACGGCGATCATGATGGCGGGGCGCAAGAGGGGCATGGTGATCGACCAGAACACCTTCCAGGCCCCGGCGCCGTCAATCTCGGCCGCCTCATAGGGCTGGCGCGGGATCGAGGCGAGGCCGGCGGACAGCATCAGGAACATGAAGGGCGTCCATTCCCAGACATCGACAAAGATCAGCGTTTGCAGGGTGATGGTCGGGTCGGACAGGAAGGGGATCTCGCCCCAGCCGAAGAAATTGGTGATACCGCCGATGTAGTAGGTGGCCAGCCCCGCGCCGGGGTAGAACATGTAGCGCCAGATCAGCGCCGCGACCAAGGGCGGCAGGATCATCGGGATCAGGATGAAGATCCGCAGCACCCCCTGCCCCTTGATCTTGCGCTGGAACAGCAGGGCCAGGCCAAGGCCGAGCCAGAATTCGAAGAACACCGCCTCCAGCGTGAAGATCAGCGTGACCTTCAGCGAGTGCCAGACCTCGGGGTCCTGGATGACGCTCTGGTATTGATAGAGTCCAACGAAGAAGCGCGGGATATAGGGCTTGGACAGGACGAAATTCTGTCCGGCGACAAAGAGCGCATAGAGGAACGGATAGATGCCGATGCCAAACAGGATGATCAGCGTCGGTGCCATCAGAACCCAGGGGAAGACCGCCTTGTTGGAGGGGCCGAACTTGGCAAGAAGGCCCCGGCGGGACGGGGCCCGGGCCGGAAGGGTTGCGTCTGACATGATGGGTTCCGAAGGATGCGAGGGATGGGGTCCGGGCGGCGGGCGCCCGGACCGGGGCTCAACTCAGCTCAGTTCCAGGCCGAGGGCAGCCGGTCGTAATAGCTCAGGTCGCGCCATTGCTGCTTGGGCAGATCCTTGCGGCCAGGGATGTAGTAGCCGCCCTTTTTCATCGCCTCGGTCATGCGGGTTTCCATATTGGCCGCAGCGGTCTTGGCGTCGATCTGGCCGATCCAGACCTTGTTGCCTTCCTCGCCCATGATGTCGGAAATCTCGGCCCATTCCGGCACCCGCACCCGTTCATCCGGGTTGGTGGTCTTCAGCATGTAGTCATAGACCGGCAGCCACCAGGGTTCGTACTTGGCCAGCTCTTCCGACTTGAAGGTCGAATGCCGCGACGGCCCGGCGCCAAACTGCGTCGCCCGCGCCTGTACATCGGCCGAGGTCAGCCACTGGATGAAGACCCAGGCCGCCTCTTTCTTCTGGCTGTCCTTGGAAATGCCAAGGCTCCACGAGCCGAAGAAGGGGTCGATCCGGCCATCCGGGCCAGCCGGCGTGTGCAGGTGGATGTTCTTGCCCGCCACGGTGGCTTGCGCGGCCGGGTCCTCAAAGAAACCGTTCACGAAGTCGATGTAGTTCCAGGTGCCGAAGGCCTTGCCCTGCTGGTAGACGGCAGTGGCCTCGCCGATGCCCCAGTTCGCGCTGTCGGCGGGCATGAACTTTTTCAGGCTGACGAAATAGTCGATGGAATCAACCGTATGCTGGTTGTTGATCGAGATTTTCCAGTCCTTGTCGAGGTATTCGTCGCCCACGCTGTCCTTGGACTGGAAGGCGTAGAGATAGGGCAGATAGGTGACGCCCCAGAACCAGCGGCCCGGGATATTGGCAAAGCCCATGATGCCGCTTTCGGGCTTGTTCACCTTGTCCGCCGCCTTGAACATGAAGTCGGTGGTGAACTCGGGCGAGAAACGCTCGGGCATCTGGATACCCGCCGCATCGGCGAGGTCCTTGCGGAAGGTGGTGCCCACCGGGCCGGCGCCAATCGGGATCGTGTAGAGCGTGTCGTTATAGACCCCGGCGCCGCTGATCACGCGCGGCAGGAAATCGTCGATGTTGTAGTCGGCGGCGGTCAGGTCAGGGTTCTTGACGTAGGGCATCAGGGGGTCAAGAAAGCCCGCAGCGGCATATTCGGCCAGCCACATCACGTCTACCGCGTAAAAGTCATAGGTGCCGGTGCCCTGCTGCATCTCGACCAGCGATTTTTGTCGGTATTGGTCAAAGGGCACTTCGTCGACCACGACCTTGATGCCGAATTTCTGCTCGAACTCGGGGAAGAATTTCTCCAGCGCCGCGAACTGCGGCATCGAGGGCGCAAGGAAGTGAAGCTCGGTTCCGGACAGGGCTTTCTGCGCATCGGTCTGCGCGAAAGCAGAGGGTGCGACCAGCAACGATGACAAGAGCATCGCGGCCAGGGCACGTGTTCTGTGCAGTGTGGACATGTGTTCCTCCTCTATTGGTTTTTCCACGGCACGTGACCGCCCCCATGCGGAGCAGAGTTCAGGACGCTTTCCGGGTGAAACAGGCCTGCCGGACCGTCTCGCCCGTGGTGGCGTCAAAAAGGTAGACAAAGGCCGGATCGACCCGGAAGCTGATCGCAGCGCCGATCTCGCGCGGGTAACCCCGCGCCGCATCGACCGAGGTCATGACGCGGACCATCTGTCCCGCCACCTCGATGTCATAAACCACCCGCGAGCCAAGGGTTTCGACCGCGAAGACCACGCCATCGACACGCCCCTCCTCCGGGCTGCCGGGGGCGGCGAGGGTCAGATGCTGCGGACGGATGCCCAGCGTATAGGTGGCCTCGGGTCGCAAGGTGGCCCCCGCATCGGCCCAGTCCGCGCCCATCCGGATGGCAGAGGCGCCGATGCCGATGGTCAGGGCGCCGCCCTGCCGGACCAGACGCGCCGGGATCGTGTTCATCGCAGGTTCGCCCAGAAAGGTCGCGGCGAAAAGCGTGGCGGGGCGGTCGAACATCACCTGCGGCGGGGCGATCTGTTCGATCTTTCCCTTGTTGATCAGCACGATGCGGTCGGCCATGGTCATGGCCTCCAGCTGATCATGGCTGACGTAAAGCATCGTCGCCTTGAAATCGCGTTGCAGGCGCTTGAATTCCACCCGCATGCGGGCGCGCAGCTGCGCATCAAGGTGCGAGATCGGCTCGTCGAGCAGAAACACATCCGCCTCGCGCACCAACGCCCGGCCAATCGCCACCCGCTGCATCTGCCCGCCGGACAACTGGTTGGGCAGCCGTTCCAGCAGTTTTTCCAGCTGCAAGGTCTCGGCCACCGACTGGATCCGCGCCTTCATGGCGGTTTCCGGCAGTTTGCGGATGCGCAGGGGATAGGCCAGGTTTTCAAACACCGTCATATGCGGAAACAGCGAGTGCTTGTCGTAGACCATCGCCAGATTGCGTTCGCGCGGGGTGAAGTCGGTCACATCGCGCCCGCCGATCCTTATGCGACCGGCCGAAGGGTCCTCAAGTCCCGCCACCAGCCGCAGGGTCGTGGTCTTGCCCGCCCCCGACGGCCCCAGAAGGAACATCGCCTCACGGTCGGCCACATCGAAGGAGATCCCCTGCAGCGCGGCACTCCCGTTCTTGAAGCTTTTCCTCAGGTCTTGGATGTGCAGGTTGGCCATGGGTCAGGTCAGCTTTCGGCAAAAGGTCACATGCGGTGCGGAGTGCTCCACCCGGATCAGAAGCCCACCGAAAAGAGTGACATTGGCGCAGTTGCGCCGCAGGCCGGCCAAGCCGGTTTGCGCAGGCGCACCCGGTGCGGCCCCTTGGTGCCGCTGCAGCCCTGTTCCATGTTCTCTCCCGGCCTCCCCGTCTGACCTTGGTCAGCACCCGCCAAGCCGCGGGTTTTTCGGGAGCCCCTTTCAGGCAGTTCAGAGAATCTCCGCTCTCTTGAGCCATAGAAGTAATTTCTCTGCGCGCAAATTGCAACGGAAAAAATTTCCTGCCATCGAAAAAGCGGAAAAACTTCCTTGCGGCGGCGCCGGGCCCTGCATGACGGCAAGGGCGGGCGAAAGTCGGCGTCAGATGACGAAAGGCCGCGCCTGAACGTTCAGGCGCGGCCCCCGGCCCAGGCCGGAATTGGCGGGGAAAGAAGAGGAAAGCCCTCAGCAGACCGCGTAGCCGCCGTCCACAGGCAGGACGACGCCGGTCACATAGGCCGCATCCGCGGACAGAAGAAAGCGGATGACCGAGGCCACCTCGGCCGGTTGCGCCCAGCGCCCCATCGGGATGCGGACGTTGATCTTGGCCACGCGGGCCAGATCCTCGCGCGCACGGGCGGACATCGCGGTTTCGACCCAGCCCGGCGCCACCGCGTTGACCCGCACACCTTTGGACGCCCAGGCCACCGCCATTGACCGCGTGACCGCCGCCACGGCGCCCTTGCTCGCCGTATAGGCCGGCGCCCCCGCCGAGCCGAAGATCGACCACATCGAGGCGAACATCACCACAGCGCCTCCCGCCGCCTCCAGCCTTGGCAGAAGCGCGGTCGACAGGGCGAAGCCCGCTGTGACATTGACGCGCAGCACGGCCTCGAAATCCTCGGTCTGCCATTCGCGCCCATGACGCAGGATGCCGGCGGCATTGACCAGACCGTCCAGCCTTTCGATCCCCTCCAGCGCCTGCAGGACCAGGGCGGTGTCGGTGACATCGGCCTGGTGAAAGGTGATCGCGGGGTCAAGGTCGGCGTCGCGGTCCAGCCCCGCCGCGATGACGCGCCAGCCCTCTTTCAGCAGGCGTTCGGCCACGGCGCGGCCAATGCCGGTGCCGCCCCCGGTGATCAATGCGGTTTTCGTCTGGCTCATCCTGCGGACCTTTCCCGGTTTGGTTTGACTGCGGTGCCTGACGCCAGGCTCACCCGCCGATGGCCGCGAGGACCACCTCGGCGATCCCGGCTTCGTCGAGCTTGTAATGCGCGTAAAGATGGCTCGGCGGGGCGATCAGGGCAAATTCGTCGCGGATGCCGTGGCGGATCAGGCGCTTGCCCACACCTTCATCGGCCAGAACCTCGGCCACAGCCGCGCCAAGGCCGCCGATGATGTTGTGCTCTTCGATTGTCATGAGTTTGGCAGTGCGGGAGGCAGCCTCCAACACCGCCTCGCGGTCAATCGGCTTGACAGTGGCCATGTCGATCACGCCAACCGAGCGCCCCGCCGCGTTCAGCCTTCTGGCGACCTGCACCGCTGGATGAACCGGCATGCCGCAGGCGATGATGGTCAGCTCCTCACCCTTCGCATGTTCGATGGCCTTGCCGAAGGTGAAGCTCTGGGCCGGGTCGTAAAGGTCCGGCTCGCGCCCCCGCCCGGTGCGGAAATAGATCGGCCGGTCATGGTCGACCGAGGCGCGGATGGCAGACTCCAGCTGCGGGCCGTCGGCGGTGGAGACCACGGTCAGATCGGCGATGGAGCGCATGGTGCCGATGTCTTCGGTCGCATGGTGCGAGGTGCCGTAAAAGCCCATCGCAATCCCGGTGTGATGCCCGATCATCCGCACCGGCAGGGCGCAATAGGCCACATCCATCCGGATCTGCTCGACCGTCAGCAGGCCGATGAACGAGGCGAAGGTCGCGACATAGGGCATCATTCCCGTCGTGGCCAAGCCCGCCGCGGCAGAGACCATGTTCTGCTCGGAGATGCCAAATTGGATATAGCGGTCGGGATACCGCGCCGCAAAACGGTTCAGCCCGTTGGAATATTGCAAATCGGCCGATCCTGCGACAATCGGATAGCCCGCCTCGGTCAGCGCGATCAGCCCGTTGGACAGATGGTCCAGCCCGGGATTCTTCTGGTTCAATTCGCGGTAGTGCCAGGAGTTGGGGGACAAGGGTTTGCTCATTCAGATCACCTGCGCCAGAATTTCCTGACGCGCGGCTTCGGCGTCGGTGGGGTCAAGATAGCCAAGGTGCCAGCCGGGTTCGGTCTCCATATAGGAGACGCCCTTGCCCTTCACGGTCCTGGCGATGATGCAGCAGGGGGTGGCACGGTCGGCGTCCGCCTTGACCTGCCGCAAGAGGGCGGTGAGTGCTGCAATGTCGTGGCCGTCGACCACATGCACCTCCCAGCCAAAGGCGCGCCATTTGGCGTCCAGCGGCTCGACGCCCATCACGTCATCCACCGCGCCATCGAGTTGAAAGCCGTTGCGGTCGACGATCGCCACCAGCCGCGACAGGCCGTGGTGGGCGGCGAAAAGTGCCGCCTCCCAGACCTGACCCTCCTGCATCTCGCCATCGCCGAGCATGACGAAGGTGGTGAAGTCGCGCCCCTGCATCCGCCCACCCATCGCCATCCCCGCCCCGTTCGACAGGGCATGGCCGATGGAGCCGGAGGAGAAATCCACCCCCGCCACCTTGCGCATATCCGGGTGGTCACCCAGGGGGTTGCCCAGCCGCGTATAGCCGTTCAGCACCTCAACCGGGATATAGCCGCGCTCGGCCAATATCGGGAAAAGCCCCACCGCCGCATGGCCCTTGCCCATGAGGAAGCGGTCGCGGTCGGGCCATTTCGGGTCCGGCCCGAGCCGCATCACGTCATAGTACAGCGCCGCAAAGATCTCGGCCGCCGAGAAGACCGAGGTGTAGTGCCCGACCTTGGCAATCTCGATCAGGCGGATGGTTTCCAGCCGGATGAACTGGGCGCGGTCGCGCAAATGGGCGACCTGCTCTGCCGTCGGGTCAAAGTCATTCTTCCGCATCCGCCCGCCTTCTCATCTTCTGGATTCGCCGTTGCTGTCATTTCATATATGATATATCTTTGCTCCAAACAAGGGAGCATTTCCGTGACCAACCTGTCCGACTATACCATCGCCCTGCCGACCAAGGTGATCTTCGGGGCCGGGAGTCTGGCCCGGCTGGCCGATCTGGCCCGGCCCTTTGGCGCTGCGGCTTTCGTGATGATCGACCCTTTCCTCAAAGGCTCGGCGCTGGAGGCTTCGGTCCTGGGCCAGTTGGCAGCGGCGGGGATCCGAACCACCCTTTGGCATGACATCGTGCCGAACCCGCGGGCGGAAACCTGTGACAGGGCGGCGGCGGCGGCTTTTGGGGCCGAGATGATCATCGCCATCGGCGGCGGATCGACCATGGATGCGGCCAAGGCGGTGGCTTTGGTCGCCACCAACGGCGGGCAAAGCTGGAGCTTCACCGCCCGCGCCAATGCCGAAGTGCGCAGCCCTGAAAAGCGCGGCCGGCCGCTGATCGCCATCCCGACCAATGCCGGGACCGGGGCGGAGGTCACGCCCTTTGCCGTCCTTTCCAACCCGGACCTCAAGCTGAAGGCGACGATCATCCACCCCTTCTGCTTCCCCGATCTGGCCATCGTGGACCCCGCCTTGCACTTGACCAAGCCGCGCCGGCTGACCGCCTCGACCGGGGTGGACACCTTCCTGCACGCCTTTGAAGGCTTCATCGGGACCAGACCCAACACCTGGACCGACCTCTTCTCGATCCGCGCGATGGAGCTGGTGGCGGCGCATCTGCCCGCAGCTTGCGACAACCCGGGCGATCTGGAAGCGCGGACGAGGATGGCGGAGGCCTGCTATATGGCGGGGATCACGCTGGGCACGATTGGCGTCGGCATCCCCCATGCCCTGGGTCAGGCGATGGGCGCCTTGAAGGACACGCCGCATGGCGAAAGCTGTGCCGCCTGCTTGATCCCGACCGTCCGCTGGACCATGCCCCATGCGCAGGACCGTCTGGCCAGGGTCGCCACGATCTTCCGCCCCGAGCTTGCCGCCCTGTCACAAGTGGCGCAGGCGCAGGCCCTGCCCGAGGCGCTTGCGCAGTTTTGCGCCAGCATCGGTCTGACCGGCGGCTTTGGTGCCCTGGGTCTGCGGCGGGATGAGGTTGAGCGGCTGCTCGACGTGGCCGAGACCAACTACGGCTTTGACATCGCCTGTTCGCAGCGCCCCGCCGCGCGCGAGGATCTGCGGCGGATCGTGACCGAGAGCCTATAGCGCCTTGGCGGCAAGCCAGTCGACCAGAACCTGGCTCCAGGCGATATCGGCCTGAATGGCGGCCTTGGCGGCGGGGCCGTCCTGCGCTTTCAGGGCGCGCAGGACCGCGTAATGCTGATGCGTGCCGCTGGTAAGGTCGCGCACCGGCACCGTCATGTGAAAGGTCCGCAGCAAGGGGCCCATCAGCACCCACATGGTCTCGACCGTGGCAAAGATCAGCGGCATCCGCGCGCCGGCCACCAGACCGAAATGAAACTGGCGGTTCAGGGAGGCGGCCTGCTGCGGGTCGACGGCGGCGGCCTTGCGGAACTGCTCCTGCAGATCCTCCAGCGCCTGCACCTCGGCGGGGGTCATCCGCCCGGCGGCCAGCGCCGCAGCCTCGCCCTCCAAAAGGTGCCGCATCAGAAGGATCTCGCGCAACTCATCGGCGGTCAGGTTGCGGACATGGATGGCGGTGGCGGCCTTCATCTCCAGCGCGTGTTCGCTGACCAGCCGGAAGATCGCCTCACGGACCGGGGTGATCGAGACACCCAGCTCTTCGGCCAGGGGGTTGATCCGAAGCCGCGCGCCGGGTTCGTATTTCCCCTCGATCAGCGTGTCGCGAATGGCCGCGTAGACCTGTTCTGAGAGGTTGCCGCGTTCAATCTTCCTCAGGCCCGTCACGCGCGATCCTTTCCCTGCTGCAGCCCCGTTCTTGCCACAGCCGGGGCGCGCCTCCAATGGATGGTTTGGCGCCACCTGCCAATTCGTGCCGCGCGCAAGGCGGTCGCGCGCGGCACCGCGTGTTATTGCAGCGGGGCGGCGGCGGCGAGGCTCACGTTGACATAGCTCGTCGCATAGTCGCGCACGGAAGAGGCATAGGCGATGCGGGCGGTCAGAAGCGAGCGTTCCGCCTCCAGCACGGTCAGGATATCGGCCTGCCCGCCGCGCATCGATTCCCGCGCCAGCGTGACGGTCTGTTCGGCAAGCGACACCAGCTTGCGCTGCGCCGCCACGTTGGAGGCGCCCCGGTTATAGGCGCTGAGGCCGTCTTCCACGTCCTGCACCGCGTCCAGAACGCTGGCGCGCCAGGCGGCCTCGGCCTGGACAGCGCGGCTTTCGGCGGCGCTCAACCGCGCCTTGTTCGCGCCGCCGGTAAAGAGCGGCAGGTTGATCTGCGGCCCGAAGCCCCAGAGCGTCGGCGCCCCGCCCCGGTGGATGTTGGTCGGCGTGATCGAACCCGACAGCGTGACCGAGGGCCAGAAGGCGGCCTCGGCCACGCCGATGCGCGCGGTGGCGGCGGCCAGCTTGCGTTCGGCGATCTGCACGTCGGGGCGGGCGCGAATCACGTCGGCCGGGATGCCCACGCTGGGGCGGAAGCGGGCGACGGGCTGCGCGCTGCCCTTCTGCAGCTGGCTGCGCAGGTCTGCGGTGCGCAGCGCCGTCAGCGTCGCCAGCCGGTTGATCGATTGGTCAAAGCCGATCTGCAGGGCCGGCATCCCCGCCTCGGCCTGGGCCACCGCCTGTTCGGCCTGCAAGACATCCAGCTGGTTGACCTGCCCCGCATCCTTCATCCAGCGAATAAGCTCCAGCGTCTCGCGCCGGCTGTCGATGCTCTTGCGCGTCAGAGCGATGCTTTCCTGATAGCCGCGCATGTCGATATAGGCGGTAGCAATGGCCCCGGAGACGGCCCGGCGCGAGGCTTCGGCCGACAGTTTGGCGGCATCCAGCTCGGCAAGGGTCGCGGTGCGTTCCGCGCTGTTGGCCCCGAACAGGTCGATCAGCCAGGTTCCCGACAGCGAGGCGGAGGTGCTTTGCGACATGCCCGTGCCCTGCGCATCGCCGCGCGTGGCCCCTGCCCCGGCCTGCAGCGACGGCAAGGAAGCGGCGCCTGCGAGGCGAGAGCCGGCCTCGGCCTCGTCAATCGCGGCAAGCGCCTGCTGGATCGTCAGGTTGCGCGCCTGCCCCTGGGCGATCAGCTGGTTCAGGCTCTTGTCGCCGAAACTGGCCCACCAGGCGCCGCCGGCGCTGCGTTGGGGGGCCGGGGAAGCAAAGCTCGCGGCGAGGTCGGCCTTCGGCGCCGTAAAGGGCTGCGTGGTGGGCATGGCCATGCATCCCGCCAGCAGCAGGGCCAAAAGCGGCAGGGTCAGGGCCAGGCGCCCATGCATGTCGAGGGAGAAGGGTCTGCTCATGGTTTTCTCTTTTGCGGTCTTGCTGTGGTCGGGCGGCCTAAGCCGCCGGAGGGGTCGCGGCAGGGATCGAGGGCGTCGCCTCCTCCCCCTGCCCGAGTTTGAGGTGGGTGCCGGTCAGCTTCATCACGAAGACGAAGAACACCGGTGCGAACAACAGGCCCAGCACGGTGGCCGAGATCATGCCGCCCACCACGTTGACGCCGATGGCATTCTGGCTGGCGGCGGAAGGTCCATGCGCCATGGCCATCGGCAGCACGCCCATGGTGAAGGCGAGGGAAGTCATCAGGATGGGCCTGAACCGCAGGCGGCAGGCCTGGATGGTGGCGGGGATCAGCTCCGCGCCTTCGGCGATCATGTCCTTTGCGACCTCGACGATCAGGATTGCGTTCTTGGCCGAAAGGCCGACGATGGTGATCAGGCCCACCGTGAAGAACACGTCATTGGACAGGCCCGCGAACTTGACCGCCAAGGCCGACCCGATCGCCCCCATCGGCACGATCAGCATCACGGACAGGGGGATCGACCAGCTGCCGTAGAGACCTGCAAGGCACAGGAATACGAACAGCACCGACAAGCCAATCAGGATCGGCGCCTGTGATCCGCTGTCAATCTCCTGCAAGGATTGGCCGGTCCATTCAAAGGCAAAGCCCGGCGGCAGCTGGCCGGCCAACCGCTCCATCTCGGCAATCGCCTCGCCGGAGGAGTGGCCCGGCGCCGCGGCGCCGTTGATGCGGACGGACGAATAGCCGTTGTAGCCCACGATCTGCGTCGGCCCAAAGCCCCATTCCGCCGAGGCGAAGGCGGACAATGGCACCATGCCGCCCTGCACATTGCGCACGTTCAGCTTCATCACGTCTTCGATGTTCATCCGCGCCGAAGCCTCGGCCTGCACCATGACGCGCTGCATCCGGCCATTGTTGGGGAAGTCGTTCACATAGCCGGACCCCAGCGCGACCGAGATGGTGCGGTTGATCTCACCAAAGGTGACGCCAAAGGCGTTGGCCTTCTCGCGGTCGATCTTCAGGGCCAGTTCGGGCCCGGGGGGCAGGCCCTCGGTATACATCTGGCCCAGGACCTTGCTGGCGGCGGCGGCCCCCATCAGCTGCTGGCTCGCCGCCTGCAGCGCCGCATTGCCCAGGTTGGCGCGGTCCTGCAGCCGGAAGGCAAAGCCCGAACTGGTGCCCAGCCCCGCAATCGGCGGCGGCGACAGGGCGAAGGCGACGGAATCGCGGATCGCAAAGATCTTGCCCGAGAGCTGCCCCGCCAGCGCCGTGGCCGAAAGGTCCGGCGTCCGCCGCTCCTCCCAATCCTTCAGCGTCACGAAGGCCAGACCCGAGTTCGGCCCCTGACCGGAGAAGGAGAAGCCCTGGATCGTGACCATGCTGTCCACCCCCGGCATCGCCAGTGCCGCCGCTTCGGCCTGTTTGGTAACCTCGCGCAGGCGGAAACTGGTGGCGCCGGGCGGGGCCTGGAGATTGGCCAGAAGGAAGCCCTGATCTTCCTGCGGCAGGAAGGCCGCCGGGATCTGGATATAGACCCAGCCGAGCCCCACCACGAGCGCAAGATAGACCACCATCATCCGCCCCGCGCGCCGGACCAACCCGCCGACCAGCCCCGAATAGCCCTTCGAAGCGCGGTCAAAGTTGCGGTTGAACCAGCCGAACATCCCCTTCTTGCCATGGGCATGGCCCTTCGGCACCGGCTTTAGCAGCGTGGCGCACAGCGCCGGTGTCAGGGACAGCGCGAGGAAGGCCGAGAAGGCGATCGACACCACCATGGTCAGCGAAAACTGCTGATAGATGATCCCGACCGAGCCCGGAAAGAAGGCAAGCGGCACAAAGACGGCGATCAGTGCCAGCGTGATGCCGACAATCGCGCCCGAGATCTGCCCCATGGCCTTTTTCGCGGCGGCCTTGGGGGAAAGCCCCTCCTGCGACATGATCCGCTCGACGTTTTCGACCACGACGATCGCGTCATCGACCAGGATGCCGATGGCCAGGATCATCGCGAACATCGTCAGCACGTTGATCGAATAGCCCGCCGCCAGCATCACCGCCATGGTGCCCGACAGGGCGATGGGAACCACCAGCGTCGGGATGATCGTGTAGCGGAAGTTCTGCAAAAAGAGGAACATCACGACAAAGACCAGCGCCACGGCCTCCAGAAGCGTGTGGAGCACCTTTTCGATCGAGGCGGAAACGAAAGGCGTCGTGTCATAGGGGATCGTGTAGGTGACCCCCTTGGGGAACAGCGGCGACAACCGCTCCATCACCGCGCGGACGCCCTTGGCGGTGTCCAGCGCATTGCCGGTCGGCGACAGCTGGACGCCAATGGCGGCGGTTTCCTGCCCGTTCAGGAAGGATTTGAAGGAATAAAGCTCGGCATCAATCTCGATCCTTGCGACATCGGACAGGCGGACCAAGGCCCCGTCATCCTTGGCGCGCAGCACGATATTGCCAAACTCCTCGGGCGTGCCCAATTGGCCGGTGACCAGAAGCGAGGCCTGCACCTGCTGGCCGGGCAGCGCCGGGTCCGCCCCGATCGAGCCAGCCGCCACCTGCGCGTTCTGTTCGGCAATCGCGGCGGTGACGTCGGTGACCGACAGATCGAGCCCGACCAGCTTGGCCGGGTCGATCCAGACCCGCAGCGCGCGCTGGGTGGCGAAAAGCTGGCCCCGTCCCACCCCGGGCACCCGGCGCACCTCGTTGATCACGTTGCGCGAGACGAAATCGCCAAGGTCCACCGCGTCGAGCCCGGAGTCGGGCGTGGCGGTCAAAGCGATGAACATCAGAAAGCTGGAAGAGGCCTCCTCGACCAGCACACCCTGCTGCTGCACCTGCTGCGGCAGGGCAGCTTCAACCCGGCGCAGACGGTTCTGCGTGTCCACCACCGCTTGCGCGATCTTGGTACCCGCCTTGAAGGTCACGTTGATCGTGACCGACCCCGTCGCCTCGGAGGTGGATTCGAAGTACAACAGCCCCGGCAACCCGTTCAGCTCTTCTTCGATCGGCTGGGTGACCTGGCGGTACAGATCCTCGGGCGATGCCCCGGCGAACAGGGTCGAGATCGTCACCTGGGGCGGTGCGACATCGGGATATTGCGACACCGGCAGGCGGGGCAAGGACAGGGCACCGGCCAGCACGATGAAGATGGCGATGACCCAGGCCAGCACCGGGTTGTTGATGAAGAACTTTGCCATTGTGCCGGTCTCAATTCTTCGCAGGGTCTGCGGCAGGTGCCGCAGGGGGCAGGCGCTTGGTGCAGACCTCGGGCGCCGAAGCCTGTGCCTGCGACGGGTCGAACCAGCAGACCGGGGACACCGGCGCGCCGGGGCCGATCTTCTGGAAGCCGTCCACGATCACCATGTCATCTGCCGCCAGCCCCGACAGGACGATGACCCGGTTGCCGACGCTGCGACCCAGCGTCACCGGTCGCAGGTCGGCGGCCTGCTTGTCGGTGACGACATAGACCAAGGCCGCCCCCGAAGCGTCGCGCTGCACCGCCTGCGCCGGGATGGCGAGGGCATTGGCCTCGGTCGCCTGTTCGACCATCACGCGGACATACATGCCGGGCAAAAGCACCCCTTCGGCATTCGGGAACTGGGCGCGCAGGGTGACCTGGCCGCTGGAGCGTTCCACGAAGGCCTCGGCGAACAGCAACCTGCCGGGGTGCTGATATTGTGAGCCGTCATCGAGATGCAGCACGACCCGCGCCACATCGGGTTCCACCATCACCAGCTCGCCCTTGGCCAGCGCGGCCCGCAGGCGCAAAAGTTCCGAGACCGGCTGCTGCATGTCGACGTAGACCGTGTCCAGCTGCTGGATCGTGGTCAGCACATCGCCCTGCGCCGCAACCAGGGCGCCTTCGGTGATCAGCGCGCGGCCGATGCGGCCCGAGATCGGCGCCTTGATGTCGGCGTAGCTGAGGTTCAGCTCAGCGGCACGCACCTGGGCGCGGGCTTCGGCGAGGCCCGCCTCGGCCTGCAGGCGCGTGGCGGTGGCGGTCTCGAAATCGGATTTGCTGGTGATGTTGCGCGCATTCAGCGCGGCAAGCCGCCCGGCGTTTTGCTGCGCCTCCAGCAAGACAGCCTCGGCGCGGGCGACATTGGCGCGCGCCGCTTCGGCCGCAATCTCGTAACTGGCCTTGTCGAGCTGGAACAGAACGTCCCCCTCTTTGACCAGGGAGCCCTGTTCGAAGAGCCGCTTCTCGATGATGCCGCCGACCCGCGGCCGCACTTCGGCGATCTGGGTGGCGCTGACGCGGCCCGGCAGTTCCGAGATCACCGGAATCGTCTCGGGCTGCAGCACGATCACGCCCACTCCCGAAGGGGGCATCCCCTGTGCAAAGGTCGCACCGGTGGACAAAGCCAGCAGCGCCATCGCCGCAGAGAGGGTGAAGCGCCGAAACAGCAGGGTCATGGGCAATCCGTTGCAAGAAGGGTGGTTGCGGTATCACAGGTCAAATCTGGGCATATGACCAACTTGGTCGCGCGTCCAGTTTTATTCCCGGGATTTTTGTGTTACAGACCACAGAATGCGAATCCGGGGGGCAAGGACGTGGCATATTTGGCACGCGACGCAAGACGCGAGCAGATCATGAACGCGGTCATCGACATCGTCTCGCGCGAAGGGCTGTCGGCCGCGACCGTGCGGCGCATCGCCCAGACACTGGAGTGTTCGCCCGGCCAGATCCACCACCACTTCGCCTCGGCCGAGGCGCTGCGCGCCGAAGCGGTGCGTGAGGTCTGGCGCCGCATCGAACCCCAGATGCTGGAGGCGCTGCGCCGCCTCCCCCCGCGCGAGCGGCTTTTGTCGATGCTGGCCGGCTGCAAGCTGCGCTCGCTCGGCGCGCTTGATCCGGTGATGGACCTGGCCGAACGGCTCTGGCACGAGGCCTGGGACATCCGCCAGGACCCCGCCGTGCGCGCCGCCCTCAGCGAGGGGATGACCAAGTTGCACAGTGAAATCATCTGTGCGCTGGAGCAGGGCATGGAAGCTGGCCTCTTTCCGCCGGGCACCGAAACCCGCAAGGCCGCCCTGCGCCTGATCGCCGCCTCGCAAGGCTTCGAGCTTTTGGAGCAGATTGGCGTCAGCGCGGAACTCGGGGCGGAAAAGCTGGCCTTCATCGAGGGTCTTCTCCTGAACGAGGGGCTCTAGCGGGGGCCTCGGCCGCGCTGGACTGGACCTTTCCGGCCTGACCGGTCAAAAAGGCCGAAAGCCCAGAGGTCACCGCGCCATGTCACGCCCTGCCGGAAAGTTCTCGCGTACGGATGGCCAGAACCTCGCCCTGCTGGTGCGGCTGCGCTGGGTGGCGATTGCCGGACAGGCCCTGGCCATTCTGGCCACGCATTTCGGCTTTGGCATCGCCATGCCCTTGTTCAACATGCTGGCAATCTTGTCCTTTCTGGCCTGCATCAACCTTCTGGCCCGGGCGCGCAGCAAAACGCCGGAGCGGATCAAGGGCGGGCTGCTGACCATCGAGATCCTGATCGACGTGCTGGCACTGACGCTGTTGCTGTACCTGTCGGGCGGGGCGACCAATCCTTTCACCAGCCTGCTGATCCTGCAGGGCATCGTCGCCATCGTCCTGCTGCCGCCGGCGCAGGCGGGGCTGGTGATCGGCTCCACCATCCTCGCCGGGTTGTTCCTGCTGCAATACGGCCAACCCCTGCACCTGCCCCGCCGCAGCGAAGACGGGCCAGGCTTTGACGATCTGTTTCTGGTCGGCACCTACCTCAGCTTCGTGATCTGCACCCTGCTGGCCGCCTGGTTCATCATGGGCATCCGCGCCATTCTCAACCGGCGCAACGAGGAACTGGCCCGCGCGGAAAGCCAGATCACCGAAGAGGCGATGATCCTGCGGATCGGGCTTCTCGCCTCGACTGCGGCGCATGATCTGGGCACGCCCTTGACGAACCTCGCTGTCATTCTGGACGACTGGGTCGATCTGGGGATGCCCGCCCCTGATGAAACCCGGCGCCAGGTCGAGCTGATGCAAGAGGCGGTGCAGACCTGCCGTGTCACCATTTCGGGCATGTTGCAGGCCGCAGGCGCCGCCCGGCTGGACGAGGCGGTGCCGCAGGACGTGGCCGCCTTTGTCGAACAGGTGGTGGCGGGCTGGCAGGTCGGGCACGCAAGGGTCCGGGTCAGCATCGCCGATCTGCGCAGTCGTCCGTGTCGGATCGTGGCGGATGTCCTGTTGCGCAAGGCGCTGGACAACCTTCTGGACAACGCCGCCGAGGTCGGGGCGGAGGAGATCAGCATCGCGATCCGCTCGGCCGGGCTCAGGGTCAAGATCTCGATCTGCGACAATGGCCCGGGGTTTCCTGCGGCTCTGCTCGCCTCTGGCCCTGCGCCGTTCCAAAGCGGCAATCCGGTGACGAGCCTTGGCCCCTCGCGCGGGTTGGGGTTGTTTCTGGTGCAATCGGTGCTGCGCCGGATGGGCGGCGATCTGAGCCTGTCCAACCTCGACACTGGCGGCGCGCGGGCGACCCTGCTTCTGCCCTTTATCGGCTGATCATTTGACCGGCTGCTTGGCCAGCTTGCGCGCCAGCGTGCGGCGGTGCATCCCGAGCCGCCGCGCCGCTTCCGAGATGTTGAACTCGGTCTCGGCCAGAACGCGCTGGATCGTCTCCCACTCCTGCGTGCGCAAGGAGGAAACCCGGGGGGCGACAAGCTCCGGCACATCGCGCCCCGCCTCATGGCTGAAGGCGGCCTCGATCTGGCGGGCCGTGGCGGGTTTGGCGAGGTATTGCGTCGCGCCAAGCTTGATCGCCTCGACCGTCGTGGCGATCGAGGCATAGCCGGTCAGCACCACCACCTGCGGCGGCGGGTCGAGCCTGGCAAGGGCGGTCACCACATCGAGCCCGCTGCCGTCTGCCAGTTTCAGATCCACCAAAGCGCGGTCGGGGATATTCTGACCGGCGAGATAGGCGCCGGCTTCCTCCACCCCGGACGCCCGCGTGACGCGATAGCCACGCGCCGTGAAGCTGGCCGCAAGCGTGGCGGCCAGACGCGGATCGTCCTCGACAATCAGCAGGGACAGGCCGGTGGCGGCCTGTTGGGGCAAAGGCAGGTTCATCGCGCGGTTCCGGGGCACAGGCCTCCCCGTCAATCTAGGCCGATTTGGCCCGATTGCAAAGTGGACCGGTATCGGGGGCCGGGTGCGGGGTCAGCGTTTCGGCCGCAGGGCAAGGAAACCGGTCACAGCCAGCACCAGCGCGAGGCTGAACCAGGTCAGCGCGTAAACCAGATGGGCGTTGCGGAAGCTGACCACGGTCAGGCCGCCGACCGGCAGGGCCTGCGGGTCAGGGCCTGCGGCGGCGTCGATGAAATAGGGCGCAACCGGGCCAATGTCCTGTGCGGCGGCAATGGCTGCGGTATCGCGGGAATACCAGCGGCCGGCCTTGGGATCATTGGCGCGCAGAAAGGCGCCGCCGGGTTCGGTCGGGCGCAAAAGACCGGTCACGGTTTGCGGGCCTTCCGGGTTCTGGCGCTGCGCCGGGTCGCGCTGGTCGCCTGGCACGAAGCCGCGGTTGACCAGCAGGCGCCAACCCTCGGCGGTGGTCAGGGGGGTCAGCACCCAGAAGCCCGCGCCGCGTGCGGTCACGGCCTGAACCAGAACCTCATGGGCGAAATCAAAGTTGCCGGTCGCCGTGACCCTTGTATAGGCGGACAGCGCGCCCGCCTGCGGGCCGGGGGCCGCCACCGGCGCCGCCGCCAGCCGCGCGTTGACCTCGGCGATCAGCGCATTCTTCCAGGCCAGCCGTTCGACCTGCCAGATGCCCAGACCCACCAGTGCCATCACCGCAAGGGCGATCGCAACCGTCAGGGCCAAGCGGCGTGTCACGGCGCGGATTCCAGATCGTGGCTCATCTGCGGCATCATGTTCGTGGTCAGGTGGTACATGACCCAGATCGACCCCGACAGCATGATCACCACCACAACCACGGTGAAGATCATGGCCAGCATCGACCACCCCTCCTCGGCGCGCGAGGTCATGTGGAGGAAATAGACCATATGCACGACGATCTGCACGATGGCAAAGGCCACCACGATCAGGGCCGTAACGACCGGGCTGGCAAAGCCGCCCATCATCACGATGCCGAAGGGGATCGCTGTCAGGATCACCGAAAGGAGGAACCCCTTGGCATAGGAGGCGTGGCTGCCATGGTCATGGCCCATGTCGCCATGTGCTGCGTCAGCGGTGTGGCCAGAATTCGGGCTGTGCGATTGGCTTTGCTGCATGGCTCAGATCATCCTGACAAGGTAGACAAAAGTGAAGACGCCGATCCAGACCACGTCCAGAAAGTGCCAGAACATCGACAGGCACATCAGGCGCCGCAGGTTGGCCCCGACCAGGCCCTTGCGCATCACCTGCACCATCAGCGTCACCAGCCAGATCGAGCCGAAGGCGACGTGCAACCCATGGGTGCCGACCAGCGAGAAGAAGGCCGAGAGGAAAGCCGAGCGCTGCGGGCCGGCGCCTTCCTCGATCAGGTGGTGGAACTCGAACAATTCGATGCTGAGGAAGGCGAGGCCAAAGCCGAGGGTGACCAGCAGCCAGACCAGCGTGGCGCCTTTCTTGCCGGCATAGGCGGCCAGCAGCGCAAAGCCATAGGTGATCGACGACAGAAGAAGCATGGCGGTGTTGACTGCCACGAGGTCCAGATCGAACAGATCCTTCGGCCCCGGCCCCGCCGCCAGATTGCCGCCCAACACTCCGTAAGCGGCGAAGAGGACGGCGAACATCAGGCAGTCGCTCATCAGGTAGATCCAGAAGCCCAGCGCGGTCGACGCCCCCTCGGGGTGGTCATGCGGCTCGGTCTCCCAGAAGGTATTGGTCGAAGCGGACATCACATGGCTCCTGTCAGGCTGGTCTGGCGCGCGGTTTCCACCGATGCCACCGTGTCGGCGGCAATGTGATAATCGCGGTTGTAGTTGAAGGTGTGGACGATGGCCCCGACCACCAGTGCGGCAAAGGACAGCGCGGCCAGCCACCAGACATACCAGATCATCGCCATGCCGAAGACCGTGGCCAAGCCTGCGAGGATCACACCGGCGCCGGTGCTTTTCGGCATGTGGATCGCAAGGAAGCCGGTCTGCGGCTGGGTCGCACCCGCCGATTTCATCTGCCACCAGGCGTCGAGGTCATGGACCACCGGCGTGAAGGCAAAGTTGTACTCGGCCGGCGGCGAGGAGGTCGCCCATTCCAGCGTGCGGCCATTCCACGGGTCGCCCGTCAGGTCGCGGTTCTTGGCGCGGTCCTTGATCGACACGGCGATCTGCAGGAAGAAGGCGCCGATCCCGCCCGCGATCAGCAGGGCGCCGAAGGCCGCGATGGCGAACCAGATCTGCAGGCTCGGGTCGTCGAACACCCGCACCCGGCGGGTGACGCCCATCAGGCCCAGAATGTAAAGCGGCATGAAGGCGAACCAGAAGCCGACCACCCAAAGCCAGAAGGACACCAGCCCCCAGAAGCGGTTCAGGGTGAAGCCGAAAGCCTTGGGCCACCAGTAGCTGATCGCGGCAAAGATCCCGAACAGCACGCCGCCGATGATGACGTTGTGGAAGTGCGCGATCAGGAACAAGGAGTTGTGCAGCACGAAGTCCGCCGGCGGCACGGCCAGAAGCACACCGGTCATGCCGCCCACGGTGAAGGTCAGCATGAAGGCGAGGGTCCACAGGATCGGTAGCTCAAAGCGCAGCCTTCCGCGGTAGATGGTGAACAGCCAGTTGAAGATCTTCGCCCCGGTCGGGATCGAGATGATCATCGTGGTGATCCCGAAGAACGAGTTGACGCTCGCCCCCGACCCCATCGTGAAGAAGTGGTGCAGCCAGACAAGGTAGCTCAGCACCGTGATGCAGACGGTGGCATAGACCATCGAGGTGTAGCCGAACAGCCGCTTGCCCGCGAAGGTCGCCGTGACTTCGGAATAGACCCCGAACAGCGGCAAGATCAGGATGTAAACCTCCGGGTGGCCCCAGATCCAGATCAGGTTCACATACATCATCGGGTTGCCACCAAGGTCATTGGTGAAGAAGTTGGTGCCGACATAGCGATCCAGCGTCAGCAGGATCAGCGTCATGGTCAGCACCGGGAACGACGCCACGATCAGGATGTTGGTGCAAAGCGAGGTCCAGACGAAGACCGGCATCTTCATCAGGGTCATCCCCGGGGCGCGCATCTTGATGATGGTCACCATCAGGTTGATGCCGGACAGCGTAGTCCCGACGCCCGCAACCTGCAGACCCCAGATGTAATAATCGACGCCGACATAGGGGCTCGCCGCAATCCCCGACAGCGGCGGGAAGGCCAGCCAGCCGGTCTGCGCGAACTCGCCCACGAACAAGGAGGCCATGACGATCACCGCGCCGCCCACCGTCATCCAGAACGAGAAGTTGTTGAGGAAGGGGAAAGACACGTCGCGCGCGCCGATCTGCAGCGGCACGACAAAGTTCATCAGGCCGGTCACGAAGGGCATCGCCACGAAGAAGATCATGATCACGCCATGGGCGGTGAAGATCTGGTCATAGTGATGGGCGTTCAGGTAACCGTCCGAGCCGCCAAAGGCCATCACCTGCTGCAGGCGCATCATCACCGCATCGGCAAAGCCGCGCACCAGCATGACCAACCCCAGCACCATATACATGATGCCGATCTTCTTGTGGTCGACCGAGGTGAACCATTGGGTCCAGAGATAACCCCAAAGCCGGAAATACGTGAGCGCGCCGACCAATGCGATGCCGCCCAGCACCACGACGGCGAAGGTGGCCATGACGATCGGCTCGGTCGGGATCGCCTCCCAGGTCAGGCGCCCCAGAAGGAAAGAGGTGGCGGGCAGGTCAGTTGCCATGGCGAGGTTCCTTAAAGATCAGACGGGGCGACAGGCTGCGCCGCAGCGATCGACATATGGGGCGGAATGAGGCTCATGAGGCCCGTGGGCTGCGGCAGGCCGTGTCCCATCAGCGGGGACATGTCGGGGGCTGCAGCGGCGCGGGTGACGGGATCGGTGCCGAACATCTTCGCGGCCTCCTGCGGCGAGCAGATCTGTGTCACCATGAAGGGCAGGCCCCCCAGCGCCGGAATGCGCACCCGGCTACCCGGCTGATAGGTCAGGGCCGCGATGTTGTAGGCGCCGGCCAGACCGGTGCCGCCCTTGGCATCCAAAGCCGCCATTTCGGCCATGCACATCTTGCCCTCTTCGACACAAAGGTTGACGACACGGTCGTACAGGTCAGGCTCGACGGCGGAGAAGAAGGCGGGCTTGTCATTCTCGCTCGGCACGGCCAGCGTCAGATAGCGGGCGCGGTCCAGCGACTGGCCGCTCGACTTGGCGGCATCGACCCAGGCAGCAAAGCCCGCGTCGTCCACCGCATGGGCCTTGAACCGCATCCCCGAGAACCCGGCGCCCGAGTAATGCGAGGACAGGCCCTGATAATCGCCCTTCACGTTGAAGACGCCGTGCAACTTGGTCTCCATCGCGGGCATCGCATAGATCATCCCGGCCATCGAGGGGATGTAGAAGGCGTTCATCACGGTGGACGAGGTCAGGGTGAATTCCACCTCGCGGTCCACCGGAACCGCCAGATCATTGATCGAGGCCACGCCCTGGTCGGGGTAAATGAAGAGCCATTTCCAGTCGAGCGCCACAACCTCGACCCGCAGGGGCGCCTGGCGCGTCTCGGCTTTGACGCCGCCCGCCATGTCGAGCGGGCGGTAAGGGTCCAGAAGATGGGTGCCGACCCAGGTCAGCGCGCCAAGGCAGATCACGATCAGCAAGGGCGCGGCCCAGATCACCAGCTCCAGCTTGGTCGAGTGGTTCCACTCCGGCTGGTAGTTCGACTTGTCGTTCTGCGCGCGGTAGCGCCAGGCGAAGACCACGGTCAGCACCATCACCGGCACGATGATGAGCAGCATGAGCCCGGTCGAGATGACCAGCAAATCACGCTGCTTTGCAGCAACGTCGCCAGCCGGGGCCAGCACGTCGAACTTGCAGGCAGACAACAGCAGAATCATCGCGAAGGATGCCTGCAACTTTAGGGATTTGCTCATTTTTTCCGGTCTCCGTCCGCGGGGCCGCCGTCGCCACGCTGCTCTGTCTAAAGGTTTGCGCCGCAGAGGGGATTGGACAATTTGTCCAATGCCGCTGCAGCGCAGCAAGGCTTAGGGATCGGTCCACGCGTGGGCCTTGCCCTGTCTTCAGCCTTGCCCTGTCTTCAGTGGAGCCTCCCTTCGATGCAAAGCCCGGCCCTTGCAGAACATACCGCCCATGATGGCGAACACGTCTCGCCCTCGGACATCGCCGTTGGCGTGATCATCGGGCGCAGCTCGGAATTCTTCGACTTCTTCGTCTATGCGATTGCCTCGGTGCTGATCTTCCCGAAGCAGTTCTTCCCCTTCGCCTCGCCCCTGGAGGGCACGCTCTGGTCCTTCGCGCTGTTCGCGCTGGCGTTTCTGGCGCGGCCCTTCGGCACGGTGATCTTCACCGCCGTTGATCGCCGCTTCGGCAAGAACGCCAAGCTGATTGGCGCCTTGCTTCTGATGGGCACCTCGACCGTGGCGGTCGGGTTGTTGCCGGCCTATGACGTGCTGGGCGGCTGGGCGATCGTGCTGCTGGGCGCGTTGCGCATCGGTCAGGGTCTGGCCCTGGGCGGGTCGTGGGACGGTCTCGCCTCGCTTCTGGCCCTGAACGCGCCGGAGGGGCGGCGCGGGTTTTACGCGATGGTGCCGCAGCTGGGCGCGCCGGTCGGGCTGATCGTCGCAAGCCTGCTGTTTGCCTATCTGCTGACCGCGCTTTCTGCCGCCGATCTGTTGGAATGGGGCTGGCGCTATCCCTTCTTCGTGGCCTTTGCGATCAACGTGGTGGCGCTGTTCGCCCGCCTGCGCATGGTGGTGACCCCGGAATACCAGCGCCTGTTCGAGACCCGCGACCTGCAGCCGACCACGGTGCGCGCCACCGTCAAAGCCGAGGGCCGCGGCATCCTGACCGGCGCCTTCGTGCCGCTGGCCAGCTTTGCGCTGTTCCACATGGTCACGGTGTTCCCGCTCTCCTGGGTGTTCCTTTACACCGACCAGTCGCCGGTCGGTTTCCTTCTGATCGAGTCGATGGGCGCGGTCGTCGGCATCGTGGCGACCTTCCTGTCGGGCCTCGTGTCCGACAAGATCGGGCGGCGCAGCCTGTTGTTCTGGGGCGCTTTCGCGATTGCGACCTTCAGCCTCTTGGCCCCGGTGCTGCTGGGCGCCGGTCAGATCGGCGAGGCGATCTTCATGTTCTACGGCTTTGCCATCCTCGGCTTCAGCTTTGGCCAATCCTCGGGCGCCGTCGCCTCGCTGTTCGCCAGCGTCCATCGCTACACCGCTTCGGCGCTGGTGTCGGACCTCGCCTGGCTGTTTGGCGCCGGCTTTGCACCGCTGGCCGCGCTGACCCTGGCGGCGGGACTGGGCCTGTTCGCCTCGGGCTTTTACCTGCTGTCCGGCGCCATCGGCACCATGATCGCCCTGCACTTCGCCAAGCGGCTGGAACTGCGCGGCCAGTAAGGCTTTCCACACCGGATAAAGGGCGCGGTCTTGCGGACCGCGCCCTTTGTCATTTGAGAGTCAGAGGCCTCAATACCAGCCGGGCTTGTAATCGGTCCCCAGCATCCGGTCGTAGACATCGGTCCGCCGGTCGCGCAACACCTGGTTGAAGTCGTTCCAGTTCCGCTTGCGCCGCGCATCGGCGAGGTTGATCTCGGCCAGCAGAACCTCTTCTTTGTCATAACTGGCCGGTCCGGCCATCGGCCAGCCAGCGTGGCCCACAATCAGGCTTTGGCCGATGAAGGGCTGGCCGCGTTCGGTGCCAACCCGGTCGGCGGCGATGATGAACAGCGAGTTGCTGTGCGCCGCCGCCATGACGAGGATATTCGCCATCGCCTCGCGCTTGGGGTCCTGCCCCGGGATCGGGACCCAGTTGGTCGGCACGCACATCAGCTCCGCCCCCTGCAGCGCGGCCAGACGGAAGGTCTCGGGGAACCAGCAGTCATAGCAGATGATGCAGCTGATCCGGCCAAGCGCGGTGTCAAACACCGGAATGCCCAGATCACCCGGCGTGAAGAACAGCGCCTCCTCGCCCCAGAGGTGGATCTTGCGGTAGCGGCCGATCAGGCCAGAGGGACCGATGAGAACGGCGGAGTTGTAGAAGCGCTCGCCATCGCGCTCGGTAATTCCGGCCACAATGTAAAGGTCGAGCCGGGCCGCCGCCTCGATCCAGGCCTGGGTCGAGGGGCCCTCGGGGATCACCTCGGCCAGGTTGCGCAGTTCGGCCCGGCTTTGGAAGACGTAGCCGGTGTTGCACAGCTCCGGCAGGACGACGAGTTTCGCCCCCTTGGCCGCCGCCTGCTCGATCAGCGTGATCGAATGGGCGACGTTTCTCGCGGTCTGCCCGAAAAGCGGCTCCATCTGGAGGCTTGCGACCGTCACCCCGGCTTCCTGTCCACGTTTCGTCATGCGCGCCGTTCCCCTGTCATGCCCCGCTCAGTCGCGGCCGATCGCCCAAAGCACCTGCTGTTCGAAGAGCGTCTTGTAGCCCTTCCAGGCGATGAAATCCTGCGGCAGCCAATGCGGCCCGACATCCGAGGTCCAGACCACGGTTCGCCCCTTGCCATAGGTGCCGCAGACCAGCAAAGGCAGCGCGCCATAGTCGGTGGAGACGGTCGCCAGCACCTCGGCCCCCGCCTTGACCACCACCTCGTTGAAGCCCAGAAGCACCGGCCAATCGGTGCCAAGCCCGGCGAGGATCGGGTGCGCGGGATTGCCGCTGACGACGGGCTTGAAGGATTCGGGCACCTCCACCCGGTCGTCGAAGGGCAGGCAGGTCACCGGCAGCACCTCCTCGACCGGGGTCTTGTGATAGCGCGCGCCGCCGTTGATGCCCTGAAAGCTATAATAGCCGCCGTACATCAGCAAGGCCCCACCCTCCTGCACATAGTCGCGCAACAGGCGCAGGCGGTTCGGCGTCGGCTTGGACCGCAGCCATGTGTCGGGATGCAGAAGCAGCGTATTGGCCCCGATGTCGGACAGCACGATCGCGTCATAGGCGCGCAATGCCTCCAGCGATTGCGGAAACTGCGCCTGCGCCTCGTGCGAGGGCATGAAGCGCACGTCCAGCGGGCCGTCCTTGAAGGCGGCCAGCAGCTCATCGGCGCCGGTGTGGTAGGTGGCGGTCGCGAACTGGTCGAACCCCTTGGTGTGGATCCCCGTGGTCACCCAGGATTCCCCGGCCAGCAGAACCTTGTATTTAGACATGCAACTCTCCGAAATCAGGGGGCGCGCGGATGGGCGCGAACCGGGGATGGGCCATCAATGCAAATCGACAGCCCTTCTGTCAAGTCACTTGAATTTTAATCACCTTGCCCCGGCTTCGGATCAGAAAGTCGGCGGGGTGTTGACCCAAAAGATGCTGGCGCGGTCGGTTCCGATGTTGCGGTAATGGTGCGGCAGATCGGATTTGAACACGAAGGCATCGCCCGGTTTCATCTGGAAGATCTTGTCCTCCACGATCAGCTCGATCTCGCCGGCCAGGATATAGCCGACCTCTTCGCCGGCATGTTCGATGGGCCCGGCGCTGGCGCCACCCTCTTCGATGTGGTGGATGTTGCACTGCAGCAGGTGCCCCGGCGAATAGGGAATGATCCGCTCCAGCGAGATCCCCTCGCCCCGGCGCAAGGGGTCCAGCGTGATCAGGGGCCGCGTGCCGTTGCGGAACACAATGCCCTCTTCGGCATCGGTTTCCTCAAACATCCAGCCAATATTGGTGCCCAGAACCTTGACCAGCCGGTGCAGCATCGGCAGCGAGGGCGTGGCCTTGCCGTTCTCGATCTTCGACAGCAGGCTTTCCGAGCAGTTGGCCCCCTCGGCCAGCGCCTTCAGCGTCAGGCCGCGCGTCTGTCGCGCCAGCCGCAGCCGCATGCCCAGGACGGCGGCATTGGGATGATGGTCGGGTTCGGCGCTTGGCCGCAGGTCACTGCTCTTCATCTTCATCCATGCTTCAACAGGCGCGGCACGCGGGGGCCGCGCGTCGCGCCAACCGGCCTGCCGCAGTTTTCAGGAAAACCGAACGGAATGCAATATGTGTTGACAGATTTTCAAGTTACTTGAATATGTAGCCACCTGACCTGAAAATCCACGCCGGCGCGCTGCCGGAAAAGGGAAACCTCCCGCTGTCATGCCCCTGATGCCAAAGACCAACCGGACCAGATTTCTCGCCCGCATGGCAGCTTTCGCTGCCATTGGGGCGACGCCGGCGGGGGGCGTCAATCGCCAGGCCTTGACCGCGCTGGACCGCGAGGCGCGGGGGATGCTGGCCGGTCTGGCCAAAGCCCGCGGGTTTGAGGTTTATCAGGATGACATCGCCAACCTTTTCATCCGCCGCAAGGGTCGCAAGCCCGACCTGCCGCCATTCCTGATCGGCAGCCATCTCGACACCCAGCCGAACGGCGGCCGCTTTGACGGGGCGCTTGGCACTCTGGCCGCTATTGAAGTGCTTGAAAGCCTGGAAGATGCGGGGCTGCAGACCGAGGCCGCCATCGAGCTTGTGGCCTGGACCAACGAGGAGGGCAGCCGGTTCGCCCCCGGCAGCATGGGCTCGCAGGCTTTCGTGTCGCGCACCATCCCGGCCGCGACGCTGGCCGCCGTCAGCCCCGCCGATGGCGCGACCCTTGCCAGGGAACTTGCCGCCACCCTGCGCGCCCTGCCCTCGGCCCGCAGGCGACCGCTCGGCCAGCCGATCAGCGGCTATCTGGAATTGCATATCGAACAGGGCCCGATCCTGGAGCGCGAGAACATCCCGATCGGCGTCGTCACCGCCGTGCAGGGCACCCGCTGGCTGGAGGTGGTGATCACCGGGCAGGCCGGACATGCCGGCACCACGCCTTTTGCGGCGCGGCGCGACCCGATGATGGCCACGGTCGCAGGCCTCGCAGCCCTTTTCACGCAGGTGATGCCCGCAGACCCCGATGCCCGGATGACCGTCGGCCGGATCGCGGCAGAGCCGGGCAGCATCAACGCGATCCCCGCTGCCGTCCGCTTCACGGTCGATATTCGCCACCCGGCCCTTGCCAAGATCGACGCCATCGAGGCGCAGGTCCGGGCGGTACTGGGCGCCGCAGCCGTGGCCCATGACTGCACCATGACCGTGGGCCAGCTCTTCGACATGGCGCCGGCGAAATTCGCCGAGCCGATGCTGCAGGCCATCGAAGGGGCCGCGCGGGATTGCGGCGTCAAACACCGGCGCATCGTTTCGGGCGCCTTTCATGACGCGCTGTTTCTCGGCCGCGTGGCCCCGGCGGCGATGATCTTCGTGCCCTGCCGCGACGGGATCAGCCATAATGAAAGCGAATATGTCACCCCGGACCATGTGGCACTCGGCGCCGAGGTCCTGCTGCACGCCACCCTGCGGGCCATCGGCATGTCCGGCGGCCCGCTCACCTTCCCCGAACCCAAGGCCGCGCAGACGGCCGTAGCCTCCCTCAAGACCGAATAATCCCCCCAACACAGAGGAATATCCCCATGAGCCCGACCCTGACCCGCCGCTCCTTTGGCGCCCTCGCCCTCGCCGCCAGCGCCGCCGCCTTCCGCCCGGCATTTGCGGCGGATTTGACCAAGCTGACCTTCATTCAGGAATGGCCGGTGCCCGATGGCTTCTGGATTCCGTGGATCCTGGGCAGCAAGAAGGGCTTCTATGCCGAAGAAGGCATCGAGCTGGAGGTGGTGACCCCGCCCACCGTGGCCGACACGATGAAATTCCTCGGCACCGGGCGGGCGCAGCTGGCCTTCACCACCGTGATGGACGTGATCTTCGCGCGCGGCGAGCAGGCGCCGGTCGTGGCCATCGGGCGTTATGGCCGCGGCAACAACTGGGGCATCATCAGCGCCGAGGGCAAGCCGCTGAAGATTGCCGAGCTGAAGGGCAAGACCATCGGCATCTACAACGACGCCTGGACCAAGGCGCAGCTGTCGATGATGCTCGCCGATGGCGGGTTGACGCTGGACGATGTGCAGACCGTGGCCGCCGCCGATGACACCGTGCCCCTGCTCTTGCAAGGCAAGGTCGATGCGATCACCGGCATTACCAATGCCGAAGGGACCGAGATGGTCACCGCCGGCAATCAGAAACCCGAATTCATGGCCGCCACCGACCACGGCGTGCCCAACACGCCGATCTTCATGCTGGCCGCCAACGAGCCCTGGCTGAAGGCGAACCCCGACCTCGCCAAGGCCTTCCTGCGCGCCACCCGCAAAAGCATCGAATATGCCGTGGCCAACCCCGACGAGGCCATTGCCGCCTTTGCCGAGACCTATGCCAAGGCCTATGACGGCACCTTCATCTCGCAGCAGTGGAAGGACACCATTCCGCTGTTCGGCGCGATGGACGCCGACCTGATGGCCAGCAGCGAGGCCGACTGGACCACGCTCCTCGCCGCGCTGACCAAGTTCGAAGTCGTCAAGGCGGTCGAGGCGCCCACGGCCTATTTCACCAACGACTATCTGACCAAGTAAAGATCAGGAGGCCCCGATGACCGCGACCCGCCCCTTGCGCCGCATTGTTCCCGCCTGGACCTACCGTCCCGGCCCCGATGTCGCAGACCTGCCGCCACCCGGGCTGGTCCAGGCGCAACGGATCGCCAAGGAGGCTGCGGCGGCCGGGCTTGCCGTCGCAGCCGAAGGGGTCAGCGAACAGGAGGTTGAGCTTGCAATCAGCGCCAGCCTGATCGCCAACGAGATCGACCATGTCTGGACCATCACCAACGTCGGCTTGGGGGAAAACACCCTGATCTGTTTTCCCACCAACCCGCCGACCGCGCTGAAGGCCGCCGCGAAGGATGTGCTGATGGTCGATGTCCACCCGATCACGGCAAGCGGCTTCTGGGGCGATTGCACGCGCTGTGCGGTGATCGGCGACTATCCGGAGGCGAAAAAGGCGCTCGCCGATCTGGAGGCGCTACATTACGAGACGATCGCCCAATGCCGCCCCGGCATGCCCGCGAACGAGCTTTTCGGCCTCAGTCACGCGAGGCTGACCGCCGAGGGGTTCATCCTCCTCGATCAACTCGGCAACATCGGCCATTCGCTGACGCCAGGGGCCGCCTACCTCCACCAGTTCATCGACGCGGGCAATGCCACGCCGATGTGGGGCGCCTGGGCGATCGAGCCCTTTGCCGCGCGGGGTGGCATCGCCGTCAAGGTCGAGGACCTCGTCTGGTTCGGCCGCGAACGCTGCTTCACCCTTTAAAACGCTGGAATCCGCTGCATGGACAAGCCTGCCAAACTGTCTCTCAAAGCCGTCTCGCGCAATTTCAAGGACGTGCTGGCGCTGTCGCCCACGGATCTTGAAGTTGCGAAGGGGGAGTTCGTCTCGGTGGTGGGCCCCTCGGGCTGCGGCAAGAGCACGATGTTCAACATCATCGCCGGCGTGCTGGCGCCGAGCGGCGGACGGGTTCTGATCGACGGTCAGGATGTTACCGGCAAGTCGGGCCATGTCGGCTACATGCTGCAAAAGGACCTCCTGCTCCCTTGGCGCACCGTGCTGGACAACATCGTGCTGGGCGCGCTGCTGAAAGGCGGTGCCAGCAAGGCGGAACGGGCCGAGGGCGTGGCGCTGGCCACCCGCTATGGCCTGGGCGATTTCATCAACCATTATCCGGCGGCGCTGTCGGGCGGCATGCGCCAGCGCGTGGCCCTGATGCGGACGCTGGCCATGCACCGTGACGTGATGCTGCTGGACGAACCCTTCGGCGCGCTGGATTCGCAGACCCGGCTTGCGATGCAGCAATGGCTGCTGTCGGTCTGGCGCCGCGAAAAGCGCACCATCATCTTTGTCACCCATGACATCGACGAGGCGATCTTCCTCGCCGACCGCGTCGTGGTGATGACGCCGCGCCCCGGCCGCATCCACGAGGTGATCTCGGTCCCGATCCCGCGCCCGCGCCCGGTCTCAAGCCTGATCGACCCGGAGTTCGTCGCCCTGAAACAGCGCATCCTTGCCACGATCTACCAAACCACGACTTCGGATGCCGAGGAGGCGCTTGACCATGTCTGAAACCCCGCAAGGCAAGGCGCTGTTCCTCAAGATCCTTTACCCGATCTGCGCCCTGGTTCTGGTGATCGCGGCCTGGGCGGCGCTGGTGTCCTGGTACCAGATCCCGCGCTATGTGATGCCTTCGCCGATGGATGTGGGCCAGCATATCGTCGAGGATTGGCAGCCCCTGGTCACCGGCTTTTACGTCACCTTCATCGAGTTCCTGCTGGGCTTTGTCCTTGGCGCGGGCACGGGTTTTGTGCTGGCGGTGCTGATGGACCTGTCGAAAACGGTGCGCGGCATCCTCTATCCGATCCTGATCCTGAGCCAGGCCATCCCGATCATCGCCATCTCGGCCGCGCTGACGATCTGGCTGGGCTTTGGTCTGGCGCCGAAACTGGTGATCGTGGCCTTGGTCGTGTTCTTCCCGGTGGTGGTCAATGTGCTGGACGGGCTGGCCTCGGTCGATGGCGATGTGCTCAATCTGGTGCGCTCGATGGGGGCGTCGCGGCTGAACATCTTCCGCCATGTGAAGCTGCCCGCGACATATTCGCCTCTGTTTTCCGCGCTGAAGCTGTCGGCGACCTTCAGCGTCACCGGTGCTGTGATCGCCGAATGGACTGCATCGACCAGCGGCGGGATCGGGGCCTATCTGTTGCAGGCCAATTCGCGGCTGAACACGGCGGGCACCTTTTCGGCCATCGCCTTTCTGGCGGCGCTTGGCATCCTGGCCTTCCTTCTGGTGGTGGTCACCGAATACCTGCTGACGCCGTGGCGGTCTTCCTCCAAGGCGCGGCGCTGGTCGCGGTCCTATTGGCGGGGCTGAGTGCGGGCGCCGCCTTGTTTTTGGGCCAGCCGGGCCGCATGCTGGCGCCGGTTCCGGGCGCTGCCCAAGAAGGAGACGCGGCATGCTGATTGATCTGACCCATCCGATGCGCAATGGCATGCCGGTCTGGCCCGACCATCCGGTCTTTACCCAGCGCCCCGTCTCGCAGATTGCGGCGGGCGACATCTCCTGCAACCACGCGCTGGAGATGTCGGAACACTCCGGCACCCATTTCGACGCCCCCGCCCATTTCATCGCCGGCGGCACCACCATCGACGCCATCCCGGTGGAGCGCTTCTTTGGCCGGCTTGCAACGATCAAGGCGCATCTGCCGCCGGAGAGCGAGGCGGGGCCCGAGCTGATCACCGGGTTCGAGGCTGCACATGGCCCGATCCTGCCCGGCGACGCTGTGGCTTTTCACTTCGGCTGGGATGCCTTCTGGCAGGGCGATGACGCCCGGGTGTTCCGCGACTGGCCCGGCCTGTCCGCCGCGACCGCCGATCTGCTGGTCGCGCGGGGCGTGCGGATCGTGGCCACCGACGCCATGTCGATCGACCGCTTCGGCAGCACGACGTTCCCCGCCCATTACAGCCTTCTGGCCGCAGGCGTGCTGATCGGCGAGAATTTTGCCAATCTGGGCCGCTTGCCGCCCTTCTGCCAGCTCACCACCCTGCCCCTGAAGATCGAGGGCGGCAGCGGCGCCCCCCTGCGGGCGGTGGCCGAGGTGACGGTTTAACCGGTCGACTGCCGCAAGATCAGGCGCGGCGCGATGGCGATGCTTTGCGCGTCGTCCAGCTGCCCGCCCAGCGCGCGGCGGATCAGGTCGGCGGCGCTGGTCCCGATCTGCTGCGGCAAGGGATCAACGGTGGTCAGCGCCGGCACGCAGACCCCGGCAATCTCGTAATCGCCGAAGCCTGCGATCCAGACCTGCCCGGGCACCGCGATGCCCCTGCGCTGACAGGTGCTGAGCGCGCCAAAGGCCGCGAGGTCCGAGACGCAGATCACCGCCTCAGTATCAGGCATTCCGTCCAAGAGCCCCGCCATGGCCTCGGCGCCCTGCCGCATCGAGGCCCGTGGCGGGCCGATGTCGATCAGGCGCGAGGGGTCCAGCCCGTGGGCTTGCATGGCCGCGACGAACCCGCGCCGGCGGTCGCCACCCCGGCTGTCGCCCTCGGCATCGCCGCCGATAAAGGCGACGCGGGTCCGCCCCGCCGCCACGCAAAGATCGACCAGCCCGGTCATCGCCGCCGCATTGGAAAAGCCCACGACATGGCCAATCGGCGCCTCGGGCAGATCCCAGATCTCGACGACCGGGATACCCGCCCCGGCGAGCAGCCGCCGCGCCCGTGCCGTATGGCTGCCCCCGGTGACGATGATCGCCTCGGGCCTGCGGCGCAGCAGCTGTTCGATCAGCTCTTCCTCTTTCAGCAGATCGTAATCGGTATAGCCGAGCAGGATCTGCAGGCCCTGATCCTTCAACCCCTCGGTCAGCGCGGCCAGCGTGTCGGCGAAATTGGCATTGTTGAGCGAGGGGATGGTGACGGCGACAAAGCCCGTCCTTTGCAGGCGCAGGGTCGCGGCGGTGCTGTCAAAGACATAGCCCAGCGCCTCGGCCGCCGTCAGCACCGCCGCGCGGGTCCGTGCGGTGACCGCGCTGTCCTGCCGGAAGGCACGGCTCACCGTCATGGGCGAGACGCCGACCACGCGGGCGATGTCGCTCATGGTCGGTGGTCTGCGGGGCGGTTGCATGGCGGTTTCCGCTCAGCCTTGGGCCCAGCGGGCGAGGTCGTCCGCGATTGCCCGCGCCAGAGCATCGGTGCTTTGGGCGATGTCGACGGTCAAAGCCTCCTCCGGGCCGGGCGGTTCCAGGGCGGCGAACTGGCTGTCGAGCAGTGAGGTCGGCATGTAATGCCCCTCGCGCCGGGCCATGCGGGCGGCGATCAGGTCACGGCTGCCCGCCAGATGGACAAAACGCACCGGCCCGCCCGCGCCTGCGCGGATCCGGTCGCGGTAGATCCGCTTCAGGGCCGAACATCCCACAAGCACCGGCGCTTGGTCCTGCAGGGTCGCGGCCACGCGGTCGAGCCAGGGCCATCGGTCGTCGTCGGTCAGGGGGATGCCGGCGGACATTTTTTCGACATTGGCCGCAGGGTGCAGGTCATCGCCATCGACATAAGGCACCCCGATCAGCGCCGAGACGGCGGCGCCGATGCTGGACTTGCCGCAGCCCGACACGCCCATGAACACCGCCCGCAACATCACAGCGACGCCGTGATGCCGCCGTCGACATAAAGGATGTGGCCATTGACGAAACTCGACGCTTCCGAAGCGAGGAAGACGCAGGCGCCGACCAGTTCCTCGACCTTGCCCCAGCGCCCGGCGGGGGTGCGCTTTTCGAGCCACCCGGAAAAGGCCGGGTCGGCCACCAGCGCAGCATTCAGCGGCGTGTCGAAATAGCCGGGTGCTATGGCGTTGCAGTTCAGCCCATGCCGCGCCCAGTCGGTGGCCATGCCCTTGGTCAGGTTGCCCACCGCGCCCTTGGTCGCCGTATAGGGCGCGATCGAGGGCCGGGCGAGGGCGGTCTGCACGCTGGCGATATTGATGATCTTGCCCCGCCCCCGCGCGATCATGTGGCGGGCGCAGGCCTGGCCCACATGGAAAACGCTGGCGATATTGGTCTGCAGCAGGCGCTCGAAAGCCTCGGCCGGGAAATCCTCCAGCGGGGCACGGTGCTGCATGCCGGCGTTGTTGACCAGAATGTCGATGGCGCCGACCCGGGATTCAAAGTCATCCACCGCCCCGCGCACGCCCACATGGTCGGTGGCGTCGAAGGCCAGGCTTTCAGCCCCTGGAATTGCGGCCACCGCCTGTGCCAGCTTGCCCGCATCACGACCGTTCAGCACGACCTGCGCCCCTGCCGCCGCAAGCCCCTTGGCCAGGGCAAAGCCGATGCCCTGCGATGACCCCGTCACCAGTGCTCGCTTGCCGGTCAGATCGAATATTGTAAGCGCCATGATGCCCCCCGCCGCAAATGCCGCGTTTTCTCTCGACAGAAATCCGTTTTGACGGTTATGTTATCGTTAACATCTTACGTCAAGCACGAAGGGGCGCGCGAACATGCGGGCGATTGTCATTCACGCCGCCCACGATCTGCGGGTCGAGGAGCGCCCGGAGGAAGCCCCTGGCCCTGGTCAGCTCAAGCTGCGGCTGGCCACGGGCGGGGTCTGCGGGTCGGATCTGCATTATTACAACCATGGCGGCTTTGGCACCGTGCGCCTGCGCGAGCCGATGATCCTCGGGCATGAGGTTTCGGCCCATGTCGAAGCGATCGGGCCGGAGGTGACCGGCTTCACCCTCGGGCAGCTGGTGGCGGTGTCGCCCTCGCGCCCCTGCGGGACCTGCACTTATTGCCGCGAGGGCCTGCCGAACCATTGTCTGAACATGCGGTTTTATGGCAGCGCCATGCCTTTCCCCCATGTGCAGGGCGCCTTTCGTGAGGTTCTGGTCGCCGATGCCAGCCAATGTGTCGATGCCACAGGCCTGAGCGCCGGCGAGGCCGCGATGGCGGAACCCCTGGCCGTGACGCTTCACGCCACACGCCGCGCGGGCGAGATGCTGGGCAAGCGGGTGCTGGTCACCGGCTGTGGACCCATCGGGGTTCTGGCGATCCTTGCGGCCCGCAGGGCCGGGGCGGCGGAGATCGTCGCGGTGGACCTGTCGGATTTCACCCTTGCCATCGCGGCGCGGGTGGGGGCGGACCGGGGGGTCAACTCCGGCAGCGCGCCCGGGGCCTTGGCGGATTATGCCACCGGCAAGGGCTATTTCGACGTGCTTTACGAATGCACCGGCGTCGCTTCGGCCCTTTCCAGCGGCATCGCGGCGCTGCGGCCACGCGGGGTGATCCTGCAGCTGGGCCTTGGCGGCGACATGACCTTGCCGATGATGATGATCACCGCCAAGGAGCTTGATCTGCGCGGCAGCTTCCGCTTTCACCCCGAATTCGCAACCGGGGTGCAGTTGATGCAGCAGGGCCTGATCGACGTGAAACCGCTGATCACCCAGACCCTGCCCCTGGAGCGGGCCGAGGAGGCGTTCCGCCTCGCCTCGGACCGCAGCCAGGCCATGAAAGCGCAGATCGCCTTTGCCTGAGGCGATCTGCCCTGTTCAGATGCGCTGTTGCGGGCGGGTCAGGGCCTCCGGGCTCAGCACCTGGTCCAGCTGCGCCTTGGTCATCAGGCCGCTTTCCAGCACCAGCTCATAAACCCCGCGCCCGGTGTGATGCGCCTCCAGCGCCACCTTGGTCGCGGCATCATAGCCGATATAGGGGTTCAGCGCCGTCACGAGGCCGATCGAGTTTTCGATGCTGGCGCGCAGAAGGGCACGGTTGGCGGTGATGCCCCGGATGCAGCGCGTCTCCAGCGTGCGGCAGGCGGCCTCCAGATGGCTGACCGAGCGGAACAGGCTATAGGCGATGATCGGCTCGAAAGCGTTCAGCTGCAACTGGCCCCCTTCGGCGGCGAAGGTGATGGTGACGTCGTTGCCGATCACCTCGAAGGCGACCTGGTTGACCACTTCCGGAATCACCGGATTGACCTTGCCCGGCATGATCGACGACCCCGCCTGCATCGCCGGGAGGTTGATCTCGTTAAAGCCGGCGCGGGGGCCGGAGGAGAGAAGCCGCAGATCGTTGCAGGTTTTCGACAGTTTGACGGCAACCCGTTTCAGCACGCCCGACAGCTGGACGAAGGCACCGCAGTCCTGCGTCGCCTCGATCAGATCGGCGGCGGCGACCACCGGAATCCCGGTGACCCGCGCCAGTTGGGCGCAGGCCTTGGCGGCATAAGCCGGGTGGGTGGTGATCCCGGTGCCGATGGCGGTACCGCCGAGATTGATCTCCAGGATCAGATTGGCGGCTTCGGCCAGACGCGCCTCGTCCTCGCCAAGCATGATGGCGAAGGTGTTGAACTCTTGCCCCAGCGTCATCGGCACGGCTTCCTGCAGCTGGGTGCGGCCCATCTTCAGGACATCGGCAAATTCGGCCGCCTTCTCTTCGAAAGCCCCCCGCAGCGAGGCCATGGCCGCGATCAGGCGGTGGATGCCCAGCCAGGCGGCAAGGCGCAGGGCGGTGGGATAGACGTCATTGGTGCTCTGGCTTTGATTCACATGCTCGTTCGGGTGCAGGAAATTGTAGGCACCCTTCGGGTGGCCCATGATCTCCAGCGCGCGGTTGGCGATGACCTCGTTGGCGTTCATGTTGGTCGAGGTGCCGGCCCCGCCCTGGATCTGGTCCACGACGAACTGGTCATGCAGACGGCCGGCGCGGATTTCCTCGCAGGCGGCGACGATGGCGGCACGGCGGGCGGGGGTCAGCAGGCCCAGATCGGCATTCGCTTCGGCTGCGGCCTGTTTGATGGCGGCCAGCGCGTTGATCAGGTCGGGCACAAGGCCAATGCTTTGCCCCGAGATCGGGAAGTTCTCCACCGCGCGCAGGGTGTGAACGCCCCAATAGGCCTCGGCCGGCACCTCGCGGTAGCCAAGCAGGTCGTGGTCGGTGCGGGTGATCGGGCCGGTGATGGGACGGGTCATGGGGCAGTCCTCGGATAGGGCCAAAACCGGCGAAGCGCCGGGGCCATGCGATTATGGTCTGGGATGTTCAGGGATCGTTTGCGGCCAAAGGGCCTATATCGAGCGTTTTACGCCCGATTTCGCATCTTGGCCAATGCCCAGATCGGCTCAGTCATTCCGTTTTTGCATAATCCTGCGCGAGTTTCTCGGCAGCGGCCCAGACCCGCGCCGACAGCGCCCGGGTGCGCGCGGCATTGCGGTAGAGCCGGATTTCCATCGGCAGTTCGGGGGCCACGACCTCCAGCTTTCCGGCCGCGATTTCGGCGGCGATCAGGCTGCGCGGCAGCCAGACCACGCCATGCCCTTCCAGCGCCATCGACTTCATCGCTTCGGCCATTGAGGCTTCGTTGATATGGGCGACATAGACCCGCGGCGCGCCGGGCTGGGCCTGGGCGATCTGTGCCAGAGCCCCCAGGAAAGACCCATGCGAGTATTGCATCAGGGGCATGCCGACCCGGCCCCAGGCCTCGGGCCAGCCGGGGCGGGCGACGGCGGCGAGGCTGTCCTGCCCCACCACCAGATGCGGAAAGCCGCGGCCGAGCGGGATTTCGACGCCGGGGTGGTGGTAGGTCAGAAAGAAGTCATAGCCGCCTTCGGTCAGGGCGGTGATGCAGTGGTTGAAGTTGTCGGGCATCACGCGGCTGGCCACCGGCCCGACGATGCCCTGCAGCCGCATCAGCCAGCCGGGCAGGAAGGTCACCGTCAGGCTGTGCAGCGCGGTGAGCGAGATCTGCGGCCCGCCGCTTTGCGCGCTGTGGCGAAACTCGGCACGGCGGGCGGTCAGCATCCGCACCGTCTCCTCCGCCGTTTCGCGGAACAGCTTGCCCTCCTCGGTCAGCGTCACCGGATGGCTGTCGCGGTTGACCAGCGTGGCGCCCAGCCACTCCTCCAGCGCGCGGATGCGGCGGCTGAAGGCGCTTTGCGTCACCCCGCGCAGTTCGGAGGCCCGCGAAAAGCTGTGGGTGCCGGCAAGGCTCAGGAAATCCTCGAGCCATTTGAAATCCATTCTGGCCTCCCTGACCTTGGCGGATCATGGCGGGCGGGCGGGGCGGTATCAAGCAAGACTTGCGCTGCCGAATCCGCCGACAGTGCCGCGCCATGGGTACGGCCGGCTCTTCATGGGGGACTGAGCGGCGACGGCCCCTGCAGTTCGGCTGTCAAAGACGTCCGGTTGGTCACCCCGACCTTGCGGAACAGGCTTTGCACATGGGTTTTCACGGTGGGCAGCGCAATCGTCAGATCTTCGGCGATTTCCTGGTTGGTCAGACCCTGCCCTATCCGCTCCGCCACCGCCAGCTCGCGCCGTGACAGGGCATAGCGCGCCTCCAGCCGCAGCCGCGCCGTGCTGCGCTGGACATGGGGATGGAAGGCGAGGCTTGCCTCGACGTAGCGGCGCAGGCTTTGCGCCAGAAGGACCGTCTCGGGCGCAAAGGCCCTGTCATCGCCCTTCGAGATGACACCAAGGCCGCCAATCGGGCGGCCCTCGTGCCAGAAGAGCAGATCCATCGCATCCTTGATGCCGCTCAGCGCCATATAGGGGCGATAACGCGCGATCTCGTCTTCTTGCGCCGCAAGGCAGGCGCCCGTCAGGGTCTGGAGCTGCTGGCCCCTGGCAATCAGCCGCGCGGGCCGGCAGGGATCATGGGCCTGGAACTTCGCCCGATAAAGCGAGAGCCGGTCCTCCGGGATGCCTTCGCTGGCGGCGAACTGGATCTGCTGGCGCTCATCAATCCAGTAAAAGGTCGCGCAAGAGATCTGGGTGGCCTGCATCGCGAAATGCAGAAGCTCGCGGAGCGATCTTGTGTCGTCGCGACCCAGGTCGCGCGGGGCGAATGCCATGGTGCACCTCTGGAGCGGACCGGCGACAGGGAGGATGTGGCGCCCCTTTTGCCGCTCGCCTTGTCGGTCAGAGTGGCGCAAATCATATATCGAAACAACGAAAATCCGCCCAGGATCGGCGGGCTGAACCCGCCAGCGCGGCGGATTTCATCCGCGCATCCCCCGATCTGCGGGCCATTCAGCGCATAGCGCCACGATCCGGCCAAAACCCATCCTTTGGGACGATTGACGCAAGGAATCCGCGCCTATAGCAAAATTGCCATGACGCAGGGCGCCAAGGCCGTCCTGCCCCCGTCGTGCCCTTCCCGACGATGCCAGTTTCACCAAGCCCGCGACCCCACCTGCCGAAATGAACCGCGCGACAAGAGAAAGATTGATTAAATGTGAAATTAAGTTCCATATTAAAGTCGAGTCGCTTTGACGTCTCGTTACCCCGGCAGGAAGAACGCATGGCGATGCCGGGTCCGGATCAGAGAACGGGCCAAAGAATCCCGCCAATCGCAACAGTGGAGAGACCAGATGATGAGACTACCCAGACTGTTCCAGCCGCGCAGCCTCGTGCTGTCGGCGGCCCTTGCCGCGGCCCTGTCCGGCACCGCCTTCGCCGAGGCCCGCACCCTGGTGATCGCGCGCGACATGGATATCAACTCGCTCGACCCGCAGCACGCCTGGTGCGACACCTGCCAGATCTTCAACTCCTCGGCCTATGAATCCCTCGTGACGCTGGACAAGGACAACAAGCTGCAGCCGCTGCTGGCCAAGGCCTGGGAGGTCAATCCCGAGCAGACCCAGATCACCTTGCACCTCGACCCGGCGGCGAAATTCGCCGATGGCTCGCCGGTCGAATCCAAGGACGTGAAATGGACCTTCGAGCGGCTGAAGAACCTCAAGACCAACACCACCTTCATGGTCGATCCGATCGCCTCGATCGAGACGCCTGATGCAGCGACCGTGATCCTGAAGCTGGCCGCACCGAACTCGGAATATCTGCAGATCCTCGCGTCGTCCTACATGGCGGTCCTGAACAGCGACCTTGTGGCCGCGAATGGCGGGCTGGCCGATGCGACGGCGGTTGACAAGGACACGGCAGAGGCCTGGTTCCTGACCCATTCCGCTGGCTCCGCGCCCTTCGTTCTGGGCAGCTACGAGCCGAACGCCGAACTGCGCCTGAAGAAGAACGACGCTTACTGGGGCCCCAACCCGGCCAAGGTGCCGGAAGTGGTGTTCCGCCAGATCAAGGATGCCGTGGCCCAGGCGCAGGCCCTGCAATCGGGCTCGGTCGACATCGCCCAGCAGATCGATGCCGAAACGGCGAAAAGCCTGACCGGCTCTGACGTGGTGGTCGAAAACCTGCCCTCGTTGAACTTCGTCTATCTGGCGCTTTCGCCCGGGGCCAAGAACAACAAGGTGCCGCTGGATGCCAAGGTCCGCGCGGCGATCTCGGCCGCGATTGACCGCAAGTCGCTGATCGATCTGGTGGTGGGCGGTGCCGGCCATGAGATCGCGGTGCCGGTGGCCCCGGGCTTCCCGGGGGCGGATGGTCACAAGGTGCCGGAATATAACGTCGAACTGGCCAAGAAGCTGCTGGCCGAGGCCGGGCATCCGGATGGGTTCGAGATTGAATCGATCTATCCCGACATGAACGTCTATGGCGTCGACTTCGGCCTGATGATGCAGAAGGTGCAGCAGGATCTGTCCAAGGTCGGCATCAAGGTCACCCTGGCGCCGATGCCGCTGTCGAACTGGCGCGATGTGATCAACAGCGACGGCATCCCGCTTACCGCTGTCTTCTACGCGCCCGACTTCTACGGCACCTCGCAGTTCATCGACTACTTCGGCCTCGCGCCCGGCTCGACCTGGGCCAAGCGCGCCGGGGGCGAGCGTGACCCCTCGATCCTGAACAACGACATGCGCGGGATCATGGATGCGGCCCTGTCGGCGCCGACCGCCGAAGCCGCCGCCAAGAAGTGGTTCGAAGCGGCCGATATCATCGACAACACCGGGATCTTCCTGCCGATGATCAACCCCGACCTGATCCTCGCCTATCGCAAGGGTGTGACGGGCGTGCGCTTCAGCGTCTGCTGCAACACCCCGCTGGCCGAGATTTCGATCGGCGAGTGAAGCACCTTGGGCGGGGCCTTCCGGTCCCGCCCTTTGACCCGCCAGCCCTTCCCTGACTCAAGGAGCGCCCCTTGCCCGAGGTTTTGAACATCTCCGCCTTGCAGACCCTTGAACAGGCCGGCTTCACCGGCGGGCGCGACAATTTCCAGGCCTTTTGCGCCAAGATTTTCGCATCAGACCAGCCGCGCTATTTGCGATCCGAGGACATGGCCCTTGTCGTCTTCCGCCATGCCGATCTTCTGGCTTTTGGCACCGCCGCTCAGGTCGGCAACGTGCCGCCCGGCGTGGCCTTTCCGGGGCGGCTCGATGCGCCGCCGGGCACCGTTCCGGCCGCCGGCAAGCGCGTGGCAGAGGTGTTGGCGACCCAGATCTTCTTCACCAACCCGCCGATCCACGGCGCGACCCGCCGCATCCTGTTGAACTGGATCGGCCCCAAGAGGGTCGGCGACATGGAGGGTCTGGTCCGCGCCCTGGTGGACGAAATCCTCGACGGTCTGCCCATCGGCACCGAGATCGACTTCGTGCCCCTGGTCGCAGAAGCGCTTACCGTCGGCTTCTGGGCCCGGCTCTTGCAGCTGACCGCGGATGAGGTGGCGCGGATGACCGAAGCCGTCCGCCGCATGACCCGCCTCTTTGTCCTGCAGCGCAATCTGGACGATCTGGCGCTGCTGGATCTGGCCTTTGACGCCTATGCCAAGATCCTTGATGCCGCCGCCGAGCGCGGCCTCGCACGCGGCGACCCCGACTTGCTGGAGATCGAGCGTCAGATCAAGGACCTTGATTTCCCTGAAGATATCCATGTCACCGGCATCCTGCCCCGCAGCGTCGGGCAGGTCCTCTCGGGCAATCTGATCGACGGTTTTCACACCGCGGCCCTTGCCACCGCCAACACCTGTTTCAGCCTGTCCCGCCATCCCGAAGTGCTGGAGGAGATGCGCTCCTCTCCCCCCCTGCTCGCCAAGGCGATTGCCGAGGCGCTGCGGATGGAGCCGCCGGTTCTGTATCTGAAGCGTTACCTGCTCGCGGATTTTGAACGTGACGGGATGGTGGTCCCTGCCGGCACCATGGTCGTGATGATGTGGGGCGCGGGCAATCTGGACCCGGCGGCCTTTCCCGACCCGGGGCGGTTCGACCCGAACCGCCGGCAGCAGGGCCTGATGACCTTTGGCGGCGGCGCCCATATTTGCCCGGGCCGTTATGTCGGCGTCATGCTGACGCGCCTTTTGCTGGAAGGCTTCGCCGCGCGCGACCTGCACTTCTCTCCCGGGACACAGGCGGCGGAGTGGATTCCCGGCCATATCATGGGGCAGCTACAAAGCCTGCCGATGCAGGTGGACAGGCGCGCCTGACCGGCACCCTGCCCGCCTGGCCATTCCGGTTTCATCTTGCCCGGGCAAGGATCTCTGTCAGGAAGGGGCGGGAATGAACCGCCGGAAAGCAAGCAGACCATGGCTGAACCCGACCCCGACATCACGCGCGACAGCCTCTCGGCCCGGATCTACGCCCATCTGCGCGACGAGCTGATGACGGGCCTGCATGCGCCGGGCAGCCGGATCAGCATCCGCAAGCTGGCGATACGGCTCGACACCTCGCCAACCCCGGTGCGCGAGGCGGTGTTCCAGCTGATCCGCGAAGGGGCCCTGGAGCTGCGGCCCGGCTTTCAGCCGCGCGTGCCGGTGCTGGATCTGACGGCCTATCTTCACATCCGCGACACCCGTGTACCGATGGAACGTCTGGCCGGGGAACTGGCGAGCGTCCATATCACGCCGGACGAGATTGACGCCCTGAAGACGTTCCATGACGCCTATGCTCAGGGCATCCACGACCGCGACTGGCGCGCGGCGGTGCTGGCCAATCAGGCTTTCCATCTCAGCCTCTACCGCGCCTCGCGCAATGCGGTTCTGGTCGGTGTGATTGAAAACCTCTGGCTTCTGTCCGGCCCCTTCGTGGCCGAGCAGTTACCCCATGCGGTGCAAATGCCCACCGACGCCCACCCGCATCTGATGATCCTCGACGCCCTGCGCCGCCGCTCGCCGATGGAGGCCGGCGACCTGCTGGTGCGCGATTTGCGCGAAGGCGCGCAGCGGATCATCAGCCGGCTGCACGACCCGGCGGGCCGCAAGCGGAGCCGCAAGGGCCGCAAGTCGGGTCAGCCTGATCCGGCGGTGACGGACAAGGCCAAGGTGGGGGCTGCAGTCCCGCATTCGTAAGTGGAATTTATGACCATTTTTGTTGCGACATGCTGGTGACTGTGCCAGTCTGCCCCGGAAGCCGGAATGGAGGCGCAGGTGATCAGGGACGCGGAGCTGCTGGAAAGCCTGGTGCAGACGGTGCGCCGCTTTGTCCGCGAACGGCTGGTCCCCGCCGAGGCCGAGGTCGAAGAGACCGACGCCATCCCGCCCCGTCTCATCGCAGAAATGCGCGATCTGGGCCTGTTCGGCCTGTCGATCCCCGGGGAATACGGCGGTCTTGGCCTGACGATGGAGGAAGAGGTCCGGGTGGCGCTGGAAATCGGCCAGACCTCGCCCGCCTTCCGCTCGGTCTTTGGCACCAACAACGGGATCGGCTCGCAGGGCATCATCGCCGACGGGACCGAGGCGCAGAAGCGCCACTGGCTGCCGCAGATGGCTACGGGTAAAGTGATCGGCTCCTTCGCCCTGACCGAACCCGATGTCGGCTCGGATGCGGCTTCGGTCAAGACCACGGCGCGGCGCGCAGGTGACCGCTATATCCTGAACGGCACCAAACGCTATATCACCAACGCCCCGCATGCCGATGTCTTCACCCTGATGGCGCGCACCGGGGGGCCGGGCGCCTCGGGCGTGACGGCGTTTCTGGTGCCGCGCGATGCCAAGGGTCTGAGCCTTGGCCCCATCGACGCCAAGATGGGCCAGCGCGGCACCAAGACCTGCGACGTCATCCTGCAGGACTGCGAAATTTCCGCTGATGCCGTGATCGGCGGGGTCGAGGGGCAAGGTTTCAAGACCGCGATGAAGGTGCTGAACCGGGGCCGCCTGCACATTGCCGCCGTCTGCGCGGGCCTTGCGCAGCGGCTGTGCGAGGAATCGGTCAGCTTTGCCCGGACCCGCGTGCAATTCGGCAAGCCGATCGGCGCGCACCAATTGATCCAGGCCATGCTCGCCGACAGCGCGGCCGAAACCTTCGCCGGCCGCGCCATGGTGCAGGACGCCGCCCGCCGCTTCGATGCGGGCGAAAGCATCGTGCAGGACGCCGCCTGTGCCAAGCTCTTCTGTTCCGAGATGGTGGGACGCGTCGCGGACCGCGCCGTGCAGATCCACGGGGGTGCCGGCTATATGCGCGCCTCGCCGGTCGAGCATTTCTACCGCGATGCGCGGCTGTTCCGGCTGTACGAGGGCACCTCGCAGATCCAGCAGATCATCATCGCCCGCGAAATGTTGAGGGATTAGATGGCGGCAAATCTGGGCATCATCGCGGACGATTTCACCGGCGCCATGCTGGTCGCGGGCAAGCTGGAGGCCCTGGGCATCGAAGCCCCGGTCTCCTTCCTGCCCGAAGGCCTGGCCGAGGGGCCCTCGGGCCAGATCGCCATCCTCGCCACCCGCGCCCGGCTTCTGCCGGTGCCAGAGGCGCTGGGCTTCATCGCCACCGCAGCCGAGGCGCTGTCTGCCGCCGGTTGCCCGCGTCTGGCCTACAAGGCCAGCGGGTCCTTCGACAGCACGGCAGAGGGCAACATCGGCCCCGCCGCCGACTTCCTCAGCGACCGCGCCGGGGGCGCGCCGGTGCTTATGAGCGCGGGGTTCCCCGCCTATGGCATCACGGTGCATCAGGGCTATCTCTTCTATCGCGGGCGGCTGGTGACGGAATCGATCAAGCGGCAGGACCCCCTCACCCCGATGCCCGACCCGGATCTGGCGCGCTTCCTGTCCGGTCAGACCCGCAGCCCGGTGGCCCTCTTGCCGCATTCGGTGCTGCGCCAGGGCGTCGAGGTGGCCGCAGCCGCTTGGCAGGTGCTGCTTGACGGCGGTGCGCGGCATGTCCTCTCCGATACCAGCGACGACGGCGATGTGGCGGTGACCGTGGCGCTGGCGCTCCGCCGCGCTTCGGTTGTGGTGGGGAGCGATCCCCTGATCATCGGCTATGCGCTGGGGCTGGCCGCTGAGACGGCAAGCAAGGCGCCGCTCGCGCGGGTCGAAGGGCCGGGCGCGGTGATCGTGGGCAGTGTGGGGCCCACCGCCACCGCGCAGATCGCCCGCTTCGCCGAACATGGCCCGGTCTTCACCCTTGACCCCGCCGACCCGCGCCCCGATGCGGCGCTGATCGCCGCGGCGCTGGACTGGGCGACGCCACGCATCGGCCCCACCCCGTTCTGCGTCGCCACCGAAACCACCGAGGCTGGAGTGGAGCGCGCACAGAAAACCCTCGGCCCGATCGGCGCCGCGCGGCGGGCCGAGGCTTTGCTCTCCGCCGTCGCCGCAGGTCTGCGCGACCGGGGCATCCGCCGTCTTGTCGTCTCGGGCGGCGAGACTTCGGGCGCGGTGGTGGCCGCCCTCGGCATCCGCCGGATGCGCGCCTTGCCCGATGGCCCCTTGGGCAGCGGCTTTTGCCAGGCCGAGCTGCCGGTGCCGATGGCGCTGTTCCTGAAGTCAGGCAAGATCGGGCCGGAGGATGTGCTGGCCCGCGCCCTTGACGCCATGCAACGCAGATGAGGGACAGATGAACCCACGCACCGCCAAACCCATGATGACACAGCGGAAAGGCCCCTGCGCATGACCGAAACGATAAAACGCGCTGAGATGGTGGCCGCTGTCGCCTTTCTGGAGGAGGCGGGCCTGAACCACGGCAGTTCCGGCAATATCAGTCTCCGGCACGGCGACCATATCCTGATCACACCGACAGGGGCGCGGGCCTCGAACCTGACGGAAGAAGGCATCGTGGCGCTTGATCTGGACGGGGAACTGGTGCCCGGCACCTCCGGCGTCCCCTCGACCGAATGGCGGCTCCATACCGAGGCGATGCGCCACAATCCGCATGTGCAGGCCGTGGTCCACAGCCATGCCGACAATTGCGTCGCCCTGTCCTGCCTGCGCCAGCCGATCCCGCCGTTCCATTACATGGTGGCGAGCTTTGGCGGCAACACGATCCCCTGCGCCCGGTATGAGGCCTTAGGCTCAGACGCGCTGGCCGATGCGGTGGTGGAGGCGAGCCTTGGCCACAAGGCCTGCCTCATGGCCAATCACGGCATGATCACCCTGGGCACCACGCTGACCCAGGCGCTGGATCTGGCGGTCAAGCTCGAGATGCTGGCGCGCCAGTACATCCTCGCCCGGCAGGCGGGTGAGCCCGTGCTTCTGTCCGAGGCCGAGATGGCCGAGGTCCACCGCCGTTACCCCTATTACGGTCAGGCGCGGATGCCGCGCTGACCCCGCAATGCTGAAACCGCAGATGATGCAGGAGAATGCCATGAAAGATGTCTTGCCCCTCGAAATCTCTGGCCGCGATGCCGAGCTGCGCGCCCGTGCGGCGCGGGTCGTGCCGGGCGGCCTTTGGGGTCACCAGCGCGCCGCCGCCGTGCCGCGCGGCTTTCCGCAGTTCTTCAGCGGCGGAAAGGGTGCGCGCGTCACCGATGTGGATGGCAGAAGCTACATCGACTTCATGTGCGCCTGGGGGCCGATGGTTCTGGGCTACCAGCATCCCGAGGTGGACGAGGCGGTGCGCCGCCAGCTTGAGAAGGGCGATTGCGTCGATGGCCCGACCGAGCATCTGGTGGAACTGGCCGAACTTCTGACCGAGACCATCCCCCATGCGGATTGGGCCATGTTCCAGAAGAACGGCACCGACGCGATGACGGCTTGCGTCACCATTGCGCGGGCGGGCACCGGGCGGCGCAAGGTGCTGGCGGCTAAGGGCGCCTATCACGGGGCAGCGCCCTGGTGCTCGCCGTCGCTGGTGGGGGTGACGGCCGAGGATCGGGTGCATCTGATCCGCTTTACCTTCAACGACGTCGCCAGCCTTGAGGCGGCGGTGGCCGAGGCTGGCGACGATCTCGCCACCATCATCGTCTCGGGCTACCGCCATGACCTTGCCCAGACGCAGGAGCTGCCGACCCGCGAATTTGCCGCCGCCGCCCGCGCCCATTGTGACCGGCTGGGCGCCGCGCTGATCGTCGATGACGTGCGCGCGGGCTTCCGGCTGAACCTTGGTGGCAGCTGGGAGGAGGTGGGCGTCCAGGCTGACCTGTCCGCCTATTCCAAGGCCATCGCCAATGGTCAGGCGCTCGCCGCCGTCACCGGAAACGAGGCCTTCCGCGAAGCCGCAGCCAAGGTCTTTGTCACCGGGTCTTTCTGGTATGCCGGCGCGCCCATGGCCGCCGCAGTCGCCACCGTGAAGGTTCTGCACCGGATCGGCGGTCCCGCCGTGATGAAAGCGGCAGGAGAGCGGTTTGCGGCCGGGCTTTACGAACAATCGGCCCGGCATGGTTTTCAGATCGAAATCTCCGGCCCAGCGGTGATGCCGCTGTTGCTGTTCAAGGGCGACGATGCGACCAATTCGCTGGGCGAGCAGTTCTGCCAGCAAGCGCTGATGCGCGGGGTTTACCTCAACCACCGCCACAACATGTTCCTGTCCACCGCCCATGACGCCGCGGTGATCGACGGGGCGCTGACGGCCACCGAAGACGCCTTCGCCGCCCTCGCCCGTCTGCGGCGTTGAAACCTTGCCCCGGCGGGTTGAACCGCCGGGGCCGACGCCCCGCTAGCCTTTTGCCGCTTGCGCGCGGCGCAGGCGCAGCTTTTCCAGCCCGATCGCCTCGTTCTTCTCGACATAGTCCAGCATCGCGCTTGGGCTGATGCCTAGTTGCTTGACCGCCTCGCCCCGCTCTGGCGGAACGAAGACCTCGACCGGGCGGGTCGCCATCGCCTCGACAATGCGGGCGGCGACGGTTTCGGGTGTCACGGGCGTGCCCGAGAAGGCCAGCGCCATCGCGTCATCCTCGGCCTCTTTGGCCAGCATCGGGGTTTCGGTCGCGGTCGGGTAGATCAGGGTGAAATCGACCGGCCCGCCACGTTCTTCAATCGCAAAGGCGGCGTGGAAGGCGCGCAGGGCGTGTTTGGCTGCGGCATAGCTGGCAATCCCCGGATAGGGGATGAAGCCGTTCATGCTGGAGACCGAGATCAGATGCCCCGACCCCTGCGCCTTGAAGCGCGGCAGGGCCAGGGTCATGCCGATCACCGCGCCGAAGAAATTGGTCTCCATCGTCGCATGGTGCTTGGCCAGCGAGACGTCGCGGACCCAGCCCGTGTGCACGATGGCGGCATTGTTGATCAGGCAGTCGAGCCGCCCTTCGCGCGCCCAGACCGCATCCAAGGCGGCGGTCCACTCCGCCTCGGAACAGATGTCGAGCCGTTGGGCCCTGGCCCCCTGCCCGATGGCCGCCGCCACAGCCTCGGCCTTCTCCAGGTTGATGTCGGCCAGCACCACGCGGTACCCCGCCTCTGCCGCCAACCGCGCTGTGGCAGCACCGATGCCCATCGCGGCACCGGTGATCATCACGACTTTGCCTTGTGTCATAGGGGGTCTCCTTGAAGGGGCGGTCAGAAATAGGTGCGCAGCGATCCGGTGACGGTGTAGCCCTCGTCCACCAGATGCATCAGCCGCCATTTGTCGAAGGTGAGGCAGGGGTGCGAGATGCCAAAGCCGATCATGTCGCCGACCTTGAGGGGCGAGGTCTCGGGTACCTGCAGATGGCAATGCTGGTCGTTCAGGCGCAGCACGACATGGCCTTCCGGCATGGTCTCTGGCGCCGACATGCCGGTTCGGAACCATTTCAGCGCCAGCGGCAGATCGTCATAGGAGGTGTCGCGCTTGCCGAATGCCACGATGACTTTGCCCGGCTCTGGCCGCGACTGGACATAGGCCCAGACCTCCAGCGCCGCCTGAAGGCCGCCGCCCCTGTTGGCAAGGTCCGGATCGCGCTGGCGCAAAGCCTGCTGCGCGCGGGTGTAAAGGATCGAGTCATGGGTGATGTAGCAGCCCGAACGGATCAGCACGCGCTTGGGATGGCGCAGCTGCACCGCCCCCAGCTTTTGCGCCACGATGTCGTAATAGGCCGAACCGCCGGCCGAAAGCAGCACCTCGCCGGGGTCGAACAGCCCCTCGGCCTCGACGGTTTCGGCGAGGGTGACCATCCCGTCCAGAAGGGCATTGACCTGCGCCAGCGACTCCGCCGCGCCATCGTTGCGGATCAGGCCTTCAAAGCCCTCAATCCCCGCAAGGCAAAGCGCGGGGGCCTCTGCCGCCACAGCCCGCGCCAGCATCAGGGCGCCATCTACGGTGCGACATCCGGTGCGCCCGCCCTCATAGCCGAGTTCGACCAGAACCTTCAGCGGGCGGTCCAACCGCCCCGCGCGCGCCGCCGCCGCAAGGGCTGCAGCATTGGCCAGGTCATCGACCAGACAGAAGAATTCCACCTCGGGATGGGCCTTCAGCGTCGCCGCCAGATCGCGCATGGCCTGACGACCCACCACCTGATTGGCCATGAACATCCGCCGGTAACCAAAGGCCACGGCCACCTGAAACTGCTGCATCGTGGCGACGGTGATCGCCCAAGCGCCGTCGGCCAGTTGCAGATCGAAGAGGGCGGGGGCCATCGTCGTCTTGCCATGCGGCGCGATATCCGCCCCGGCATCGGCCAAAAACCCGCGCATCCAGGCGCTGTTGTGCAAGAGAAGCTCCTGCCGGATCACGGCGACCGGCAGGGGCAGATCCTCGCGCAGCAGGTTCCAGCCTTGGGCCGCCACCTGATCCAGCGGCACAGGTGCCGCGAGGGCAGGCACGCCCTTGTCCAGCGCGGTCAAGGGCGCCTCCCAGTGGCGCGGGGCATGAAGGGCGGCTTTGGCGGTCATGGCGTCTCGTCCTGTATCGGGTTGGGAGGGGGAGTGTCCTGCGCCCGCTCCGCCTCCATCTGGCGCAACAGACGGAAGGACCCGTCGCGCAGGTCGTTCACCATCGCATCGCCGGCCTCGGTCGCGGATCTGCGGGCGATGGCCTCCATCAGGATCTCATGCGGATGCGGAGAGATCTGGGCATTGCGCAGGCCCGGATACTGGTTGGCGGTGAAGGGCCCGGCGATCAGCCAAAGGTTCTCGATCACCCCGATCAGGACCGGATTGCGCGCGGCGGCATAGACGTGGAAGTGAAACGCGCGGTTGGCCCCCAGCGCGCCGCGCCAGTCTTCGGCGCGCTCCCGCTCGACGAAACGGTCATGCAGGGCGTGCAAGGTCGCCAGATCGGCGTCGGTCATATGGGCCACCGCGAGTTCCGTGGCCAAACGCTCCAGCGGGGCGCGGGTCTCGCGCAGGTTGATGTAGCGCCCGATTTCCAGCACGGGCACCCGGGGCTGGTGACCGGGCCGCAGCTCCAGCGCCTGTTCGCGGACCAGCTGAAAGACGGCCTCACGCACCGGCGTGGCCGAGACGCCAAAGCCTTCGGCAAGCCGGCTGATGTTGAGACGCGTCCCGGGCAGAAACTCACCCGACATCAGGGAAAGCCGCAGGTTGCGATAGACCTGCTCGGACAGGCTTGGTTTGGCCCCGATGCCCAGTGGCTCGCCCGCGCTCCCGGTCATGCCGCATGATCCTGCGTTGGGGTCAGCCCGGGCGCATCGGGGGCGGCGCAACTGACGATCATCTCGATTTCGACGGTGATCTGGCCTGGCAGGCTGCCCGCGCCGATGGCCGAGCGGGCATGGCGGCCGCGCTCCGGCCCGAAAATGTCCAGCAAAAGGTCGGAACACCCGTCGATGACGGCGGGGTGGCGCGCAAAGTCCGGCGCGGCGTTGACAAAACCCAGGACCTTGATGATCCGCCCGATCCGGTCGATCGAACCGAGTTCCGCCGCGGCCGCCGCCAGCAGGTTCAGCGTGACGAGCCTCGCATGGGTCCGCGCTTCCACCTCGGTCACCGTAGCACCCACCTTGCCAGTGTGTTTGACCCCCTCCGCCGTCACCGGCCCCTGACCGGAGAGGAACAGCAGATCGCCGTGCCGCACCGCCGTGGCGAAATTCCCGACAGGTGGGCGCGGCGGCGGCAAGTGCAAACCCAACTCCGCCAGGCGTTGTGAGGGGAGGAGCATCACCCCTCCGCCTTGCGAAACGTGCCAAGGCATTCCCGCGCCGCAAGGGCCATCAGCGCGGCATCGCTGGCCAGCGTGATCAGCCGGAAACCCATCGCTGCCATCCGGCGCCCGTATTCGGGCGAGATGCAGTGGATGCCGGCGAACTGGCCGCGTTTGGCCGTTTCAGCCAGGATCCGGCGATAGACCTCCAGCACATCCGGCTCATTGCGGTCGAAGGCCGGGGCATAGCCCATGGTGAAGGACAGATCGCTCGGGCCGACATAGACGCCGCTGACCCCCGGCACGTCCAGGATCTCCTCCAGCGCCGCCACGGCCTGCACCGTCTCGATCATCGGGATCGCCAGCACCTCGTCATTGGCGAAGCTCTGGTACGTGGCCCCCGGTTCCCCATAGGCCGCCGCGCGGTTCGGCCCGTTTGAGCGCGCGCCCTTCGGCGTATAATAGCAGGCGGCGACGAAATCCTCGGCCTCGGCGGCGCTGTTGACCATCGGGCAGATCACCCCCCAGGCCCCCGCATCCAGCGCCTTGCCGATGATCCCCGTCTCGTTCGAGGGCACCCGCGCCATCAGCGGCACCCCCGAGGCAGCGGCGCCCTGAAAGCAGCTCACCAGGCTCATGTAGTCCTGGACCCCGTGCTGAAGATCGACGGTGAGGCTGTCCCAGCCGCAGCGCGCCATGACCTCGGCGCTGTAGCCGCTGGGAAGCGAGAGCCAGCCATTGGCGCAAACCTCCCCCGAGGCAAGCCGCTGGCGCAGTTTGTTCCGCAATTTAACCCTCTTGGCTGCATGATTCTGCTGGTTTTGATATATCCTGTATGACAAATTGCATCCACGCAACTTCGATCTGGCCGGTTTTCACGGGCTGAAACATCAAAACCCGGCGCGCGCAGGCGTGTCGGCAGCAATACCGGGGCTTGAGGCGCCGGAAGGGGGCCATATGCCCAAGGATTCATGGGTTTTTACCGAGTGTGTCGACCTTGAAACCGGGATCGGCGAAGGGCCGGTCTGGGATGCCGAGCGGGGCGTCCTGTGGTTTGTCGATATCCCCGCCGCCGCCCTCTACTGCCACGCGCCGGGCAGCGGCAAGGTGACGCGGCACGACATGCCCGATCAGGTGACCAGCATCGGGCTGACGACGGATGACCGGCTGATCGTCTCATTGCGGACTGCGGTCCATTTCTTCACCCCGGCGACCGGCAAGCTGGAACTTCTGGCGACCCCTGACGTTGGCGCGCCGGTCAACCGGCTGAACGACGGCAAGGTCGGCCCCGACGGCTGCTTCTGGGTGGGCTCGATGCATGTGGCGCGACCGGCCCAGCCGACCGGCGCCCTGTTCCGGATCACGCCTGAAGGGGAATGCACCACGCATTCCAAAGGCTTGCATGTCTCCAACGGTCTGGCCTGGAGCCCGGATCACCGCACCATGTATCACGCCGATTCCCGCGGCCCCTTCATCAAGGCCTATGACTTTGATCCCGCCACAGGCGCCACGCGCAACCCCAGAATCTTCGCCGCCCCCGACGAGGCCACAGGCCTGCCCGACGGCGCGGCCATCGATGTCGAAGGCAATTACTGGAGCGCGGGCGTCTCGGTCGGTTGCCTGAATGTCTTTGCCCCGGACGGAAGCCTGCTCCGGAGGATCGCGGTGCCGATGGCGGCGCCGACGATGCCCTGCTTTGGGGGTGCTGATATGAAAACCCTGTTCGTTACCGGCCTGACACGCCGGGATGGCGCGCGTATCATCTCGCCCGGGCGGTTGATCGCCTGCCGCGCGGATGTCGCGGGCGCCCCGGTGGCGCGTTTCGGGGCGTCGCTATAGGCTGTTTGATATATGATGGAAGGGAAGACGGGAATGTTGGGTGCAGAGAGTTTGGTGCGCAGCCTGCTGGCGAGCGGGATCGACACGTGTTTTGCCAATCCGGGCACCAGCGAGATGCATTTCGTCGCGGCCCTTGACCAATTCCCCCAGATGCGGGCGGTGCCCTGCCTCAGCGAGACGGTGGTGACGGGCGCCGCGGACGGCTATGCCCGGATGGCCGAGAGGCCGTCCGCGACGCTGCTGCACTGCGGGCCGGGCCTCGCCAACGGGCTTGCCAACCTGCACAACGCGATGCGGGCGCGCAGCCCGGTGGTCAACCTCGTGGGCGATCAGGCGACCTATCACGCGCCTTTGGACCCGCCGCTGAATTCGGACATCGAAAGCCTGTCAAAGCCGGTGGCGAAATGGGTCCGCCGCAGTCTTCAGGCGGCGGATGTCGGACAGGATGCCGCGCGGGCCGTGGCCGAGGCTGCGACCCAGCCCTGCGGCGTGGCCGTGTTGGCCCTGCCCTCCGACACCTGCTGGAACCCCGGCGGCGTGGTCGCCCCCCGGCTGAACCTGCCCGCTGCGGCGCTTGCCGACGAGGCGGCGGTTGAGAAGGCGGCAGAGCTCTTGATGGGGCCGGGGCAATCGGTGCTGATGCTGGGCGATGCGGCATTGCGCGCCCGCCCGCTGGCCCTGGCCGCCGCCATCACCGCCAAGACCGGTGCGCGGCTGTTCGGCCCGACCCATATAGCAAGGGTGGAACGCGGCGCCGGGCGGCATGGCGTCACCCGCCTGCCCTACCCGGTCGACGAGGCCGTCGCCGCTTTGGCCGGCACCACGCAGCTTGTCCTCGCCGGTGCGCTGCGTCCGGTCGCCTTCTTCGCCTATCCGGGCAAGCCCGGCGTGCCGGAGCCGGCGGGCTGCACGCTCCACAGCCTCGCCACCCCGGCCGAGGACGCGGTGGAGGCGCTGGAGCGTCTCGCCAAGCTTCTGGATGTGACCGCCGCACCCGCCCCGCGCCTGGCGCCGCCCGCCCTGCCCCTGCTGGCAGGGACCGCGATCACCTCGGGTTCGGTCGCTGCTGTCCTTCAGGCACTGCTGCCGGAAAATGCCGTGGTGGTGGATGAAAGCGTCACCTTCGGACGCGAGTTCTATACCGGCACCGCCGATGCCGCCCCGCATGACTGGCTGCAGCTGACCGGCGGCGCCATCGGTTGCGGCTTGCCTTTGGCGACCGGAGCTGCCGTTGCGGCGCCGGGTCGGCGGGTCGTGACGCTGCAGGCGGATGGCTCGGCCCTTTACTCGCTGCAGGCGCTCTGGACCCAGGCGCGGGAAGGGTTGGATGTCACCACGGTGATCCTGTCCAACCGTCGCTATGCCATCCTGGACGGCGAGTTGAAGAATGTCGGCGCGGCGGAGGGCCCGGCCAGCGCCCGCCTCTTCGACCTGGGCAGGCCCGACATCGACTGGCCCGCGCTTGCGGCGGGCTTTGGCGTTCCGGCTGCACGGGTTGACACGCTTGCCGCCTTCGCCGAGGCCTTCAGCGCCGCGAACCAGCGCCCCGGCCCCTTCCTGATCGAACTTGTCATTCCCTGAACCGCCTTGCCGAAGGAGCCCGCCATGCCGGACCAAGCCATCACCGCCTATCCCGACACCCTGCTGCTGATCGCCGGCAAGTGGCGCGCTGCTGGCGACGGCCGCCGCCTGCCGGTGATCAATCCCGCCACCGAAGAGGTGATCGGCCATGTCGCCCATGCCGGCATCGCCGATCTGGACGAGGCCCTTGCCGCCGCCGACGCGGGCTTTCGTGTGTGGCGCGCCACCTCGGTCTTTGAACGCTACCGCCTGATGCGCGCGGCAGCCCAGCTTCTGCGCGAACGGGCCGAGACGGTGGCCAGCTGGCTCACCCAGGAAAACGGCAAGCCTCTGGCCGAGGCGCGGACCGAGGTCGCCTCGACCGCCGACCTGATCGACTGGTTCGCCGAAGAGGGCCGCCGCACCTATGGCCGCATCATCCCCGCCCGTCTGGCCCATGTCCGCCAGATGGTGATCAAGGACCCGGTCGGCCCGGTCGCAGCCTTCACGCCGTGGAACTTTCCCTTAAGCCAGCTGGTCCGCAAACTGGCCGCCGCCCTCGCCACCGGCTGTTCGATCATCGTCAAGGCGGCGGAGGAAACCCCCGCCTCGCCCGCCGCCCTGATCCGCTGCTTCACCGATGCGGGGATTCCGGCCGGGGTGATCGGGCTGGTCTTCGGCACGCCGGCCGAGATTTCCACCCACCTGATCCCGCATCCGGTGATCCGCAAGGTGTCCTTCACCGGATCGACCCCAGTCGGCAAACATCTGGCGGCACTGGCCGGTCAGCACATGAAACGGGTGACGATGGAGCTGGGCGGCCATGCCCCGGTGTTCGTCCTGAAGGACGCCGATATCGGCAGGACCGCAGCGGCGGTTGTGGCCGCCAAGTTCCGCAACGCCGGGCAGGTCTGCGTCTCGCCCACGCGGTTTCTGGTCGAGGCACCGGTCTATGACGATTTCGTCGATGCCTTTGCCGAGGCTTCGGGCAAGCTTCGGGTCGGCAACGGCTTGACCGAGGGCACCCAGATGGGCCCCCTCGCCAACGACCGCCGTGTGGCAGCAATGGAGATGCTGGTTGGGGATGCGGTCGCCTCCGGTGCGCGGCTGGTCACTGGCGGCAACCGGATCGGCAACAAGGGATACTTCTTTGAACCCACCGTTCTGGGCGAAGTGCCGGTGCAGGCCCGCGCGATGAACGATGAACCCTTCGGCCCGCTCGCCCTGATGGTCCGAATGGCCTCGCTCGACGACATGCTGGCCGAGGCGCAGCGCCTGCCCTTCGGCCTTGCCGCCTACGGCTTCACCCGCTCGGCCGCGCAGGCGGGCCGGCTGACCGATGAGGTGCCGGCGGGCATGCTGTCGATCAACCATTTCGGCCTGGCCTTGCCCGAGGTGCCCTTCGGCGGCATCAACGATTCCGGTTATGGCACCGAGGGCGGCGCGGACGCGGTGGAGCCCTATCTCAACGCCCGCTTCGTCAGCCACCTGCAGGTGGACTGACGGCAAACGCCCCGCCCGCCTCAGCGCGGCGGGGCGATCTGGCGCAAGGCCTCCTTGATCTTCTCGACCGAGCCCAAGGCTGCCGCGTTCAGCACCGAGGAGACAGTGGGTGCTGCCAGTCCGCCGGACACGCGCAGGATCTCGTGATCCAGCCAGTCGAACAGCCGCTCCTGAATCTGCGCGGCCCAGGTCGCCCCCATCGACAGTCGGCGCGCCGTCTGTTCGGCGATCACCACCCGCCCGGTCTTCTGGATCGAGGCCGATATCGTCTCCCAGTCGATGCCATGCTCATCCAGATTGCGCAGGTCGATGACCTCGGCATCCACGCCCAACTCCTCTGCCGCGGTCACGGCAAAGCCCACCATCACGGTCGTCGCCAGCACCGTGCAGGCCGAACCCTTCCGCACGACATGGGCGCGACCGAAGGGAATGCAGAACTCCCGGTCGCCCTTCGGCACGTCGAACTCTTGCTGGTACAAAGCCGCATGTTCGATCAGCACCACCGGGTCGTTGCAGCGCAGGGCCGCATTGAACAGGCCGATATGGTCGAAAGCCGTGGTCGGCGCGATGATCCGCCAGCCCGGAAACATCCCGAACAGCGCCGAAGGGTCGCCCGAATGCTGCGAGCCGTAGCCAGTATGGGGCGAGACGCGGACCCTAAGCACGATGGGCACCGGGAAGCCGTCGCCGAACATGTGGCGCACCTTGCCGATGCCATTGGCGATCTGGTCGGCGGCGACAAGGCAGAAGTCGCCGAACATGATCTCCACCACCGGGCGCAGCCCGTTGAGCGCGGCGCCCAGCGCCACCCCGGTAAAGCCATTCTCCGCAATCGGCATCGGCAGAACCCGGTCGGGCCAGAGTTCCAGCGCACCCTTGGTGAATCCGCTGACCCCGCCGCGCAGGCGGTGGGCATCCTCGCCCATCACGATGATCGTCGGGTCACGCGCCATGGCGGCGGCGAGGGTCTCTGACGCGGCGGTGACGAATTTCACCCGCTCCAGCGGCAGATGGGCGAGGTCGGCATGGTCGAGATAGCGGCTGCCCGCCATCTCGGACAGGTCGCCCAAGATCCCTGCGTCCAGCGTCGCCGGATCGGGCCAAAGCTCTGCCGGGATGCGCAGGGCATTGCCGCCGGGCACCGGCTCGGTCAGCCGCGCCGCCGCTGCGGCAACGGCATCCGCCATGGTTTGCCCGATGCGGGTAAGGTCGGCGGCGCTGGCCAAGCCCATCCCTGTCAACCGCGCCTCAGCCTGGGCAATCGGGTCGCGGGCCAGCCATTCGGCCTCTTCCTCCTTGCTGCGATAGCCGAAATCGCTTCCGGCCCTGCCGCCGGATTGGTGGAAATGGCGGTAGCACATCGCCTCCACCACGACCGGGCCGCCGGTCTCGCCGATGATCCGCCGCGCCTCGGCCATGGCGAGGTGGACGGCCACCACATCCATCCCGTCGCATTCGATCGAAGGGATCCCCAGCATCGCCCCGCGTGACGACAGCCTAGTTTCGCGGGTCACGTCGGCGATATGGGTGGCAACCCCGTAGAGGTTGTTTTCAATGAAGAAAATCACCGGCACCTGCTGGGCCGCTGCAATGTTCATCGCCTCGTAAGACCCGCCCGCCAGCGCCGCCCCGTCGCCAAAGAAGGTGACCGAGATCTCGTTCCGCCCCAGAAGCTTGTCGGCCAGCGCATAGCCCACCGCATGGGGCGGGTTGCCGCCGATGATGGCAGAGGAGCCCACGACCCCCGCCGCATCGGCCCGCACATGCATCGACCCGCCACGGCCGCCGCAAAAGCCCGGACGAAGGCCCATGATTTCCGCCATGAAGGCGTGGACCGCCTCGTCCATCGCCGGGGTGAAGGCGTCGTGGCGTGGGTCAAAGCCCTCCGGCAGGTCGGCGTTGATCAGCTTGGTCAGCACCTGATGATGCGCGCGGTGTGTACCGTTGATCTTGTCGCGCCGCCCCAGCACCGACATGGCCCCGACCGCCGCCGCCTCCTGCCCAAGCGAGGTATGGACCGGGCCATGGATCAGCCCGGCCTTTTCCAGATCCAGAAGCTTCTCCTCGAACCGGCGGACCAGCAGCATCTGGCCATACCACTGGATCAGCTCCCGCGACGGGACCGAAGCCCAATCCGCCGCATCGGGCACGAAGCGAAACCAGGGCGCCGAGGCGGAAAGCGTAAGTTTCTGAGCCATGCTGAACCTTTATGTATTGGAGGACAAAGGGTGCGATTTCAGGAACATCGGCCCACCCTTGACGCGGGGAAAGCCGTAGCCATGCACCATCACCAGATCGATATCCGCCCCGCTGGCCGCGATGCCTTCATTCAGGATCATCTGGCCCTCCTCGGCCATGGCCGCAAGAATGCGCGCGACGATCTCGGCTTCCGGCAAGACGGTATCCAGCGGCCCGGTCAGCGAGGCGATGATGCGCTCCGCCACGGGCGAGGGGCGCGGGCTGCGGTCGCCGGGGGCATAGTCGTACCAGCCGGCGCCGGACTTCTGCCCGCTGCGCCCGGCGCAGACCAGAAGATCGCCGGGGGTTTCCCGTACCGCCTCGCCCCGCGCCCGCGCCGCCGCACGGTTCAGGAAACTGATGTCGAGGCCGGCCATATCCTGCATCTCGAACAGGCCCATGCCATAGCCAAAGCCCCGCAGCGCGCGGTCGATGGCAGCATAGTGCACGCCTTCGGCCAACAAGGCCTCGGCCGCGGCGCGGGTGCGTTTGAGGATGCGGTTGCCGATGAAGCCGTCACAGATGCCCGCGCGCACCGGGACCTTGCCCAGCCGCCGCGCGAGGTCGAAGGCGGTGGCCAGCGTGGCGGGCGCGGTTTGCGGCAGGGGCACGATCTCCAGCAGTTTCATCACCTGCGCCGGGCTGAAGAAATGCAGGCCGACAAAGCGCTCCAGCCCCGGCACGCCCTCGGCGATCAGGCGCGGGTCGATGTAGCTGGTGTTGGTGGCAAGGATCGCATCGGGGCGGCAGATCGCACCGAGGGCGGTGAAGACCACGCGCTTGACAGCGAGGTCTTCGAAGACCGCCTCGATCACCAGGCCGCAGTCGGCCAGAGCCTCCAGCCCGACCTGTCCGGTGACGCGCGCGCGGCGAAGTTCGGCCTCGGCGCTGCTGGTCAGTCCGCGTTTGGTTGCGGCCTCGAAGATATGGGTCAGGTTATCCATGCCGCGGGCGAGGGTCGCCGCATCCCGCTCGGACAGCAGGACCGTAAATCCGGCGTTGGCCAGCGCCGCCGCGATGCCCACCCCCATGGTGCCGGCCCCGACCACGCCCAGGCTGCGCAGCGGCACGGGCGGAATGCCGCGCAGCGCCGAAGGGCGCGGGGCGGCGCGCTCGGCGAAGAACAGATGGCGGAGGGCTGCGGAGTCCGGGCTGGACTTCAGCCGCAGAAAGGTCTGGCGTTCGTGGGCGAACCCGGCATCCACCCCATGTTCCACCCCGAAGCGCATCGCCTCCAAAGCAGCCAAGGGCGCGCTTTGGCCCTTTGCCGCCTTGGCGATCCGGGCCTGCGCCGCGGTCCAGAACGCCGCGCCCGGGTCGGCGAGCGGGCGCTGCGCCGCAAGCGGGGGCAGCGCCTGCCCTGCCAGATCGGCGGCGAAGTCCAGGGCGCCGGCGATCAGCGGCCCCTCGATCACGCGGTCGATCAGGCCCAGGGCCAGCCCTTTTGCCGCATCCAGCATTACCTTCTCGGCCACCACCGGAAGCGCCGCTTCAACACCGATCAGCCGCGGCAGACGCTGGGTGCCGCCCGCGCCGGGGATCAGGCCGAGATTGACCTCGGGCAGGCCGAAACTGGCCCCGGGGGAGGCCAGGCGAAACCGGCAGCCCAGCGCAATTTCCAGCCCGCCGCCCAGCGCCAGGCCGTTCAGGGCGGCGATCCAGGGCTTCTTCGCCGCCTCGATCCGCAGGATCAGGGCGGGCAAGACCGGCGCTTCGGGCGGGCGGTCGAACTCGGCAATATCGGCGCCACCGACGAAGATCTTGCCCGCGCCGGTCAGCACCACCGCTTCCACGCCGGGGTCGGCGTCCAGCTCATCGGCCAGAGCCAGCAGACGGGCACGGACCGAGGTCGCCAGCGCATTCACCGGCGGGTTGTCGATCGTGACCAGGGCGACCGTGCCGAATTGCTCTCTCCTGACGGTCATCCTGCGGCGACCTCGGCTTGCGGTTCCATTTCCACGGCCTTGCGGCAGGAGATCACGCCTCGGGCCACAAGCTCCGCGATACGGGCCTCCTCCAGCCCCAGCACATCACGCAGCACGCCAAGCGTATCCTCCCCCAACAAGGGCGGCGCCTTGGGCTTTTGCGCCTGCTGCGCCGCCAGCCCATGCGCCGCGCGGATCAGCGAGATCGGGCCAAGCTCGGGGTGGTCAAGCCGCTGGATCACCCCGCGCTCCACCACCGAGGGCGCATTCAGCGCCTCGGCCACGGTCTTGACCGGACCTGCGGGCACATCAGCGGCCAAGCAAGCCGCCAGCCAGTGTTGCGAGGGGCGGGACGCGACAATCGGCTGGATCACCGCAATCAAAGCCTCGCGGTGCAACGCCCGCTGGTGCGAGGTGACAAAGCGCGGGTCCTTGGCCAGTGCGGGCTGACCTATGACCTGTTCGCAGAAATCCAGAAACATCCGGTCATTGCCCACGGCGATGGCCAGACTGCCATCGGCCGTGTCAAACAGCTGATAGGGCACCACGCTGGGATGTGCATTGCCGTGCCGCCCGGGTTCAGCCCCGCCGTTCAGATAGCCGCTGCCGACATTGATCAAAAGGTTCAGCGTGGATTCCAGCAGGGCGAGGTCGATGAACTGGCCCTCCCCGGTGTCGCGCCGCTGGTAAAGTGCCGCGAGGATCGACTGGGTGGCGACCATCCCCGCCACGACATCGGTGAACGCCACCCCCAGACGGTTCGGCGGCCCATCTGCCTGCCCGGTGATCGACATCAGCCCGCTTTCGGCCTGCATGATGAAGTCATAGCCGGGCCGCGTCCGCTCCGGTCCGGTCTGGCCATAGCCTGAGATCGAGCAATAGACGATGCCGGGGTTGATCTTGCGCACATCCTCGTAGCCGATGCCCAGACGCTCCACCGTTCCGGCGCGGAAATTCTCGACCACGACATCGGCTTTGGCCGCAAGGTCGAGCGCGATCTGCAACCCCTCGGGCGATTTGAGGTTCAGCGCGATGCTGTGCTTGCCGCGATTTGTGCAAAGGAAATAGGTGCTCACACCCTTGTAGCTTGGCACCGACCAGGCGCGGCTGTCGTCGCCGCCCCTGATATGCTCGATCTTCCAGACCTCGGCACCCAGATCGGCCAGACTCATCGTGGCCCAAGGCCCGGCCAGAACCCGCGACAGGTCCAGCACCCGGATGCCCGCAAGAGGCAGGGTCGCCTTTGTCATCTTATCCTCCCTCGATCCCGCGGCTCAGCCGTGGGCAGTCAGTCCCGTCGCGACGGCAGCGGGGTAATGGCAAGACACCGAATGGCCGCTCGCCAGTTCGGTCAGAACCGGCGCCTCCTCGGCACAGCGGGCGGTGGCAATCGGGCAGCGGGTCCGGAAATGACAACCGGACGGCGGGTTCATCGGGCTGGGCACATCGCCTTTCAGCACGATCCGTGTCCGCGCCCGCTCTCTCGGCGGGTCGGCCAGAGGCACCGCTGACATCAAGGCTTGCGTGTAAGGATGCATGGGCGAGCCATAAAGCGCGGCCTTGGGCGCGATCTCGACAATCTTGCCCAGATACATCACCGCGACCCGGTCGCTGATGTGCTGCACCACTGACAGGTCATGCGCGATGAAAAGGAAGGCCGTGCCATAGTCGCGCTGCACGTCTTTCAGCAGGTTCAGAACCCCCGCCTGAACCGAGACGTCCAGCGCCGAGACCGGTTCATCCAGCACCAGAACATCCGGCTTCAGCGCCAGCGCCCTTGCGATGGCGACGCGCTGGCGTTGCCCGCCCGACAGCTCATGCGGATAGCGCAACCCGTGTTCGGGGTTGAGGCTGACCAGTTCCAGCATCTCGGCCACCCGCGCCTTGCGCGCGTCGTGCGATAGGTCGCTGATCCGCAAGGGCTCGGCGATGTTCTCGGATATCCGCATGCGGGGATGGAGCGAGGCATAGGGGTCCTGAAACACCAGCTGGATCTTGCGGCGCAGCTGGCGCATCTCCTCCGGCGGGGCCAGGTTGATATCCTTGCCGCGGTAGAGGGTCTGGCCACTGGTCGGCTCGATCAGGCGCAGAAGACAGCGGCCAAGGGTGGATTTGCCACAGCCGGATTCGCCGACCAGCCCCAGGGTCTCGCCCTCCGCCACGTCGAAGGAGACGCCGGCCACCGCGTTCACATGGCCGACATCCCGCTCGATCAGGATGCCACCCTTGACGGGAAAGCGCTTGACCACATCGCGGACCGAAAGGATCGGGGTCATGTCGGTCATAGTGCGGCCTCCACGGTGCCTTCGGCAAAATGACAGGCGGCGCGGTGCAGTCCGGTGACATGCACCGGCGGCGCCAGCGCGCGGCAGATGTCCTGCGCCTGGGCGCAGCGCGGATGGAAGGCGCAGCCGCTGGGCACTTTGCCCAGGGCGGGCGGCGTGCCTTCGATGGAATAAAGCCGCTCGCTTTGCAGCGCCATGTTGGGGATCGAGGCGATCAGCCCGCGGGTGTAGGGATGGTTCGGGCGGGCGAAGAGGTCATCCACCCCGGCCTCCTCGACGATCTGGCCGGAATAGACCACGGCCACCCGGTCGGCATGACCGGCGAGCACGCCAAGGTCATGGGTGATCAGGATCAGGCCGAGGTTCAGGCGCTGCTGCAGATCGGCCAGAACCTCCATGATCTGCGCCTGAACCGTCACGTCCAGCGCGGTCGTAGGCTCGTCCGCGATCAGAAGGTCGGGGTCATTGGCCACCGCCATCGCGATCATCACCCTTTGGCGCATCCCGCCAGAAAACTCATGCGGATACTGGTGCAAGCGCCGGTCGGGCTGCGGGATCGCGACCAGCGCCAGCAGGTCCTTGGCGCGGTCAAAGGCCGCCTTCTTCGACAGGTCGGGATTGTGTAGCCGCACCGCCTCGGCAATCTGCGCGCCCACGGTCATCACCGGGTTGAGCGAGGACAGAGGGTCCTGAAAGATCATCGCGATCCGTGACCCGCGCAGGCGCTGCAACTCGCGCCGCGACATGCCGACCAGTTCCTGCCCGCGAAAGCGCACCGATCCGGTGACCCGCGCGCCTTCCGGCTGCAACCCGATCGACGCGAGCATGCCCACCGACTTGCCCGAGCCGGATTCCCCCACGATCCCAAGTACTTCGCCGGGGTTCACATGCAGGCTGATCCCGCGCACCGCATCGGCATAAACCCCGCCCCGGCCAAACCCCACGCGCAGGTCGCGCACTTCAAACAGCGGTTCTGTGGTCATTTGGACCTCGGGTCGAAGTAATCATGCAGGCCGTCGCCGATGAAGTTGAATCCCAGAACCACGGTGAGGATCGCCAGACCCGGCCCCAGGGCGATCCACCAGGAATAGAACTGCGAGGCCCCGTCCGAGATCATCGAGCCCCATTCCGGCGTCGGCGGCGTGGCGCCAAGCCCGATGAAGGACAGGGAGGCCGCAAGCAGGATCACCTGCCCCAGATCCATCGTCGCGCTGATCAGGACCGGGGTCCAGCACAAGGGCAGGATATGGCGGAACAGAACCCGGGCCCGTCCGGCACCGGCGGCCACCGCCGCCTCGACATGTTCGCGCTCGCGCACCTCCAGCACCTGGGCGCGCATCAGGCGGGCATAGACCGGCCACCAGACGATCACCATCGCCACCGCCGCATTGCCGAGGCCCGGCCCGAGCGAGGCTGCGACCGCCATGGCCAGCAGCATCGGCGGAAAGGCCAGGGTCACATCGACCAGCCGCATGATGGCGGAACCGACAAAGCCCCCGACAAAGCCCGAGATTGCGCCCAGAAAGGCCCCGATGCTGACCGCCGCCGCCACCACGATCGCCGCAATGGGCAGGGAATGCTGCGCGCCGTAAATCGTGCGGGTGTAGACGTCACGCCCCAGGGCATCGGTGCCCAGCCAATGCGCCCAGCTTGGCGCCTGCAGGCGGCGGGCCACCATGTCCAGCGGGTCATAGGTGCTCATCACCGGCGCTGCGACCGTGGCCAGAAGCCAGAACAGGATCATCGCAAGGCCAATCGCCATCGGCAGGGAAAGCCAGCGCGGACGTTGGAAGCGGCGCAGGCGCGGAGCGGGAACAGAGGTCATCAGATCACCCCAACCTGACGCGCGGATTGACGAAAACATAGGCGATGTCGGTGATCAGGTTGGTCAGAAGGAAAATCACCCCGCCCACGATGGTCACCCCGATGATCGCCGGGAAATCCAGGCCCCGCGCCGCCTCCACCGCATAGGACCCCATGCCGGGCCAGGAGAAGATCGTCTCGGTCAGGACGGCCCCGGTCAGGAGATAGGCAAAGGAATAGCCGATCACCGTCAGCGTCGGCACCAGCGTGTTCAGAAGCGCGTGGCGGACGACGACACGGAACTCTCCCGCGCCTTTGGCGCGCGCCGTCAGGATGAACTCACGGCCCAGAACCTCCAGCATATTGGCCCGCACAAGGCGCGAGATGGTGCCCGCGACGGACCAGCCCAGCACGAAGGCTGGTAAAAGGAGATGCCAGAGCGCATCGACGAACAGCTTGAAATCGCCCGCCAGAAGCGTGTCGATGGTCAGAAGCCCGGTGACCGAGGGCGGCAGCGCCGCGCGGGCATCCACCCGCCCCGGACCGGGCAAGACCCCGAATTTCACTGACATCACATAAAGCAGCGCAAGGCCCAGCCAGAACACCGGGATAGATGACCCGAACAGCGCCACCAGACGGGCCACATGGTCCACCGCCGTGTTGCGGTAATAGGCGGCCAGCACGCCGAGGGACACGCCAAGGACCGAGCCGAAGACCATGGCGGCCAGCACCAGCTCCATCGTGGCGGGCAGGCGGTAGAGCACATCCTGCGCCACCGGGCGCCGGGTGATGAAGGAGGTCCCCATGTCGCCCCGCACCAGATTGGTGACATAAATCGCGTAGCGTTCCGGCAGGCTCTTGTCCAAACCCCAGCGCGCCTTGGCCGCCGCGACCACCTCGGGGTTGTTCATCTGGCGTTCGGAGACGATGGCGCTGAGCGGATCGCCCTTGACCACAGTGGTCAACAGGAAGGCCAGGGTGACGATCCCGAGCACAAGGAAGGGTATGGCAAACAGGCGGCGCAGGATATAGCGGATCACGGGCAAGGCTCCTGAAGGTACTGCCTTGGTCGGGACAGTCGGATGGAAACGGGCGCGCTTTGGACAATCATTGACAAGCTTGCCCGGCGCCGTCAACATAAATGAAATTTTGTTCTGATTTTAAAAATGCGGTGACGGGGCAGGCAAGGTAAAGCTGAAGGAATGAGCGATGCGTAAACGAAACAAGCCCGCCGATGGCAGCGATGACGCGGATGCCTCCAGCCCTGCGGCCTCTCTGACACGCGGTCTCGACATCCTGCGCGCCTTCAGCGCCAGCGACACGACGCTGGGCAACCAGGACCTGATCGACCGTACCGGGCTGCCCAAGGCCACGGTGTCGCGCCTGACATCCTCGCTCGTCGGGCTGGGCTATCTGCATTACGACACCGCCCTGGGGCGCTACAGCATCGGGCCGGCCACGGTGTCGCTGGGCTATTCCGCGCTCAGCTCCAGCGCCGTGGTGGCCATGGCACAGCCCCTGATCCAGCAGCTGGCCGACGAAACCGGCGCTGCGGTGGCGATCGGCATGCGCGACGGGCTGGACATGGTCTATGTGGCCAATTGCCGGTCGATGGCCCCGGTCTCCTTGCGGCTGAACATCGGCTCGCGCATTCCGATGGGGCGCACGGCGATGGGCATCGCCTGGCTGGCCGGCGCCGCCGAAGAGCAACGGGCGAAGCTTCTGGAAGAGATCGTCGCGGCAGACCCCACGCATGAGGCCCAGACCCGCAGCGTTCTGGCCGAGGCGGTGCAGGACCTGGCAACCCGCGGTTTCATCGGCGTGTTCGGCACGTGGTACAGCTATATCAACGCCGTCGGCGTCTGCTTCCGCCCCAGTGACGGCTCTCCCGTCGTGGCGCTGACCTGCGGCGGGATCGTGGACATCCTGCCGCGCAGCGTTTGCCTGGAAAAGATCGGCCCGATGCTGCTGGAGGTCAAGAACAGGCTGGACGACCAGCTGAACGGCCGCACCCGCGCCCAGCCGGAGTGACGCCTCGGGCTGCGGCCCCTTGCGTCACTTGCGCAGGGCGGCGGCCTGTGCGGCGGTCAGCGGGCGGATGGCGCGGCCTGCGAGCATCAGGAACAGTTTGGCGGTCTCCTCCAGCTCCTCGGTCGCATATTGCGCCTCGCGCAGGGTGGTGCCGGCCACGACCGGGCCGTGATTGGCCAGAAGCATCGCATGATGGGAGGCGGCGTGCGCCTCGACCGCCAGCGCCAAAGCCGGGTCGCCCGGCGGGTGATAGGGGATCAACGGCAAGCGCCCGACCCGCATGACGTAATAGGCGGTCAGGGGTGGCAACACGTCGCTCGGGTCAGTGTCGGCCAGAATGCTGACCGCGACCGAATGCGTCGAATGCAGGTGCACCACCGCATGGGCCGAGGGTCTGCGGCAGTACAGACAGCTGTGCAGAAAGGCCTCTTTCGTCGGCTTGTCGCCCGACAGGTGGTGGCCCTCGGCATCCAGCAGGGAAAGCCGGGCCGGGTCCAGCTCTCCCAGGCAGGCATTGGTCGGCGTCATCAACAGGCTGCCATCGCCCAGCCGGACCGAGATATTGCCGGTCGACCCCGCCGTCAGCCTGCGGTCGAACAGCGAGCGGCCCACGGCGACGATCTCGTCGCGGGTCCGCGTGGCCTCGGAAAGGATGCCGGTCATGGCAGAAGCCTCCATGCTTTCAGGAAGAAATCCTCAGCGCCGAAATTGCCCGACTTCAGGGCGAGCGCCAGCGGCCCTCCCCTGCCATGGGCGCGGGTCCAGGGTACGCCGGGGTCGATCTCGGCGCCGATCTCCAGCCGCCGCACGCCAAGGCCGGCAACCACCGCCCCCGAGGTTTCGCCCCCCGCGACCAGAAACCGGTTGAAGCCTTGAGCGGCAAGGCTTTCGGCCAGTTCGGCCAGAAAATGCTCGACCAAGCCGCCCGCCCGATCCCGGCCAAGCGCGTCTTGCACTTGGGCAATGATCGCGGGGTCGGCGCTGGAATAGACCAGGGGCGGCAGGGGGTCGCTTTGGGCCAGAACGAAATCCCGCGCCTGCGTCACGCTCATCCGGCCCGCGGCAATCTCCATCGCGTCCAGTCGCAGCGCGGGCATTCCGGCGGCGATGGCCACGGCCACCTGCCCCCGCGTCGCGGCCGAGCAGGACCCGGCCAGCACCACCGCCCGTCCCGCCGGCACCGGCAGAGGCGGCGCGCCCGGTGCACGGTCGGGCGGCAAATGGTTCGCAGGCAGACCCAGCGCCACGCCCGACCCGCCGGTCACCAGCCGCAATCCGCGCGCCGCATGGCCGATCCGCATCAGGTCATCGTCCGAAATCGCATCGACGATCGCGATGCCGCACCCTTCGGCAAAGCGGGCCTCCAGACCTGCGGCGGGGCCAGCCACCACCTCCTGCGCGATCAGCGAGACCGGCTGCGCGATCTGCCGCTGCAAGACCCTGACCAGATTGGCATCGCGCATCGGGGTCAGCGGGTGGTCCTTCATGCTGCTGTCGGACAACAGCTGGTCGCCCACGAACAGATGCCCGCGATAAACCCTGCGGCCATTGGCCGGAAAAGCCGGGCAGGCGATGGTGAAAGGCACGTCCAGAAGCGCCATCAGCGCCTCGGTCACCGGGCCGATGTTGCCCTCATCGGTGGAATCGAAGGTCGAGCAGTATTTGAAGAAGAACTGCGCCGCCCCCGCCTGCAGCAGGATGCGCGCCGCAGCCAGCGATTGCGCCACCGCTTCCGCCGCCGGGATGGTCCGCGATTTCAACGCTACAACCACCGCTTCGGCATCGCCGAAATCCGCCGTGCTTTCAGGAATGCCGGCAATCTGGATCACCCGCATCCCGCTGCGCGCCAGCATCAGGGACAGGTCGGTCGCCCCGGTCAGATCATCGGCAATGGCACCTATGAACATTCTCGCCCCTTCTTGCTGCGCATCTCAGGCGGTGGCGCCCGGCAGGATCTCGAACCCGGTCTCGACCAGCCGCGCGGCCTCGGTCGCGGGCGGCGGGGCGAGGATCGCCTGCACCGCCAGCGCCCCAATCCGCGTGCGGTCCGAACGCAGGGTGGACAGGGGCTGCGGCAGGGCCTGGCCCACCTCCAGCCCGTTGAAGCCGAAGAGCGCCAGATCCTGAGGCATCCGGAGGCCGGCGGCGAGGCAATGGAAGACCCCGCCCACCGCCATGTCGTCATTCGAAAAGATCACCACATCGCAAGCGGCGCCTTCGGCCAGAAGCGCCGCCAGCCCCTGCCGCCCGCCCTGCACCGAGCTTGGCCCGCCGGTCAGATGCAGGCGCGGGGCCGCGAGGCCGGCCATCTGCAGGGCTTCCGTCATCCCCTCCAGCCGCAGCGCGGCGCGGCGGTCGCGGGTCAGGTCGTGGCCGACAAAGCCAAAGCGGCGATAGCCGCGCCCGACCAGATGGCGCACCGTGGCCGCCCCCGCCGCCCGATGCGAAAAGCCGACCGCCGTGTCGATGGGCCGCCCGCCGGTGTCCATGATCTCGACCACGCGCACCCCGGCATCGGCCACCAGCCGCACCGTGGCCGCGCTGTGATCCAAGCCTGTCAGGATCATCGCCGCCGGCTTCCAGGCCAGCATCGAACGAACGACCGCCTCCTCGGCACCGAGGTCATAATCGCTGACGCCTACGACCAGTTCAAAACCCGATTGCGCCAGGGCTGCGCTGACGCCGGCGATGACCTCGGGAAAGACGTTGTTCGATAGCGAAGGCAGCACCACCCCCACCAGGTTCGACCGCGCCGAAGACAGGCTGCCCGCCAGCCGGTTGGCGACATAGCCGGTGCGCTGCACCGCCTCCAACACCCGGGCGCGGGTATCAGGGCGGATGCCCTCCAACCCGCGCAGAACGCGCGACACGGTGATCTCGCTGACCTCGGCCAGGCGGGCGACATCGCGCAGGGTGGTCGGGCTGGACAAGAACAGGCTCCACGGCAGGAATGACAGCGATAACATACAGCCTTGCGTCAGAGCTGCAAGGCTGTATATCACTCCGATGACAGCGCTGTCATTCGGCGCGGAGCCAGAGGGGAATGCCATGCAGCGTGTCGGGGTCATAGGCCTGGGGTCGATGGGAATGGGGGCGGCGACGTCGCTTTTGCGGGCGGGTTTCGAGTGCGCCGGTTGCGATCTGAACCACGCCCAACGCGAGAGCTTTGCCGCAGCGGGAGGCACGGCGGTGCCAACCCCGGCCGAGGCCGCCGCGGGCGCCTCGGTCCTCATCCTGATGGTGGTGAACGCGGCCCAGACCGAGGCGGCGCTTTTCGGGCCGGAAGGCGCGGCGAGCACGCTTCCGGCGGGGTCGGTGATCCTGTCCTCGGCCACGATGGCGCCGGATGCCGCACGCCAGCTGGCGGCGCGGGCCGAGGCGGCGGGCTTTCTCTACCTTGATGCGCCAATCAGCGGCGGGTCGGTTCGTGCCGCCGAGGGGCAGATCACCGTCATGGCTTCGGGCCCGGAAGCGGCCTTCACCAAGGCCGCCCCGGTGCTGGATGCCATTGCCGCCAAGGTCCATCACCTGGGCGACACGGCGGGGCTTGGCGCGGCCTACAAGATCGTCAACCAGCTGCTGGCCGGCGTCCACATTGCCGCCGCCTGCGAGGCGATGACCTTCGCCGCCCATCTGGGCCTCGATCTACCCAAGGTCTACGAGGTGATCACCGGGTCAGCCGGCAACAGCTGGATGTTCGAAAACCGGGTGCCRCATATCCTCGACGGCGACTATGCCCCGCGCAGCGCGGTCAACATCTTCACCAAGGATCTGGGCATCATCGCCAATATCGGGCTGGCGGAAAGCTTTCCCTTGAACCTCGCCTCGACCGCGCTGCAGATGTTCGTGGCGACGGCGGCCTCGGGCATGGGGCGCGACGATGACGCCTCGGTCGCGCGGCTTCTGGCGCAGGTGGCGGGCGTCGCCCTCCCCGCCGTCAAGCAAACCGCCTGAGCCAAGGGGAACGCCATGCCGCGCTTTGCCGCCAACCTGACGATGATGTTCACCGAACTGCCCTTCCTCGACCGCTTCGCCGCCGCTGCGGAGGCCGGGTTCAGCGCGGTGGAGTTCCTGTTCCCCTATGTCTGGCCCGCTGAGGAGATCCGCGCCCGGGCCAAAGCCGCCGGGGTCGAGATCGTGCTGTTCAACATGCCGCCCGGCGACTGGGCGGCGGGCGAGCGCGGCACGTCCATATTTGAAGCGCGGCGGGCGGAGTTCTCCGAAGGGCTGGCACAGGCGCTGCACTATGCGCAGGTGCTGGCGGTGCCGCGCCTGCATTTGATGGCCGGGATCGCCCCTTCAGGCAGCGCGCCCCACGCCGCCCGCTACCGCGAGGCCCTGACCGAGGCCGCACTGGCCGCTGCTCCGCTCGGGCTCACGATCCTGATCGAGCCTTTGAACCCGATCGACGTGCCCGGCTATTTCCTGAACGATTTCAACGCCGCCGCGGACATGATTGCCGAGATGGCCCTGCCCAACCTGCGCCTGCAGTTCGACATCTACCATCGCCAGCTGATGCATGGAAACGTGATGAACACCCTGCGGGACATGAAGGACCTGATCGGCCATATCCAGACCGCATCCGTCCCTCTGCGCCACGAGCCCGGCAGCGGCGAGCTGGATGATTACGCGATCTTCCGCCACCTCGATGCGATCGGATTTCAGGGTTTCGTCGGTTGCGAATACCGTCCCCGGACCACCACGGCCGAGGGTCTGGACTGGCTTGTGCGTCTCTAACGACAGCGGAGGCGGCAGAAACCTTGCCGCCTCCGCTGGATTTATTCGCCGCGCGGGAAGCGCTTGTTGTCTTCCAGCACGTTCAGATCCATGTGGTTGCGCATGTAACGTTCCGAGGCGGCGCGCAGCGGCTGGTAATCCCAAGGGTAGTAGCTGCCGTTGCGCAAGGCCTCATAGACCACCCAGCGCCGGGCCTGGCTTTGGCGCACCTCGCTGTCATAGGCGGCAAGGTCCCACTTCTCCTCCGCAAGAAGCTGGAAATGCGCCAGGATCTCAGCGGCGCGGGGGTCGGCGGCGAGGTTGGTCTCCTCCTCGGGGTCATGCGCCAGATCGAACAGAAGGTCGGGATCGGCCTTGCAGCGGATGTATTTCCAGGCGCCCTGCCGCAGGCAGACCATCGGCGTGATCGAGCCTTCGGCGGCATATTCCATCGCGACCGGGCTGGTCCGCTCCTGCCCCTTGGCCAGGGGCACCAGGCTTTCGCCATCGGTCCAGGGCATGACCTCCTCCATCGAGATCCCGGCCAGATCGCAGAGCGTCGGCGTCACGTCGATGGTCGAAACCGGGGTCTCCTCCAGATGCGGTTCCAGCCCGGGGGCGGCGATCATCAGCGGCACCCGGGCCGAGCCTTCGAAGAAGTTCATCTTGAACCACAGGCCCTTGCGGCCCAGCATCTCGCCATGGTCGGAAACGAAGACCACGATCGCTTCCTGCCGCGAAGCCTCCAAGGCGGCCAGCACCTCGCCGATCTTGTCGTCGACGTAAGAGATATTGGCGAAATAGCCGTGGCGGGCGCGGCGGATATGCTCGGCCGTCACCTCCAGCCCGCGCCAGTCGCAGGCATCCATCAGGCGTTTGGAATGCGGGTCCATCGCCTCGTAGGTCAGCTGGCTGGGCGGCTCCAGTTCCGGCACGCCTTCGTAGAGGTCCCAGTATTTGCGGCGGGCAACGAAGGGATCATGCGGATGGGTGAAGGAGACTGTCAGGCTCCACGGGCGGGGGTCGAGGCCGCGTGAGAGGTCATAGATCTTCTGCACCGCCTGATGCGCCACGTCGTCGTCATATTCCAGCTGGTTGGTGATCTCGGCCACCCCTGCCCCGGTGACGGAACCGAGGTTGTGATACCACCAGTCGATCCGCTCGCCCGGTTTGCGGTAATCCGGGGTCCAGCCGAAGTCGGCGGGGTAGATGTCGGTCGTCAGGCGCTGCTCAAAGCCATGCAGCTGGTCGGGACCGACGAAATGCATCTTGCCCGACAGTGCGGTCTGATAGCCGGCGCGGCGCAGGTGGTGGGCATAGGTCGGGATATCCGAGGCGAATTCGGCGGCGTTGTCATAGACCCGCGTGCGGCGCGGCAGGGCGCCCGACATGAAGGCCGCCCGCGCCGGGGCACAAAGCGGCGAGGGCGTATAGGCATTGCCAAAGCGCACCGAACGGGCGGCCAGTTTGCGCAGATTGGGCGCATGAAGGAAGTCGGCAGGGCCATCGGCGAACAAAGTGCCGGTCAGCTGGTCAACCATCAGGATCAGGATATTGGGGCGCTTTTGCATGTCGGAAACCTTGACTTGGGCAGGTGCAACCATGGGTGGCGCGTGTTTGCGCCTTGGGCAAGTGAAGAATTTGCTCGCCTACAAACGGTTGTCGCAATCAGACACCAAAGTGCCGCATCAAGACGGGGTTCGCCGCCGATCCTGCCGCCTGATGCCGGTAACAATGGAGACTCCCTTGACCGTGCGAACCGAATTCCCCCACCGCATCGTGGAAGAGCCTGACATGGGCATCGTCCTCTCGGACGGCTGCCGTCTGTCGGCCCGGGTCTGGATGCCCGAAGATGCCGGGATGCACCCGGTTCCGGCGGTGCTGGAATATATCCCCTACCGCAAGCGCGACGGCACCCTGCCGCGCGACGAGATGATGCATGCCTATGTCGCGGGTTATGGCTATGCCTGCATCCGCGTCGACATGCGCGGCAATGGCGACAGCGAAGGCCTGATGGCGGATGAATACACCCAGCAGGAGATGGATGACGCGGTCGAGGTGATTGCCTGGCTGGCCGCCCAGCCCTGGTGCAGCGGCACCGTGGGGATGATGGGCAAAAGCTGGGGCGGCTTCAACTGCCTGCAGACGGCGTATTTGCAACCCCCGGCGCTGAAAGCCGTGATCTCGGTCTGTTCGACCACCGACCGTTTCGCCGACGACATCCACTGGAAGGGTGGCTGTCTTCTGGGCGAGAATTTCGGCTGGGGGGCGGTGATGCTGTCCTATTCCTCGCGCCCGCCGGACCCGGTGCTGCGCCCGGATTGGCGCGAGATGTGGCTCGACCGGCTGGAGAACGAGCCCTGGCTTGCCCCGCGCTGGGCCGAGATGCAAGAGCGGTCGGCCTATTGGAAACACGGCTCGATCTGCGAGGATTACGGCCGGATGACGGTGCCAGTGATCAGCTGGGGTGGCTGGGCGGACAACTACATGAACACGGTTGCGGCGATTGTCGAAAACGTGCCGGGATCGAAGGGGATCGTCGGGCCCTGGGTCCACCAGTATCCGCATACCGCCGTGCCAGGGCCGCGGATCGGCTTCCTGCAAGAGGCGATCCGCTGGTGGGACCGCTGGCTGAAAGGCATCGACAACGGCGCCGGGCAGGACCCGGCCTATCGCGCCTATATGATCCATTCCGAAGCCCCGGATGCCAGCCCCGCGCACCGCGAAGGGCATTGGGTGGCCGAGGCGGCGTGGCCCTCGCCCCGGGTGGCGCGGCAGGTTCTGGGTCTGGGCGCAGGCCCGGCTGGCCAAAATGGATATTTGGGCCAGAATGAAAACGCGCCGCTGGCCGGGGTGATCGCGACGCCGCAGCATCTGGGGATGCACACGGGAGAGTTCTTTCCGATGGGGCTGAATGCCGAGATGCCGGGGGATCAGCGCGGCGATGATGCCATGTCGCTGTGCTTTGACGGCGCGGTTCTGACTGCGCCGCTGGATTTGCTGGGGGCGGCGCGGCTGCGGTTGCGGGTGGCTTCGGACAAGCCCCTGGGGTTTGTGGTGGCGCGGCTTTGTGATGTGGCGCCGGATGGCGCCTCGGTCCGGATTGCGCATGGCATGTTCAATCTGTGCCACCGCGAGAGCCGCGAGACGCCCAAGGCGATGGTGCCGGGTGAGGCGGTTGAGGTGGCCTTCGACATTGACCAGATGGCCTACCGGCTGGCGCCGGGGCATCGCTTGCGGCTGGCTTTGTCCAACAGCTATTGGCCCTTTGTCTGGCCCTCGCCGGAGGCGGGCAGTTTGACGGTGACGGGCGGATCGCTGGATCTGCCGGTGCATCAGGGCTCTGCCAATGAATGGATTCCGCCGGCGGCTGAGACCGCAACCCCCTGGGCGCACAAGGTTTTACGCCCGGCCAAATCGGCCCGCAGGATCGAGAGCGACCTGATCACCGGCACGCAGGCCCTGGTGGTCGAGGATGATCTGGGCGACAAGGAAAACCTGACCCACGGCCTGATCACCGGCGAGACGATGAGCGAGCGGTGGGAGATTTCTCCCGCCGATCCGACCTCGGCCAAAGCGATCCACGTTTGGGAGCAACGGCTGTCGCGCGGCGATTGGGCCGTGCGGACCAAGGCCCATGCCGAGATGACCTGCACCGCCACGCATCTGCGGATGAAAGCCACCCTGACCGCCTGGGAGGGCGAGACGGTGGTGTTCGAACGCCATTGGGACGACGCCGTACCACGGCGTTTTGTCTGAAGAACCGGACCAAGGGCGAAATAATCCTTGGTCCAAACGACGAATCACGCTTTTATTGACCCAGCAATCAAGAAAAACCCGACCACTCGGGAAACCAGACAGGGAACGAGAATGTCAAACGAACTGAGCCATCTTCTGAGCCAAGCCACCGCCGGTCGGATGAACCGCCGGGATTTCGTGCGCCGCGCCGGGGCGCTGGGCGTCTCTGCCGCGATGGCGGGCGCTTTGCTGACCACCGCGGCCCATGCCGATACCCCGGTCAAGGGCGGCACGCTGCGCGCCGGTGTGCAGGGCGGTGACAGCACCGACACGCTGGACCCGGCGCTGGCCGCCTCGCCCGCGCCCTTCCTGATCAACTCCACCTGGGGTGAGACCCTGGTCGAGGTCAGCGAGAAGAACGAGATCATCATGCGCCTGGCCGAGGAAGTCTCGGCCAATGCCGATGCGACCCAGTGGAAGTTCAAGATCCGCAAGGGCGTCAAGTTCCACAACGGCGCCGAGATGACCCCCGATGACGTGCTGGCCACGCTGAAGCGCCACACCGACGAGAAGTCGAAGTCTGGCGCGCTGGGTGTGGTCAAGGGCATCAGCGACATGAAGGTCGAGGGCGACAGCATCACCCTGACGCTCGCCAGCGCCAATGCCGACCTGCCCTTCCTGATGGCCGACTACCACCTGATGATCCAGCCCGGCGGCGGCGTGGACAATCCGGCGGCCGGCATCGGCACCGGCCCCTACAAGGTTGCGAATTTCGAGCCGGGTGTCATCTGCTCCTTCGAGAAGTTCGCCGATTACTGGGATGCCGAGCGCGGCCATGCCGACAAGGTCGAAGTCCTGATCATCAACGACAACACCGCCCGGACCGCCGCCCTGCAGTCGGGTCAGGTCCAGATGATCGACCGGGTTGACCCCAAGATCGCCGAGCTTCTGAAAGGCGCCTCGGGCGTCTCGATCAAATCGGCGGCCGGTCGCGGCCACTATGTCTTCATCATGGAATGCAACAAGCCGCCCTTCGACAACAACGACCTGCGGATGGCGCTGAAGCTGTCGATCAAGCGGCAGGAGATGGTGGACAAGATCCTCGGCGGCCTTGGCTCGATGGGCAACGACTTCCCGATCAACGCGGCCTATCCCCTGTTCGACGACTCGATTCCGCAGCGTGAATACGATGCGGCGGCAGCAGCCGAGGCTTACAAGAAGTCCGGCCACGACGGCTCGCCCATCGTGCTGCAGGTTGCTCCGGGCGCTTTCCCGGGTGCGGTCGAAGCGGCCCAGCTTTTCGCGCAATCGGCCAATGCGGCGGGCATTCCGCTGACCGTGAAGCTGGAGCCCGATGACGGCTACTGGACCAACGTCTGGAACGTCGCCCCCTTCTGCGCCAGCTACTGGGGCGGGCGTCCGGTGCAGGACCAGATGTATTCGACGGCCTATCAGTCGAAAGCTGACTGGAACGACACCAAATTCGTCAACGCCCGGTTCGACGAACTGCTGGAATCCGCCCGGGGCGAGCTGGATACGGCCAAGCGCAAGGCCGAATATTCGGAAATGGCGCATCTGGTGCGCGACACCGGCGGCGTCATCGTGCCGATGTTCAACGACTGGGTCGAGGCCGTCTCCGACACCGTCGGCGGCTGGTATGGCGATGCCAACCAGGAACTGATGAACGGCAAGGCCCTGCAGAAATGCTGGCTGAAAGCCTGATCCGGGGTGATGGTACATCCGCTCCTTAAACTCGTGGTCCAGCGCATTGCGCTGGGCCTGATCCTGCTTTTGGCCGTGTCGGTGGTGATCTTTCTCGGCGTCGAGATGTTGCCCGGTGATACGGCGCAGGCGATCCTTGGCCAATCGGCCACGCCCGAGGCGCTGGCCAACCTGCGCGCCAGCCTCGGCCTCAATGATCCGGCCTATGTGCGGTACTTCCGCTGGCTGGGCCATGCCTTGCAAGGCGATCTCGGCAAGGCTCTGACCAACGGGCAGGATATTTCCAAGTCCATCGGGCAGCGCTTCGGCAACACGCTGTTCCTGGCCAGCTGCGCCGGGATGATCGCGGTGCCTCTGGCGATCATCCTCGGGCTGGTCGCCGCGCGCTTCAACGGGCGCTGGCCGGACAAGCTGATCTCCGGCATCACCCTGGCCACGATTTCGCTGCCCGAGTTTGTGGCGGCCTATTTCGTCATCTACCTGCTGACGCAGGTCGTGCATCTGTTCCAGCCGGTCTCGATGGTGCTGCCCGGCATGGGCTTTTTCGCCAAGCTGCATGCGGTGGCCCTGCCGGTCATCGTGCTGGTGATGGTGGTTCTGGCGCATATGATGCGGATGACGCGGGCCGCGATCCTGAACGTGATGCAATCGGCCTATATCGAGACCGCCGAATTGAAGGGCCTGAGCCCGATGCAGGTGATCTGGCATCATGCTCTGCCCAATGCGATTGCGCCGATCATTGCTGTCGTGGTGATCAACATGGCCTATCTGGTGGTGGGCGTCGTCGTGGTCGAGGTGGTGTTCAGCTACAACGCGCTCGGCCAATATCTGGTCGACCATGTGGCCAAGCGTGACCTGCCCGTGGTGCAGGCCGTCGGCATCATCTTCGCCGCCGTCTACATCGGGCTGAACATCCTGGCGGACCTTGTCGGCATCATCTCGAACCCCAGGCTGAGGCACCCGAAATGAGAATCCCAATTTCGGCGCTGATCGGGTTGACCCTGACCTCTGCCTTCATCCTCGCGGCGATCTTCGCGCCGCTGATCGCCCCCTATCCGATTGATCTTGCCGTCGGAAAAGTGTGGGAGGGGCCCTCGGCCAGCTACTGGCTGGGCACCGACACGATCGGGCGTGATATCGTCAGCCGGCTGATTTATGGCGGGCAGATCACGATTTTCGTGGCGCTGGTCTCCTCGCTCTTGTCCTTCTCGATGGGGGCTTTCTTCGGCTTTCTGGCTGCCACCCGTGGCGGCTGGGTCGACATGGTTCTGAGCCGGGTCGTCGATCTGATGATGGCGGTGCCCTCGCTGATCGTGGCTTTGGTCGTGCTGTCGGTGCTGCCGTTGAATCTGACCGTGCTGATCCTGGTGATGGGGGTGCTGGATTCCACCCGCGTCTTCCGCCTGTCGCGCGCCGTCGCCGTGGATATCGCGGTGATGGATTACGTCGAGGCAGCCAAGCTGCGCGGCGAGGGTCAGGGCTGGATCATCTTCCGCGAGATCCTGCCGAACGCCCTGTCGCCGCTGGTCGCGGAATTCGGCATGCGCTTCATCTTCGCGGTGCTGTTCATCTCCACCCTCTCCTTCCTCGGCCTTGGCATCCAGCCGCCGCTCGCGGATTGGGGCGGCATGGTGCGGGAGAACAAGGATGGCCTCGTCTACGGCAAGGCCGCGGCGATGATGCCGGCACTGGCCATCGCTTTGCTTGCAATCTCGGTCAACCTGGTGGCCGATTGGGTGCTGTCGCGCACCACCAGCTTGAAGGGAGGCCGCAATGGTTGAGACACGTGCGGCTGATCTGCTGGAGATCAGGAACCTCAGGATCGAGGCCACCTCCTACCCGCCGGGCGAGGCGCCGCGCCATGTGGTGCTGGTCGATGACGTCTCGGTGTCCTTGGCCAAAGGCCGGGTGCTGGGGCTGATCGGCGAATCCGGTGCGGGCAAGTCCACCATCGGTCTCGCCGCCATGTCCTATGGGCGGGGCGGGGTGCGGCTGTCAGGCGGGCAGATCCTGCTGAACGGGCGCGAGATCCGCGGCGCCTCGGCCCAGGGCCTGCGCGCCCTGCGGGGCAAGGAAGTGACCTATGTCGCGCAATCCGCCGCCGCGGCCTTCAACCCGGCCAAAAGGCTGATGGAGCAGGTGATCGAGACCACGCTCCTGCACAAGGTCATGCCAAGGGCCGAGGCTGAGGCGCGGGCGGTCGAACTGTTCCGCAAGCTTGGCCTGCCCAACCCGGAAAACTTCGGCAGCCGCTATCCGCACCAGGTCTCGGGCGGGCAGTTGCAGCGCGCGATGACGGCGATGGCGCTTTGCCCCAAACCCGACCTCGTGATCTTTGACGAGCCGACCACGGCGCTGGATGTCACCACCCAGATCGACGTCCTGGCCGCGATCAAGGAGGCGATCCACGATACCGGCGTGGCCGCCATCTACATCACCCATGACCTTGCCGTGGTGGCCCAGGTTGCGGATGAGATCATGGTGCTGCGCCACGGCAAGACCGTCGAATACGGCACCACCGACCATATCATCAACACCCCGACCGAGGCCTATACCCAAGCCCTCGTCTCGGTCCGCAGCATCGACCACACCGAAAAGCCTGCGGCCGCGCCGGTGCTGAGTGCGACGGCGATCACCGCGCGCTACCGCGGCACCGACTTCGACGTGTTGAAGAAGGTCACGATCGACGTGGCGGCGGGCCAGACCCTGGCCATCGTCGGCGAAAGCGGCTCGGGCAAGTCCACCCTCGCCCGGGTGATCACCGGGCTTCTGCCCGCCAGCGCCGGCAAGATCACCTTCGCCGGGCGCACCCTGTCGCCCGACCTCGCCAGCCGCAGCAAGGATGATTTGCGCGAGTTGCAGATGATCTACCAGATGGCCGATACCGCGATGAACCCGCGCCAGACCGTGGGCACCATCATCGGCCGCCCGCTGGAATTCTACTTCGGTCTCAAGGGCGCTGCCAAACAGGCCCGGATCCAGGAGCTTCTGGAAGAGATCGAGATGGGCAAGGGCTACGAGAACCGCTATCCGGCGGAGCTTTCCGGCGGGCAAAAGCAGCGGGTCTGCATCGCAAGGGCGCTGGCCGCCAAGCCCAAGCTGATCATCTGCGACGAGGTGACCTCGGCGCTCGACCCCCTGGTCGCCGATGGCATCCTGAAACTGCTGCTCAATCTGCAGGCGGTGGAGGGCGTGGCTTACCTCTTCATCACGCACGACCTCGCCACTGTCCGCGCCATCGCCGACAAGATTGCAGTGATGTACCGCGGCCAGGTCGTCCGCTACGGCCAGAAGAGCGACGTGCTGGCGCCGCCCTTCGACGATTACACCGACCTTCTGCTGTCCTCGGTGCCCGAGATGAAGCTGGGCTGGCTGGAAGAGGTGCTGAAGACCCGCAAGATGGCCAGCGCGGGCAACTGAAGGGTATAGTTCACAGACTTAACCTAAACACCAACCAATGCCCGCCCAACAAAAACAGGAAAAAGAACGACCAAAGGACCGCGCGTTGCAATTTGTTTCGCGTCTTGGCCTGCCTGTCGCCTGCGAAAATGTTGTTGAGAAACTCAATATTGTCCGGAACACCGGAGCCTGACGATGTTTCGTTGCTCTTGAACAAGAGCGCGAACATCCAGAACATCACCCTGAACCCGTTGAATAACAGGAAGATCATCAAGATCAGTTGGCTGTATCGCGCTAAATCGCTCATGTTGACGGTTCTCTCACTGGGCGTAGGTCGCACCCTCTTCATCCAAGAGCGCCTTGATCTCCCTCAGGTGGAAATCGGCGCCGCCGGGATAGGCCTCCCATTCGCGGGCGGTCTTTTCGGCCACCTCGTCGGACAGGACGCGCAGCGGCTTTCCGGTCTGCAGGGCGCGGATATAGGTCTCGGCGGCGCGTTCGAAATAAGTCAGGCGGTTGAAGGCATCGGCCACCGTCTGGCCGATGATCAGCACGCCATGGTTGCCCATCACCATCGCCGTCACCTTCGGATCGGCCAGCATATGGGCGCAGCGGGCACCCTCCTCCTCAAAAGCCATGCCGCCGTAATGGCCATCCACCACATGGCGGTTGAAGAACATGGCGGAGTTCTGGTCGATCGGCGGCAAGGTGCTGTCGGCCAGGCTCGCCAGCACCGTCGCATGCATCGAATGGACATGCATCACGCAGCGCGCATGCGGCAGCGCGCGGTGGATCGAGCCGTGCAGGCCCCAGGCAGTCGGATCGGGCGCATCCGGGCGCTCCATCGTTTTCGGATCGTTTGCGTCAATCTCGACGAGCGAGGAGGCGGTGATCCGGCCGAAATGGCGACCATTGGGGTTGATCAGAAAGCGCGTGCCCTCGGGGTTGACGGCGAGGGAGAAGTGGTTGGCCACCGCCTCATGCAGGTTCAGCTTCACCGTCCAGCGGAAGGCGGCGGCGAGATCGACGCGTTCCTGCCAATGGGTGATGTTCGGGGTGGCTGTGGGGACATGGGTGTTCATTTGGGGTCTCCATAGGGCCATTCGCCGGCGGCGAAGGCGGACAGGGCGGATGTGATGCGGGCAAAGCTGGCGCGGGCGCGGCCAACGGTATGGCGGGCGCGCAGATAGCCGTGGACCAGACCGGGCTCGGTCACGGCATGGGCGCGGCCCCCGGCGCGGGTGATGGCTGCGGCATAGGCATGGGCATCGTCGCAGAGCGGGTCGCATTCGGCGCCAAGGCAGAGGGTCGGTGGCAGGCCGGAAAAGTCGCTGTCCTGCAGGGGCGAGACGCTGGCATCGCCCTGCGGCACCCGGCCGCCATGGCGGATGCCGCCGTAGAAGAGGACATCCTCCCGCGTCAGCATCGGCGCATGGGCATGGGTCAGATAGCTGCCCGCGTTGATATCGCCGCCAAGGCCGGGGTAGATCAGCACCTGGCCGAGGACCCGCACCGCGCTGCCGCGCAGGGCGCGCGCCACGGCGGCGCAGAGGTTGCCGCCCGCGCTGTCGCCCGCCAGAAGGATCGGCCCCTCCGCGCCCAGAAAATGCGCCACAGCCAGGGCATCCTCCAGGGCCGCCGGATGCAGGTGTTCCGGCGAAAGCCGGTAATCGGCGCAAACCACTTTCAGCCCGGTCGCCGCGCAAATCTCGGCGCAGACGTCATCATGGCTTTCAAGGCCGCCCACCACAAACCCGCCGCCATGCAGGTAAAGGATTGCGGGCAAAGCGCCGTCAAAGATCCGGCAGGGCACGCCGGCCAGGCTTTGATCCTGCGCCGTCACACCCGGCGGGTAACCGCGGTGGAACGAGCGGCACATCCGATCATAGACCTTGCGCTGGTCGGCGATGGAAAGGCTTGCCGCATCAGGGGGATAGGCGTCTTCCGTGGCCTTGATGAAGGCCCAGGTCTCCGCGTCGATCAGGCTGTCATACGTCATCTTCACCTCACCCCGCGAGAGTGGCGCAAACCGTCCGCCAAGACAATCTCCCGCCGACATGCGCGCTGCGCGGAATTTCAGGCGAGGGCGCCCGATTGTGGCGCGGTTCCGGCCAGATTTCGCCCTCATTTCCGCCTTGTGGCCCGGATAGTTTGAATCAAATGCCATGCCAATGTGAGTCTCCGATGCAAATCATCCGCGCCCTCCACGAAAATGCGGCCACCCCGATCGGCTTTGCCTGCAAGGTGCTGCTTGTGTCGGCAGAGGCCGATGGCGGGCAGTTGGCGTGTCGGCTGGCGGCGCTTGGGGCGCAGGTCGATGTGATCGACGAGATGTTCACCGCGCTGTCTGACGTGATCGACGATCCGATCGGCTATGCGCTTCTGGTGATGGACTGCGACACGACCAATGCGGGCGGGCTGGAAGGCGGCCTCCGGGCCACCAAGATGATGGGCGATCTGGTGGCGCGGGTGCCGGTAATCCTCGTCTCGAACGAATGCCAGCAGCAGCGTTTCCCCGAGGACCGCAACGCGCCGACCCAACTGCGGGCGCCGGTCTCGGCGGTGTCGCTGAAGGTCGGCTTTGAACATGCCCTGCGCGACCGGCTGGCCTATCGCGCCCTTTGACCAAAGGCCGGGTGCGAAGTCTGCACCTCACTTGCCGACGAATTCGAAGGAAAAGCTGCGCCCGGCGGCCTCTGGCGGGGCCGGGAACGGGGCCGAACGGCGGATGTGGTTCAGCGCGATCTGATCCAGCCCACTGTCACCCGAACTGCGCAGCACCTGCACGCCGGCGAGCGCGCCGCTTTCCGCCACGGTAAAGCCCACAACCACCCTGCCCCGGCCGGCACCCGATGCCTTGCTGGTCGCGCGCACCTTCTTCATCACCGCCTTGGCATAGGTCGCAGGCGAGGTTGCCGCCCCGCCGCTGGCCTTGGCCGCCACTTTCGGGGCGCTGGCGCCGGCGGAGCTGGCTTGTGCCGGGTTTGCCTTGGGCGGCGTCGCTTTGGCGGTCTTGGCCTTGCGCTGAACCGGCTTCTCGATTGGTTGCTTCTGCGTCTTGGCCACGGGTTCGGGATCGGGGGACTTGGCGGGCGGCTCTGGTGCAGCGGGCGTCGGCAGGGCCAAGTCCGCAAGGTCGGAAATCCGGGGCAGCGGGAGGACCGGGGCTGACGGTTTCGCAGGCAAAGTCGAGGCAGGCGCAGCGACTGGCGTCGGCGGCGGGGTGGGGTCCGCCAGGGGTGCCGGCAGATCCGGCGCCTCGTCCACCGCTTGCGGTGCAGCCTCTGCCAATGCGGCCAGCGCCGGGGCGGCGGGCGGCGCGCTGCCAAGGTCAAGCATCAGCGGCGCAGCATCCATCGGCGCGCGCACGTTCATCGCCAGTGCGGCGGCGCCGGTCAGGAGTGCCGCCGCAGCCCCTGCCGCACCAAGCCAGCCCAGAGCCGGACGCAGGCGGGAGGCGGGGGACAGGGGGCTCATGGTGCACCCTCCAGCCCGACGAGGGCCACTTTCAGATAGCCCGCCGCCCGCAGGTCATCGAGAACCCGCATCAGCGCGGCATAGGTCACGCTGCGGTCGGCGCGCAGAAAGATCGGCGTGTCGTGCTGGCTTGCCGTGCGGGCATCCAGCGCTGCGGCCAGCGTGCCGGGCGGCACCGGGTTATCGGCCAGAAGGACCGAGAGGTCGGTGGTCACGGTCAGCCAGACCGGGTCCTGCGGGCGCACTGACGGCGGGGCGGCAGAGCCGGGAAGGTTCACCGGCACATCTACCGTCGACAAGGGCGCCGCGATCATGAAGACGATGAGCAGGACCAGCATCACGTCAATGAAGGGGGTGACGTTGATCTCGGCCAGTTCGGCCTCTTCCGGCGTCCCGATGTGCAGTCCCATGCTCAGCCTCCTGTGAACATCCGCGCATCGGCGGCATGGCTGAACTGGCGCAGAACCTCGGCCATGCCATCGGCGAGGCGGTGACGAAAGCCGGCGATCCGGCGCATCAGGTGGTTGTACAAAAGCACCGCCGGAATGGCCGCAGTCAGGCCCAGAGCCGTGGCCAGCAGCGCCTCGGCGATGCCAGGGGCGACGATGGCAAGGTTGGTGGTCTGGCTGGCCGAAATCGCCATGAAGCTGTTCATGATGCCGAAGACCGTGCCGAACAGACCGACGAAGGGCCCCACCGCCCCGATCGATGCCAAAAGCCCGGTGCCCGCGCGAAGGCGCTGCACCGCGCCCGCCTCGATCCGCGCCAGGGCGAGGTCCAGCCGTTCACGCGCCGAGGCGCGCAGATCAGCGGTCAGGGGGGCAGCCAGGCAGGAGATTTCCGCCTCGACCGCGCGGGCGCTTTGCGCCAGCGGACAATGCGGGCTCGCCACCGCCTTGCCGCTCGCCAGCGCCCGCATCGACCGCGACAGCCGGGCCGAGAGCAGCGCGAACTCCGCCAGTTTGAACAAGAGCACGGTCAGCACGACAAAGCTCGCAAGACCGAGGAGCGCCATGACCCCCTGCACCACCGGATGAGCCTTGAGCACCAGCGCAAGCACGGCGCTTTCCCCCTCGGGCAGGACGCTGCCCGAGGGCGGGGCCGCGACTTGCGCCGCGGCCTGCGTCACCGCCAGTGCCAGCGCGAAAACCGCAAGCGACAGGGGAGCGCGTCTTACCATGTCAGGGTCTTTGCGATGGTCAGTTTCGCATTGCGCCCGACCCCGTTGTCCAGCGTCAGGTTGTTGCGATAGGTCTTGTCGAAGACGTTCTCGATGGCGAAATTCACGCTGAGCCCCGCCATAGCACCGGTTTCCGGCGTCCAGGTCACGAACAGATCGTGGCTGGTATAGCCGCTGGCCGAGGTGCTGAGCGAGGAGGTGGTGATCCCGTCGAACATCTGGGCGCGCCAGCCGATGACCAGATGTTGATCGGGCATCTTGGCCCCCAGCGTCACGGCAAGGTTGCGGGCCGGGGTATCGGCAAGGGTCTTGCCGGTGGTCTTGTCCTTGGACCCGATGGAGGAGAAGGCGACCTGGCTGAACCAGCGCGTGGCGTCATAGCTCGCCTCCAGTTCGGTGCCCCAGATATGGGCGGCGGCGATGTTCTGGTAATAGGACTGACCCGGCGCGGAATCTGTCGAGGGGCGCGTGGCGATCTTGTCCTTCAGATGGTTGTCAAAGCCGGTCAGCTTGATCTGCAGGCTGTCATCCTCGGACAAAAGATCCTTGCCCTGCCAGGACACGCCCAGTTCGCCCGTATTGGCCTGTTCCTTCTTCAGCCCCAGCGAGGCGGTGCGCTGCGGCACCCGTCCGGCGGTCGGGTTGTACTGATACAGTTCGTCCAGCGAGGGCATCCGCTCGGTATGGGCCAGCGAGCCAAAGACCGAAAACGCGCTGTTCAGCTTGTAGATCGCGGCGAGCTTGGGCGAGAGCGCGGTATAATCCTTGTCCGCGCCACCATTGGCCTTGGCCACCGCCGAGGGCGACAGGTTGCCAAAGTCGGCGCGCAGGCCGGGGATCACGGTCAGCCGGTCATTCCAGACGAACTCGCCCTGGACATAAAGCCCAAGCTTCTGGTCGGTGCCCTCGGGGTGGAAGGACAAGGCGCCCAGGCTCGACACAGCGCTGCGGTCCTGAGAGGACAGCTGCGCGCCGTAGATCACGCTGTTCTTCCTGTTGCCAAAGGCAAATTCCGACTTCTGTTCAACCTTCAGCGCCGTCGTCGCATAGGAATAGCTGCTGTCGCACAGGACCTGGCTGTCACCCGGCGCACAGGCCACGCCGAGCGAGAAGTCGGATTTGTCGACCTCGGTCTTCGTATGCGACAGTTGCACCTTCAGATCGCCGATGTCCCAGGCCAGGCTGAGCGTGTCATCCACCGCATGGACGTCATTGGTCCCGAAATTCGCCGCCGCCGAGGAAGGCGTGGTGCCGAAGAACACCAGATCGCCGGTCATCGCGACCGAAGCGTCATCCAGCTTGGTATCGGTACGCGAGCCGGAGAAGGCCAGGGTCTGATCGCCCGCGATATGCCAGACGCCCTTGACGAGGCCCGACCACGAGGCATGCGCCGTGCCGGGGATGGTGACACCGCTGCCATCCTGCATGTCGCCACCTTCGGAGTGGTTCAGCGCGGCCAGAAACTCGGTCTGGCCATGGCGCTGCGCCCAGATCACGCCCTCGCGCGTGCCATCGCCGTTGCTGGAATAGCCGCCCGACAGTTTCAGAGCGGTGCCGTCGCCCTCGCCCAGAAAATTCGCCGGGTCCTTGGTGGTGAAAGCGATGGCCCCGCCGATCGCTCCCGCGCCGTAGAGCGTCGATGACGCCGGGCCGCGCAGCACCTCCACCCGTTTGTACAGGTCAAGGTCGCCGAAGAAAGACCCCATCCGATAGGATTCGTAGAACTTCGGCGCGCCATCCACCGTGACCGCGATCCGCGATTCGGAGGCCGCCTGTTCGGCATTGCCGATGCCGCGGATGTTGAAGGCCTGCCCCAAGGGCCGGGCCGAAGCCCCTGCCGCCTTGACCCCGGGGACCGAGGCGAAGAGGTCGCTGATCGTCTCGGGCTGGGCGCGGTCGAGGTCGTCCTGATCCAGCACGCTGACCGCCTGTGGCGTGTCGATGGCGAGCTTTGCACTCCCCGTGCCAAGGATAATGCGGCCCAGCATCTGGAACAGGCCTTCATCCTGGGTCTGCGGCGCGGCCTGCGCTGCCGCCGTGCCGGGGGCGAGCGGGATACACAGTGCAATGGCGGTGGCGGAAAGCAGAAGTTGCCTGCGCAGGGCAGGCGTGTGGCGCGTCGGCATGGTCGTCCCTTCGGGTCCTGTCTGCGGAAGGGCTGGCCGGGCCGGGAGGGGCTTAAGCTGGCGGGCAGAAATTTCTGACTTGAACTGTCACGAATAGCCTCTATGAAAGGTGACAGAATTTGTCAAGTATACCCTGACGCCCGCCGACTGGTAAAACGGCGTCACGGAAATCCGCGCCCCAGCTATCCGCCAGAGATGCGCGTCCCCCCGAACCACAGGAAGGATGCAACATGGCCACGCTCATGCCCGCCACGATCCGCACATTGCGACTTGAAAACCCCAAAGCCCGCGCCCGCGACTTCGCCCAAAGCCTTGGCATCACCGAGGCCGAACTGGTGGCGGCCTTTGTCGGCCATGGCACCCATGTGCTGGTCGCCGACCCCGACCGGTTGATGCCCTGGATCGGCAAGCTCGGCGATGTGATGGCGCTGACGCGCAACGAATCCTGCGTCCACGAACGGCGCGGCACCTATAACGACTATCGCACCGGCGCCTTTGCCGCGATGGTTCTGGGCGCCGAGATCGACCTGCGCATCTTCCAGTCGCACTGGGTCCATGCCTTTGCCGTCGAGGAAGACGGGCCTGAAGGTCCGAAGCGCAGCCTTCAGGTCTTTGATGCGGCGGGGGATGCGGTCCACAAGGTGCATCTGAAGCCCGAATCGGCGCATGACCAGTTCGCGGCCCTGATCCGCGGCCTGCGCCATCCCGAACAGGCGAGCCAGCTGACCCTGACCAAGCGCGCGGTGGTGGAACCCGCCCGGGGCACCCCTGCCGGGGCCGCGGCACTGCGCAGCGCCTGGAATGCGATGGGTGACACCCATCAGTTCCTCGGCATGGTGAAGGCACAGGGCATGAACCGGCTCGGCGCTTACCGCGTCGCCGGCGCGCCCTATGTGCAGCCGCTGGCCAGCGGTGCCGTGACCCGCGTGCTGGAGACGGTCGCACAAGAGGCGATCCCCCTGATGATCTTCGTCGGCAACCCGGGCTGCATCCAGATCCACTCCGGCCTGATCGAGAGGGTCGTGCCGATGGGCCCCTGGATCAACGTGATGGACCCGCGCTTCAACCTGCATCTGCGCGCCGACCATATCGCCGAGGTCTACAGCGTCTGGAAACCCACCCGCACCGGCGACGTGTTCAGCGTCGAGGCTTTTGACGCCGAGGGCGGGCTGATCCTGCAAATGTTCGGCTATCGCAAGGATGCCCCGGCCGAGGCCTGGAATGCGATGATCGCAGCCCTCCCCCCGCTTGAGGAGGCCTTCGCATGACCCTGGCCGCAAGCACTCTGCGCCTGCCGGGTCTGGCGCTGCTTCTGGGTCTGGCGCTGCCGGGCCCGGCTATGGCCGAAGAGGCGCGGGTTCTGTCCCTCGGCGGTTCGGTGACCGAGATCGTGGTGGCTTTGGGCGCCGAAGCGCGGTTGATCGGGCGCGACAGCACCTCGACCTATCCCGAGAGTGTTCTCGCCCTGCCCGATGTCGGCTACCTGCGCGCCCTGTCGCCCGAGGGCGTCTTGTCGCTCTCGCCCGACCTTGTGCTGGCCGAGCACGACGCCGGCCCCCCCGCCGCGATCGAGGTGCTGAAGGGGGCGGGTATTCCCTATGAAACCATGCCCGGCACCCCTTCCCCCGACGGGGTGGTGGACAAGATCACCGCCGTGGCAAAGGCCCTCGATCTGACCCCCGAGGGTCAGGTCCTTGCCGAAAAGGTCCGCAAGGATCTGGCCGCCGCCACGTCCCGCGCCGCAGCGGTGACGCAGCCGAAAAAGGTCCTGTTCCTTTTGTCCCTGCAGGGCGGGCGGGTGATGGCGGGGGGGACAGGCACCTCGGCCGAGGGGATCATCCGGCTGGCCGGCGGGCAGAACGCCGCCACAGGCTTTGCCGGTTACAAGCCGATGACCGATGAGGCGGTGCTGGAGGCTGCCCCCGATGTCATCCTGATGATGGCACGCGAAGGGGCGCTGGCGATGTCGGATGCCGATGTGCTGGCGCAACCGGCTCTGGCCCAGACCCCGGCGGCAAAGTCGGGCGCGATCATCCGGATGGACGGGATGCTGCTTCTGGGCTTTGGCCCGCGCACCGCCGCGGCGGCCGACGCCCTTTACAGCCAGCTTTACGGCGCATCCGGCGCGGTTTCCGGTTCCGGGGGCTGAGGTTATGGCGATGGTTCTGGCCACGCGACCCTCGCTTCCGAGGGCGGGGGTCCTCACCCCCGCGCTGGTGTTGGGGGTGCTGGTGGTTTCGGCCCTTTCCCTCTCGACGGGGGCGGCGGACATGGGCTGGCGCGCGGTGCTGACCGCCCTGTCCGGCGGCGAGGTGGCCCTGCGCGACCGGGTGATCCTGTTCGACATCCGCCTGCCCCGGCTGGTGATGGGGCTGGCGGTGGGCGCGGCGCTGGCGGTGTCGGGGGTCTTGTTGCAGGGCCTGTTCCGCAATCCGCTGGCCGATCCGGGGATTGTCGGCGTGGGCGCCGGGGCCGGGCTGGGCGCGGTGCTGGCCATCGTGCTGGGCGGGCTTTTGCCGGCCTCGGTCATGGCAGTGCTCGGCGTCAATCTGGTGCCGCTGGCGGCCTTTGGCGGCGGCTGGCTTGCGACGCTGGTGCTGTACCATCTGGCGACCACGGGCGGGCGGACCCAGGTGGCCACGATGCTGCTGGCCGGGATTGCCCTCGGCGCGCTGGCGGGGGCGGTGACCGGCGTGCTGGTCTATCTCGCCGATGACCGGCAGTTGCGCGATCTGACCTTCTGGGCAATGGGCTCGCTCGCCGGGGCGACCTGGGGCAAGCTCGGCGCCAGCCTGCCGCTGATCCTGGCTGTGCTGGCGTTGGCGCCGCGTCTGGGCAAGGGGCTGAATGCGCTGGCCCTGGGCGAGGCGCAGGCCGGGCATATGGGCATTGATGTGCAAAGGGTGAAGCATCTGGCGGTGTTTGGCACGGCTGCCGCGACCGGGGCCGCCGTGGCGATCTCGGGCGGGATCGGCTTTATCGGCATCGTGGTGCCGCATCTTCTGCGGCTGGCGCAGGGGCCGGATCACCGGCGGCTTCTGCCCAATGCCGCGCTTCTGGGCGCCGGACTTCTGGTGCTGGCCGATCTGGCCGCGCGCCAGATCGTGGCTCCGGCGGAGATGCCGATCGGCATCATCACCGCCCTCCTGGGCGCGCCGGTCTTCCTGTGGATCTTGCTGCGCCAGCAAGGCGCGAGAGGGCTCTGACATGCTGCAGATCACCGATCTTTCCGCCCGGCTGGGCGGCAGAACCATCCTGCACGGCATCAACCTGACCGCCCGGGCCGGGCAGGTCCTGGCGATCTGCGGCCCGAATGGCGCAGGCAAAAGCACGCTTCTGCGCGCCGCCCTGGGCGAGATCCGGGCCGAGGGTCGGCTGACCCTGAACGGTCTGGATGTGGCCAAAACCCCGCCTGCCGTTCTGGCCCGCCTCCGCGCCGTGCTGCCGCAGGACACCCAGGTGGCTTTCGGCTTTCGCCCCGAGGAGATTGTGGAAATGGGGCAGGAGGCTGGCGATTTCGCCCAGATGCCCGGCCTGGCCCGAAAGGCCTTGGCCGCGGTGGGGCTTGCCCATGTCGCGGCGCGCGACTTTCAGACCCTGTCGGGCGGGGAGAAGCAACGCACCCACCTGGCGCGCGCTTTGGCGCAGGTCTGGCAGCCCGTTGGGCCACAAGGTTCGCGCTGGCTGTTTCTGGATGAGCCGGTGGCGAGCCTCGACCTCGGCCAGCAGCTGCAGGTCATGCAACTGGCGCGCGGCTTTGCCGATGGCGGGGGCGGGGTGGTGGCGGTGATGCATGACCTCAACCTTTCCGCCATGTTCGCCGACCGGATCGCGCTGGTCGTGGCGGGCCGGGTCGCCGCCTGCGATGCGCCCGCGGCAGTGCTGACCGCGCCCAGGCTGCGGCAGGCTTACGGCTGCGAGGTCGCGATGAACACGCCCCCCGCCGCCGGCCCCTGGTTCGTGCCGCAATCGTGCCGGAGCGCGGCGGCGCTTTAGGGGTCAATGCGGCCTTGTGCCGGGCGGCATGGCAAAGGTGGGCTCCGCCACCCGCTGGCCGCGCAACCGCCGCGCCATGGCGAGGATCAGGCGGCCCAGCGGCTCTGCCGTCTGGACGGCCTCGAAGGCGAGGTCGGCGGGCAGCATGGTCAGGGCCAGCGCCATCGCATCCTCGCGATCTCCGGCCATGGCGGCGGCGACCAGGAGGGCGAAGGCGCTTTCATCGCCGCCCAGACAGGTACAGCGGATGTCATGGCGCATGAAGGGGCGGCGGCCGTGATGGACCAGAAGCGTGATCAGGTGATCAAGCGCCGCCACCGCCTCTGCGGCACGGTCGGGGCCGAGGGTCATGGTGAAATCCTCCGCCACGGCGCTGCGGCCCGCCGGGCTGTCACACCAGTGCCGCATCAGAAGGACGGCCCCCTGCTCCAGTACGGGCAGATCGACCACCACCCCGACCGGGGCGGCACCGCGCGGCGCGAAAGCCCCCGGCGTCGAGGGCGAGATGAACCAGGGTTTGCTCATTTTGTCAGGATCAACTTTCCGGCTTTGGTGATGCGCAGGGTGTAGACGTGATCGTCCAGCACGATCTGTGCCACTGTCTGGCCCGCAGTCAGCACGCGGGCATCATAGGTCGGCACGGCGGAGGCGGGGGCGGTGATCGCAAGCGCCATCATCGGCCTGCCCTGCACGGAGCGGTGGGGGGAAAGAGCAGCTGTGTCATCGGTTCCTCTGAAATCAGGACGGTCACGGATCAGGTCCGGGCTTCCCGAGAAACGGGTGGCTGGGCGCATGCTTATTTCTGAGTTATTTAGTCAACTTTGTAAATCAGATTCTTTTAGTCAACTATTAGGCCGCGTTCACGCCGAGGGACTTCGAACAGTCATCAGCGCCCCGCGCTGCCCGATGACCTGCGCAGCAATATCCGCGGCGGTCGTATCGACCATATCGGCCACGGGCCTGCACGTGTGCGTTGCCTAGGCGCCGTATAGCAGCGAGACCGTCTCGCCGCCGCCGTTCTTGACCACCACGCAAGCCGCCCCTGCACCGGCGTAGCGCCGGGCGGAGGCCTCCGGGCTGGCATTGCCGAACCACGGCGCCTCGTCCTCGGAAAAGGGCAGCGCGACATCGGCGCTGGTGGCGGCAAGGCTGATCGCCTGGCGCATCTCCTCGGGCGAGGTCCAGAGCCTTGACCGCAGGTTCGGGTCGCAGGCCATCTTGCCGCCCTGTGCGCGAAAGTCTTGCAGGGCGGCGGGATCAGACGCCAGCGTCGGCTCCGCGCTTTGGCCGCGCCACCATGCATTCGCCAATCAACACCACGCGGGTCATTCTGCACCATCCGTGAATGCTCGGGGACTGCGACGTCATCGAGGCCCGAAGGCCCGCGCCTACCAGCGCTGATGCACGTAGGGCCGGATGCTGCTGTCATAGATCGCGCGGATTTCATCCATCGTGGCCTGCGACAGCGGCGGCAGATCGGCGGCCTCGGCGTTGGAACGGGCCTGCGCCGGGTTGCGGGCGCCCGGAATGGCCACGGTCACCGCATCGAACATCAGGATCCAGCGCAGCGCGAATTTCGCCATGGTCGTATCGCCCGAAACGAGTGGCCGCACCCGCTCCACCGCTTCAAGCCCGACCTCGTAGGGCACGCCCGAGAAGGTCTCGCCCACATCGAAGGCCTCGCCATGGCGGTTGAACTGGCGGTGGTCGGAGGCTTCGAAGGTGGTGTCCTTCCTGAACTTGCCGGACAGAAGCCCGCTGGCCAGCGGTACGCGGGCGATGATCGCCACGTTCTTTTCCTTGGCCTGCCCGAAGAAGTGCTCGGCAGGGCGCAGGCGGAAGGCGTTGAAGATGATCTGGACGCTGACCACGCCGGGATATTCCAGCGCCTTCAGCGCCTCTTCCACCCGCTCGACGCTGACACCGTAGTTGGCGATCTTGCCCTGCGCCTTCAACGTCTCGAGGCTGTCAAAGACTTCGGGGTGATAGTAGACATCGGTCGAGGGGCAGTGCAGCTGGACCAGATCGAGCGTGTCCATCGCGAGGTTCTTGCGGCTTCGGTCGATGAAGTTGGTCAGGTTTTCCAATGTGTAACCTTCGACCGCCTGGCTGGGCAGCCGGCGCCCCGCCTTGGTGGCGATGAAGGGGCGCTCGCCGCCGCGCTCTTTCATCACCTGGGCGATCAGGCGTTCGGAATGGCCATCGCCATAGACATCGGCGGTGTCGATGAAGGTGACGCCGGTATCCAGCGCCGTGTGCAGCGCGGCCAGCGCCTCGCCGTCATTGACCTGCCCCCAGGCCGCCCCGATCGCCCAGGCGCCAAAGCCGATTTCACTGACCTGGCGGCCGGTCCGCCCGAATTCCCTGGATCGCATAGTCACCCTCCTGAGGTCGCTGGCCGGGATACCTCACGCTATCCCGCATCACATCGCCCCCGGAGATCCGGCGGCGCCAAAGTTACGTTGTACGACAACCTGTCAAGAAGGCAAGGCCCCGGCACCCCGGCGCAGCGCGTTTTTGGATACCAGAGCCGGAAGGCGCCTTGCCGTCATGCCGGACGCGAGGCGTCGCGCAGGCCGCGGAAACGGCCGGCGCTTTGCGACAGATGATGGCGGATCGCGCGGCGGGCTGCGGCCTCGTTGCCCTGGGCGATCGCGTTGAAGATGTCGTAATGTTCCTTGCGCATCCGCTTGGCATGGCGCTGGCGCTCGGCGGCGGTCATCCGGTCGAACTGGGCCCATTGATGCGGCACCATCAGGCTGCCGAAAGTGTCGAAAAGCCGCCCGTAATAGGGGTTCTGCGTCGCGGCCAGCATGGCGCGGTGAAAGGCGAAATCCTCTTGCGGGCCCTGGCCGGTTTCAGCGACCGCCTGATCCAGCGCATCGAGCCGGCTTTGCATCCGCTCCAGATCCTCCGGCGTGCGGCGCAGGGCGGCCAGGCCTGCGGCCTCGCATTCGATGCCCATTCGCAATTCCAGAACGTGCAGGACTTCGTCCAGCGATTCCAGATCGTTGGGAAGGATCGAGAAGGTGCGCGGGCTGGGGTCGCTGGTGACAAAGGCGCCAAGCCCCTGCCGCGTGGTGATCAGGCCCTTGGCGCGCAGGGTGGCCAGCGCTTCGCGGACGATGGTGCGGCTGACCCCGGTTGCCAGCATGATCGCCTGTTCGGTCGGCAGACGCGCGCCCGGCTTCAGGTCACCGGATTCGATCTGGGCGATCAGCGAAGCAGCCAGTTCGCTGCGCAGATTGGGCACCTGGCGGATCGCGCTGAACACTGCCTCGTCGTTGTCCGTCATTCTGCCCGATCGTCCCGCACATGGTTTGGCTTGGCCCGCCTCTGTCTTCCGTACCTAAACCATCCCGGCACAAAAAGCAAAACGGCCCTGCGGCCGATCAGACGGCGGCTGAGGGGCCGGCCTCGGACAGGCCGACCCGCTGCGCTGCATTGGACAGGTGGGCGCGCATCGCGGCCTGTGCGGCCGGTGCATCCTGTGCCGCGATCGCTTCCAGGATGCGGTGGTGTTCGGCCAGGGTGAACTGGGCCAGATCCTCGGATTTCCTCTGGTTGCCCGAGACGAGGATGCTGTCGCGCACCTTTTCCGAAACGAAGGTCAGGAACTGCACCATGTAGATGTTGCCGGTGGCGGCGGCGACGGTCTTGTGAAACTCCAGATCGGTCTGAAGCCAGGTGACGCTGCCATAGGGCGCCTCCCGCATCGTGTCGAGCGCGAGGCGCATGGCGGCCAGATCCGCCTCGGTCCGCCGTTCCGCCGCCAGAGCCGCCGCCTGCACTTCCAGAATGCCGCGCAGTTCAAACAGGTCGCGGTAGGCGCCGGCCTGTTGCAGGGCGTCGTGGTTGATGGTCAGGACCGTGGCGTTCGGCTCGTCGGTGACAAAGGCGCCGCGGCCCTGCTTGGACCAGACCCGACCCTCCGAACGCAGGCGGGCGATCGCCTCGCGCACCACGTTGCGACTGACGCCGAAGGTCTGGGCCAGCGCCTGCTCGGTCGGCAGTTGATCGCCCGGTTTCAGGCGGCCTTGCGCGATCTCGCGCGAGATTGAACTGGCCACCAGCGTCGAAAGGTGCGGGCCACGGTCAACTTTGTCGAGCTTCAAGGCCATGGCCGGGTCCAGTCTATCGGGGCGGGCGCGGGAATATGCGCCCGGCACTCAGCAAATTCAATGGATCAAAGGCATCCTTGATGCGACCGGCAAGCGCAAGGGTCACTGGGTCAACCCGGTCAAGATAGGCCGCCTGCTTGGCCAGACCGATGCCATGCTCCGCACTGATCGAGCCGCCATGTTCGTCCACCACGTCAAAGATGATGGCCTCCGCCGCATGGAAGAGATCGTCCATCGCCTCGGCGGGCATGTCGAGCGGCGGCACAACATTGAGGTGGATGTTGCCGTCGCCGACATGGCCATAGGTCACCTTGATCGCTTCGGGGAAGGCGGCGTCGAGCCCGTCCAGCGCCTCTGCCACGAAATCCGCGATGTGGGAGATCGAGACCGAGACATCGGTGCGCAGGTAGCGTCCGCCACGGCCCTGCCGGTCCACCATCACCTCGCGCAGAAGCCAGAGCTTTTCGGCCTGCGCCCGGTTCGCCGCCACCACGCCATCCTGCACGAGATCGCCTGCGCTGTTCAGAAATTCCTCCATCAGGACCTTGAGATCGACGCGCCCGCCCGCCGCAGCCTCGACCAGAACATAGACCGGATAGGTTTGCCCGAGCGGGTCACGCAGATCGGGGCGGGCATTCAGAGCAATCTCGATCCCGCCGCGCAGGATCAGTTCAAAGGCCGACAGAAGGTCGCTGCATTCGCGCCGCGCCCGGGCGTAAAGCGCCATCGCATCCTGAACCGAGGCGAGGCCGATCAGCGCCGTCTCAACCTGCGTGGGCCTGGGGAAGACCTTCAGCGCCACCGCCGTGATGATGCCCAGCGTGCCCTCGCTGCCGATGAAAAGCTGCTTGAGGTCATAGCCCCGGTTGTCCTTGCGCAGGGTGCGCAGCCCGTTCCAGATCTGACCATCGGCCAGCACGACCTCCAGCCCCAGCACCAGATCGCGCGTCATGCCAAAGCGCAGCACGTTGAAGCCGCCGGCATTGGTGGCGACATTGCCGCCGATCTGGCAGCTGCCCTGCGCGCCAAGGCTGATCGGCAGCAGGCAATCCGCCGCCTCGGCTTGCTTTCTGGCCGCCTCCAGCACGCAGCCCGCCTCCACGACCATGGCGAAATCCAGCGGGTTGACAGAGCGGACCCGGTTCATCCGCTCCAGCGAGATCACCACTTCGCCGCCTGAAGCGCTTGGCACTGCGGCGCCGACCAGGCCGGTCTGCCCGCCCTGCGGGACGACCCTGATCCGCAGCTCATGGCAGACGCGCATCAGCAGGCTGACCTCCTCCACCGATCGCGGCCGGGCAACGGCGAGGGGCGTGCCGTGGAATTTGCCGGTCTGGTCCAGACTGTAGCGTGGAAACTCGGCCTCATCGGTCAGCAAAAGCCCCTCGGGAAGCGCCGAACGCAGCGCGGCAAGCGCGGTGGAAACGGGGGGAAGACTGGTCTGCACGCGCGCACTCCCACAGACGTTGAATCGGCTGGACATCGCAATATCTTGCATGGTTATCATACAACACTGATTTAGAACAGCAAGCCGGCACCGATGAAGCCGCCGCTGATTCTCTGGAAAATCAGGGAGAAACACCACTTTCACAGAAGGACTCTGACCATGGGCGCGACGCCTGAAAAGTTCAGAATGATGCATACGATGATCCGGGTCTTTGACCTGGACAAGTCGATCGCCTTTTACACCGAGATGCTGGGGATGACGCTGTTGCGCCGCGACGACTACCCGGAGGGCAAGTTCACCAACGCTTTCGTGGGCTATGGCCCCGAAGAGACCGACACCGTGGTCGAACTGACCTATAACTGGGGCCGCGACGCGGGCTATGAGCTTGGCACCGGCTTTGGCCACCTGGCGCTTGGCGTCGAGGATATCTACGCCGTCTGCGCCGCGCTGGAAAAGCAGGGCGCCAAAATTCCGCGCCCGCCGGGCCCGATGAAACATGGCACCACGCATATCGCCTTCATCGAAGACCCCGATGGCTACAAGATCGAGCTGATCGGCCTCAGCACGATGTAAGACGACGAAAGCCACGACCGCGGTCGTGGCTTTCGCTTTTGCGCCCTGCCTACTTGATGATCGCGATCTTGCTGCGGTCGATGGTGATCGCCACGGCGAGGATCAACACGCTGCCGAAGACCACGTTCTCGGCAAAGATGTTGATGCCGATGAAGGTCATCCCGATGCGGACGATCGAGATGATCAGCGCGCCCACCCCGGTGCGCACCACCCCGCCCAACCCGCCGGTGATCGCCGTGCCGCCCACGATCACCGCCGCAATCGCCGGCAGCAACAGCTGGTTAGCGAGGTTGGGCGACCCGCTGGACAGCCTGGCCGCCAGCACCACACCCGCCAAGGCCGCCAGAGTGCCCGAGATGGCAAAAGCCACAATCTTGGTGCGGTCGACATTGATCCCCGCCGCCATCGCCGCAGGCTCGCCCGCACCGACCGCAAGGCAATAGCGCCCGAACCTCGTGTAGCGCAGCACGACAAAGGCCAGGATCCCCACCGCGGCGGCGATCAGGATTACCGTGGGCACCCCGCCCACCGTGCCGTTGACCCAGGCGGTATTGGCCCGCCCGCCCTCCTCGATCGTGATGGCCCTGCCATCCGCCGCCCAAAGGGCGATCCCGGCCACGACGCCGCCTGTGGCCAGCGTCGCCACGAAGGACGGCACCTTCAGCCGCACATGGACATAGCCCGACAACAGGCCGAAAAACAGACCGCTCAGGATAGCCAAAGGGAAGGCCACCAACCCGAGGCTCGGCAGCAGCTGCGCGAGGATCACGCTGGCCAGCGAGGCCACCGCCTGGATCGACAGATCTATCCCGCCGATCAGGATGGCAAAGGTCACCCCCGCCGCCAGGATGAACAGCACCGCCGTGTTGGACAAAAGCAGAAGCAGCGTCTCGGCGGTCAGAAACCCCGGGGCGGCGACGCTCACGATCAGCACCAGCAGGATCAGCAGCAGAAGTGGCACCGATCCCTGCACCCATCCCGTCGCAATCAGCGATTTCATCGTCATGTTGCCCTGCATCACAGCCCCCTCATACCATCGCCCTGACCAGATCAATCTGGTCAGGCTTGTTGCCGCGCGCCGCATCGAACCGCGCCGTGACCGCACCGTCGCGCATCACGATGACCCGATGCGACAGCCCGATCGTCTCTTCCAGCGTGTCCGAGATCAGCAGGATGGCGATACCCTGGGCCGAGAGGTCGCGGACCAGCTCGTAGACCTCCTCCTTGGCACCGACATCCAGACCGCGCGTCGGGTGGTCAAGGATCAGGATCCGCGACCCCGCCGTCATCCAGCGCGCCAGCACCACTTTCTGCTGGTTCCCGCCCGAAAGCTTGCGGCAGGCGATGTCCGGCCCCGGCGCCTTGATCCGCAGCCTGGTGATCCAGTCGCGCGCCAGCTGCCTTTCGCGCCGGTAGCTGATGGCGCCATTGGTCATCACCGCGGAAAGATCGGCGAGCGAGATATTCTCGGCAATCGACAGGAACATGACCAGCCCCTCGACCCGGCGTTCCCGTGGGACATAACCGATGCTTTTGCGCACCGCCTGTTCGGGCGAGCGGAAATGCACCGCCTCGCCCTTGATCCGGAGTTCACCTGCCGAATGGGGAAGAAAGCCGCCCAAGGCGCGGGTCACCTCCTCGCGGCCAGAGCCCACGACGCCAGCGATCCCGAGGATCTCGCCCGCGCGGATCTGCAGGTCAACATCGCTGAAAGCCCCTTCCACGCCCAGACCCGCCGCATCCACGACAATCTCGTCCTGCGGCGCGACCTGACGGTCTTCCTTGTAATAGGCGGTCTGCAATCCGCGCCCGACCATGATCTCGTGCAATTCCGGCCCGGTGACATCGGCGGCGCGATGTTCGGCCACCACCTCGCCATCCTTCATCGTGTAAACCCGGTCAGAAATGCGCAGCACCTCGTCCAGACGGTGCGAGACGAAGACAAAGCTGGCCCGCGATTTCAGCGAGCGGACCCGGTTGAACAGCACGTCAATGTCAGACGCACTCAGAACCGAGGTCGGCTCGTCCAGCAGGATCACGATCGAACGGGCCACCGTCTCCTCCAGCGTCAAGGCCTTGGCCAGTTCCACCATCTGGCGGGCGGCAAAGGTCAGTTCCGAGGTGCGCGCCGTCACATCAATATCGACGCCGATCTTTTCCAGCTGGCGCCGCGCGGCGGCCCGCAAGGCGCGCCAGTCCATCAGGCCAAAGCGGACGAACTGGCCTTCTTGCCCGAGGTAGATGTTCTCGGCCACCGACATGTTCAGCAGCAGGGATTGCTCCTGAAACACCATGCCGATGCCATGCGCCGCCCCGTCGCGCGCGCTGCGCATCCGCAGCGGCTGACCGTCGAGCGTCAGGGTGCCGCCATCGGGCTGGTGCGTGCCGGCCAGGATGCGCATCAGGGTCGACTTCCCGGCGCCGTTCTCGCCGATCAGGCCCACGACCTCGTTCGGGCGGATCTCCAGCGAGACGCCTTTCAGGGCGGGCACGCCGGAGAAGGACTTGCTGATGGAATGTGCTGCGAGCATGGCGGTCACTTCACGATCTTGAGGCGGATGCGGTCGAGCGAAAGGGCGACGGCGGCGATGATCATCAGGCCCTGCACCGTCTGCTGGATATAGGGCGAGACGCCGAGCAGGATCATCCCGTTCGACAGGACGGTGACGATCAGCACGCCGATCAGGGTGTTAAGTACCCCACCCTCGCCCCCGGTCAGCGCGGTGCCGCCTACCACGACGGCGGTTACCGCGGCAAACAGGCGGCCATCGGCGATGACGGCATCCGACCGGCCGAGCTGCGCCGCCGACAGGACACCCGCCACGGCAAAGAAGAACCCGGCCAGACCGAAGGCCAGCACCCGCACCCGTCTGGTGTTGACGCCCGACAGTTCGGCCAGATCCTCCGCCCCGCCGATCGCCATGACATGGCGGCCAAAGCGGGTGTGATATTGCACGGTATAGGCCAGGATCAGCGCGCCCAGCGCCACCCAGACCGCCAGCGGCAGGCCAAGGAAGCGGGCCAGCGCCAGGCTCCGCAGGCCCGGGTCCATCAGCCGGACTGCCGAGCCGCCCAGCATATAGACCGAAATCCCCAGGCCAATGAACCAGATGCCCAAGGTCGCCATGAAGGACGGGATGCGCAGCGTGGTCTGGATCAGCCCATTGGCCAATCCCATCACGGTTCCGGCCACAACCGCCGCAAGGGCGGCGAACCAGCCGTAATCGTTGCCGTTGGCATCGTTGCTGGCCAGGAGAACCACCACCATGGCCGAGACCGACAGCGCACCTTCGACCGACAGGTCGATGCTGCCCAAGAGGATGATGAAGGTCAGCCCCATCGCCAGCGTCAAAGGCACGGCGGAGGAGTTCAGGACGCGGACCAGATTGCGCGGCTCGATGAAGCTGGAATTGGCCAGCGTGATCAGAAGGCAGAGCACGATCAGCACGACAAGCGGCGCCTGCGACCGAAGCCGCCGCGCGAGGGGGGCACTTGACAGCCAGCTGGCGAAAGTCGGCATTTTCCGGGCCTTTGAGGCTGATTTGATGGTATCAGGTTCTGCGGTCAACAAGCTATTCCCCATTCCAGATCTGCAAGGGTCGGCGCAATGGCCCCCTCAAGGGCCCTGCAACAGCATACGCGACGGCCGGCATGCGCAGGCCGTCGCGGGACGCCCGCGCCACTTTCGTCGCGCGGGGTTTCACTTGGGATCAGGTCCGGATCGGCCCGGTCACCCGGCCCCAAAGGTCATTCCAATCCAGTTTGGGCTGCGCGTCGATGTTGGTCTTGTAATAGTCCTCGACGTTGTCTTTCGCGATCAGCACGGCCTTGCCATAGAACTCCCGGTGTTCCGGCGCCTCCTTGGCGGGGTCGAACTTCTTCAGAAGCGCGTTCAGGCCGATCGAAAGCCCCATGCCGCCCTGCCAGAACGGGTCCGAGGTGACGGTGCAGGCGAACTCGCCCTTGCGGACCGCATCGACGGCGGCCTTGATGCCATCCACCCCCACGACCGGCACAGTGCCGGCGAGGTTTTCGCCGCGCAAAGCCTCAAGTGCTCCGGTGCCCATGTCGTCATTGGCGGCCCAGATGCCCTTCACCTTGTCGCCGAACTTGGTGAGCAGGTTGCCGGTCAGATCGAACGCCTCGGAGGATTTCCAGTTGGCAACCTGGAAGTCCAGCAGTTCGATGTTCGGATTGGCGGCCAGGGCGGCCTCCAGCCCCTTCTTGCGCTCGATCGCGGCGGTGTTGGAGATCTGGCCGCCCAGCGCGATGATGGCGCCCGATCCGCCAATGGTCTTGAACAGGATCTCCGCGATCTGCTGGCCGCTGGAAATGCCGTCAAATTCGATGTGGCAGACGTAGTTCGGGTTGAAGTCCACCGGATGCAGGTCCGCCGGCTTGTTCCACTGGGTCACGACATAGGCGCCGGCCTTGGCGCAGGCCTCGACGATGGGGCGGGCGTCGGGCGTGTCGTTCGGGTCCGAGTTCAGCACCATGTTGCCGCCGGTCTTGGCCAGCATCGCCTTGATGTCGGCGATGCCCTTCTCGCTGTTGCCCTCCGAGACCAGCGTGACATGGTCCAGCCCGATGGCCGAAGCAAAGGCCTCTGCCCCGGCCTTCCAGACCGCGTGATAGGGGTTCGACAGCGAGCGGATCGAGGTCACCAGCGTCGGTTTGTCCGCCGCGAAAACCGCGCGCGGCAAGGCGGCGACCGTGGCCCCGGCGGTGACCGTGGCCAGGAACGATCGACGGTTCATGCCGCCGATGCGCAAAAGTGTCTTGTCGTTCATTTTCTTCCTCCCGTTGAGTGACGCACCCGGTGCCACCTTTTTCCCGGCACCTGGGTCTTGAAGTGATTCCGATGGCTTATTTGTACGACAACCCTTCAACTCGATAACCATACTCAAACTCTTTGCATCCGACAATGGCCTTGCAAATACCCAGTGAAAATAGGGCGAAATCTGCCGGCCTCCCCCTTGCGCAGACCAAAGCCGCCCCGCGCGGAAATCGGTGTTTTTGCGGCGCCTCCCTCGCAGACGATGACCGCAAGGGTCACCGTGCCAGCCAGCCGCCATCGACCGCGAGGATCGTGCCATGGACGTAATCCGATGCGGAGGAGGCCAGAAACACCGCAGCCCCGCCGATATCAGCGGGCGCACCCCAGCGGCCGGCAGGGATCCGCGCCAGGATGCTGGTGCTGCGCTCGGGGTCGTCGCGCAGGGCCGCCGTGTTGTTGGTGGCAAAGTAGCCGGGGGCGATCGCATTCACATTGACGCCCTTGGCCGCCCATTCGCAGGCCAGCAGCCGGGTGATCCCCGCCACCCCGCTTTTCGAGGCGGTGTAGGACGGCACCCGGATGCCGCCCTGAAACGACAGCATCGAGGCGATGTTGATGATCTTCCCCCGACCCTGCGCGATCATGTGCCGCCCCGCCGCCTGCGCGAGGAAGAAGGTGGATTTCAGGTTGGTGTCGATGACTTCATCCCAATCCTCCTCGCGGAAGTCCACCGCATCGCCGCGCCGCACGATGCCCGCGTTGTTGACCAGAATATCCAGCCCGCCAAAGGTCTGAATGGCCTCGGCCACGATGCCCTGCAGCGGCTGGTTCGTGCCAAGATCGGCACGCAGGGCATGAAAACGCCCGCCTGCCCCGGCCAACAGGTCGGCGGTTTCGTCCATCGCGGACCGCCCCACGCCGACGACCGCAGCCCCGGCAGAGGCCAGCGCCACGGCGATGCCCTGACCGATCCCGGTGTTGGCGCCGGTCACCACGGCGACACGCCCGGACAGATCGAATGGATGGGTCATGGCCTACCTCATCGCCGAAATCGGGAAATGGTCCATGTCGGTGAAAACCTTGTTGTCCCCCGCCATCGCCCAGATGAAGCTGTAATTCTTGGTCCCGACGCCCGAATGGATCGACCACGGCGGCGAGATTACCGCCTGCTCGCCGGCCACGACCAGATGCCGGGTCTGCTGCGGCTCGCCCATCAGGTGGAAGATCCGCTGATCCTCATCCAGATCAAAGTAGAAGTAGGATTCCATCCGCCGGTCATGGGTATGGCTCGGCATCGTGTTCCAGGTGCTGCCCGGGTCCAGCATCGTCATGCCGAGGGTCAGTTGGCAGGAGGCGCAGACCTCGGGGTGGATGTATTGAAAGATCGACCGCGCGTTCGAGGTCTCCGCTGCGCCATTGGTGAAGGTCCGCGCCTTGTCGCGCGACAAGAGCACCGTCGGATGGCTGGCATGGGCGGGGGTGGAGACCAGATAGAACTTGGCAGGACGGGTCGCATCGGCGCTTTCAAAGCGCAGGTCGATGGCTCCCTTGCCGACATAGAGACAGTCGTATTTCTGCAGCTCGTGGGGCGTGCCGTCCACGACCACCCGCCCCGCCCCTTCGGATACGTTCAGGATGCCAATCTCGCGCGCGGCAAGGAAAGTGTCCTGCCCGACCGCCTTGGGCGCCTCCAGCGTCAAGGGCACGTCCAGCGGCATGGCACCGCCAATCGCCATCCGGTCATAGTGCGAGTAGGTCAGCCGGATCTCGCCCGCCGCAAAGATGGTTTCAACCAGAAAGTGGCGCCGCAGCGCCTCGGTGTCGAAAGTGCGCACCGCCTCGGGGTGGCTCGCGTGCCTGATTTCAGTCTGCATGGTGTTCGACCCTCCCGGCGGTAGCAGATGCAGGTTTGCCTTGCGCGGCCGGTCCGCAGGCCCGTGCGGCGGACGGGAAAACCCGCTCGACCACCCCGGACTTGACGCGAACCCGGCTTGCGCCTAGCTTCGTGTGGTTACCTTGTTGTACGACAACAGGACTGTCAATACGTTTCGGAGACGATGACCGAGGAGGGTCAGGGATGCAGGATCAGACAGGGGCGCCGGGCATGAAGACACGGGCCATCACCGCAGACGGCCTGCGCGTGACGACGATGGGGCTTGGCGGCACCGGGCTTGGCAACATGTACCGGGCAACCGACCCGCAGGTCGCGCATGACACCGTGCAGGCCGCCTTTGCCAACGGCATCCGTTATTTTGACACGGCACCGGTCTATGGCTTTGGTCTGGCCGAAAGCCGGCTGGGCGAGGCGATTGCCACCCTGCCCCGGGACGAGATCGTGATCTCCTCCAAGATCGGCTATGATCTGGTGCCGATCCCGAAGGAAGATTTCACCCCCGGCCTCTGGGATCAGGCCCCGCCTTTCCGGGCAGAATTCGACTATTCCCGCGATGCCGTGCTGCGCTCGCTGGAAGGGACGCTGAAGCGGCTCGGGACCGATCATGTCGACATGGTCGCCATCCACGACCCCGACGAGGCGCTGCATTTCGCGCCCGGCGAGGACCCCTATGCCCGCAGCCGCTTCAGGGAGGCGATGGAGGGGGCCTATCCTGCGCTGGACGATCTGCGCGCGCAGGGCGTGATCAAGGCGGTGGGCGTCGGCATCAACCAATGGCAGATGCTGTCGGATTTCGTCGTGGCCGGCCAGTTCGACTATTTCCTGTTGGCGGGCCGCTATACCCTGCTGGAGCAGGAGCCGCTGGCGACCCTCTTGCCGGAATGCGCCCGGCGCGGCACCCGGATCATCATTGGCGGCCCCTACAACTCCGGCATTCTGGCGACCGGCCCGGTGGCGGGCGCCACCTTCAACACCCGTCCGGCGCCGCCTGCCGTGCTGCAGCGGGTCGGGCAGATCAAGGCGATCTGCGACAGCCATGGCGTGCCGCTGGCGGCGGCGGCGCTGCAGTTCCCGCTTGGCCATCCGGTGGTGGCCAGCGTCATCCCGGGGGCGCGGTCGGTGCCGGAGATGGAGGAGAATATCCGCTACATGCGCTGGACGATTCCCGCCGCGTTGTGGAGCGATCTGAAGACGGCGGGGCTGGTCGATCCAGCTTCTCCCCTTCCTGTGGGTGCGGCGCTGTAAGCCTCGGGCGCGCGCCAGGTTGCAGCGCGGGGCGCCGGAAATCCGGTTACTTCGGGGTCAGGGGATAGCGCAGGAAGAAGCAGGTCACCGCCTCTTCCACCACATAGGCGGCATATTCGGGGCTGTGATCCTCCTTGACGCCGAGGATGCCCAGAAACACCAAGGGTTCATTGATCATGCCGATGAACTGCTTGGCGGCGAGCCCGGGGTTGGTGATCGGCATCAGGCCCTCGCGGTTGGCGCGTTCCAGATAGGCGATCAGCGCCGCCGTTACCGGGCGCTTGCCCAATTCGATGTAATGGGTGGTCAGCGCGGGATATTGCGCGCCCTCGCGGATCACCATGCGGGCGATGTCGATCGCATCGGGATGGCCCCAAAAGGCGATGATCGCCTGACCGACCGCGCGCAAGGTGGCGCGCGGGTCATCCAGCGCGGTTTCGGCCTGGGTGATGGCCGCCATGGGAATGCGGGTCCAGACCTGCTTCAACGCCTCTTCGAAGAGGGCAAGCTTCGTGTCGAATTGATTGAAGATGGTCCGGCGCGACACGCCCGCCGCCTCGGCAATCTCCGCCATGCTGACCTTTTCAAAGGGCTTCTTCAGAAGATAGGCCACCGTTGCATCCATGATGGCCTGACGGCTTGACGTGGCGGGCAGCGGTGCGTCGTCTTTCAAGGCTTTTCCCCAGGTGATCGTGAAACATCTTGCGGCCTGCACTGCCGAGTGAAGGCGCCCGCCCGTTGATACCATCGGGGCGTGGAAAGAAAAAAGGGATTCTTGGACCGCAAGGCCGCCCCAGGCCAAAGGGAGGTGCTGCCTCCGCCCCGGGGCGCGAACCCGCCTCACGCGGCGGCAGAGAGGAGACCGCGCGGCCCCGTGGTGCCGGTCACCGGATAGCGCCGGATGATCACCTCGCCCTGATCAGTCATCACCCCCATGGCGTAAAGCCCGTGCGCCTTGCCGTTGAAACGCAGCCCGATGGCAGAGGCCCTGATGCCAAGATAGTCGCTCATCTCCTCCTCGGTCCCGCCAACCTCAAGCCAGGGCGCTGCGGTCGGACGCTTCCGGGCGAATTGGGCGGGCTGGTTGGAGGGATGCTTGCTGCGGTCGGGGACGAGGAAGAAGTTCGGAATCCCCGCCTTCCAGCAGCCCAGGGTTTCCGGCGTGCGGGCGGCAATGCCGGTGGCGCCGTCGGGGCGCTGGCGCAGCCCGTTTTCGACAATGTCGCTGCCCAGCCGCTTGGCCAGCGCCTCAAGCTCTGCCCTTGTGTCGACGCGGGCGCACCAGCCGATGAAAACATCGCCATTCACGCATTGATCGTGAAAATAACGCGAGATTTCAACGCCCTTTTCATAGGCGAAAAGGTCGATGCAGCTTTCCACCTCGATATATGTATCACCGCCGGTTGGAAAAATCCGGTTGGCCAACCCCAGTTTCGGGAACCAGCCGCCCTCGTAATGGCCCAGCCCGGTTTCCGTGTGCAGGCGATGCGCCCCGCCGTAAACGTTCTGCGTGCCAAGACAGATGTGGTCGATTTCAATCATCTTCGTCTCTTCAGGATGAGGGGAAAGCGCCGGCCCGCAGGCCGGTGCAGCGGGAGGCTAAAGGCCTCAATACCCTTTGCAGGCCTTGGCCTGCGCGATCACGGCCGCATGGTCGAAATCGTTGATGCGCGCGAAGAACGTCGGGTCTTCGGGCAAGAGGGTGGCCACGTCGACCGTGGTCTGCAAAAGCCCGTTGTCCTTGAGGACGTTCTGCAGCTTGTCCATCCCATCGGCCGAGACAGCCGCATGGTACTTGCCCCCCGCCCGCTCGAACGGGATCTTGGCATCCGCCACGTTTGAGGTCGCAATCTCCAGAGCCTGGGCATCGGTCAGCTTGCTGCCCTGACCGTAGTTTGTCTGGAAAATCCGCGCGACGCAGTCCGGGTTGGCCTCGGCGAAGACCTGCGCCATCGCGATGCCCTTGGCGATCTTCTCGACGAGAACCGGGTCGGATTTGCTGATCCGGTCGGTCACGAAGACGCCGTAGTCCGGGAAATCGAGCCAGGCGTCGTCATAGAAGTAGCTGGCGTCGTTGCCCATGGATTTGAAGGTGGCAATCTCGGACATGAAGGTCAGGCTGGCATCGACCATGCCGCTTTTCAAAGCCTCAAACGATTGGGCGCCGACGCCGATGACGGCTTGCTTCACGCCGCCTTGCGGGTCGATGCCGGCCTTGCTCAGCATCGAGTTGAGATACATCAGCCCCCCGGTGCCAGCCACGCCGATGCCGATGGTCTTGCCGGCCAGATCCTCGGGCTTGGTGATGCCGCTCTTGCTCATCGTCAGGATTCGCCACGAGGTGTTGCGCATCGAGGCCACCATGCGGAACGCCTCCAGCCCCTTGATGTCGGCGGACAGCCAGGGCGTCGTGTTGCCCATCCCGATGTCGCCGCTGCCGCCGATGATACTCTGCACCGCAGCGCTGGTGCCTTGCGAGAAGACAACCTCCGGCTCAAGGCCCATGTCCTTCCACCAGCCCATGGCCAGCGGGACATAAAGCTCGAACACGGCAGAGATCATCAGCGGGTTGCCGTTGATGATGCGCACCTTCTGCAACGCTTCGCTTTGCGCGGTCGTGGCGCAGACCTGGGCTGCGGCCACCACAAGCGCGGCGGCCAGTTTCTTCAGATTTGACATGGGGTCTCCTGAGGGGGGATGGGGATGTGGCGGAAAGGGTCAGCGGCGGCTGTCGTCCATCCAGAACACAAGCCTGCGGCCCAACATCTGGACGGCGGCGCTGGACAGGGCGGCGATGAGGGTCAGGACCGAGATGGCGGCAAAGACGCCTGCGGTGTCCAGCGCGAAGCCGGCCCGCATGATGGCGGCCCCGATGCCTTCCTGCGCGCCGACAAACTCGGCCACGATGGCGCCGATCACGCTGAGGGTGACGCCGACGTTCAGCCCGGCAAAGACATAGGGCGCGGCATTGGCAAGCTTCAGAAAGCGAAACCTCTCATAGCGCGAGGCGTTGTAGACGCTGAGCATTTCCACCTGTTCCGCCGGGGTCGCGCGCAGACCCGCCACCGCGTTGACGAAGACCGGAAAGAAGGTGATCAGCGCCACGATCAGGACTTTGGAGGTCATGCCAAAGCCGAACCACACCACGAACAGGGGTGCGATCGCCACCTTGGGAATGGCCTGCGCCGCAACGATATAGGGCGACATGATCCGCTCGGCCACGCGCCATTCGGCGACGGGCACCGCCAGAACGAAGCCCACCAGCGCCCCTACGATATAGCCAAGGACAATCTCGCGCAGGGTGATGAGCGTGTCCGCGAAGAGATAGCCCTGCGTCAGACCGACATAAAGCGCCACCGCAATCTCGCTCGGCTTGGGCAAGAGCGCCGGGCTGATGCCCGAGAGCGGCACGAGAAGAAACTCCCAGAAGGCCAGGACGGCGATCAGGATGATCAGGGACAAAAGGGTGATGCGGTCGAAGGGCGGCGCGAAGCCTTTCCGGGCCTTTGCCAGGGGCGTAGCCAGTTGCAGGGTCATGCGGCCACCTCGGTCTCGGCTTCGAAATGGCGCCGCACGGATTGCGAATAGACGCCGAACTGTTCGGAATTGATCATCTCCAGCCGGCGCGGCCGCGGCATGTCGACCGCGATGTCATCGACCACCCGCCCGGGCCGCGCCGCCAGCACCACCACCCGGTCGGCGAGAAAGACCGCCTCATGGATCGAGTGGGTGACAAAGATGATCGTCTTGCCGCTTTCGGCCCAGATGGATTGCAACTCGACCTGAAGGTGGTCGCGCGTCATCGCGTCAAGTGCGGCAAAGGGTTCGTCCATCAACAGAACATCCGGGTCATGGACCAGGGCACGGGCAATACCGACGCGCTGCTGCATGCCGCCCGACAATTCGCGGGGATATTTGTTCTCGAACCCGGCGAGCCCGACCAGTTCCAGATAGTGCCGAGCGTTGCGGGCGGCCTCGTCTTGCGGAACCCGGCCCAGATCCGCCGCGATCATCACGTTCTGCAGCACGCTGCGCCACGGCAGCAGGATCGGCGCCTGAAACACCACCCCCACGCCGGAGGTCGGGCGCGTGATCTCCTTGCCGCCGATCCGGACACTGCCGCTGCTGCGTGCCAGAAGCCCGCCGATCAGACGCAAGAGGGTGCTTTTGCCGCAACCGCTGGGCCCGACGAGCGTGACGAAAGAGCCCTTGGCGATGGTCAGATTGACGCTGCTCAACGCCGTGATCTGCTCGCCCGATCGGGTCGCAAAGACTTTGCCCGCGCTTTCGATCGAAATGAAATCTTCGGCAGGATCATTCCCATCCATCCGCGAAATCCTTTTGCTTTGCGGGCCGGTCCCGGAAAATCCCGGCCCGGCGCAGATTGTCGTCACGCAGGCAAATCATTTGCACTGCACTGTGGTGTGCAGTCGTATGGCGCCCCTTGAAGGCCCGTCAAGGGCATTCCACGGCGGGCGCGCATTTTGTCGGTTTGACCAGGAAATTATCGAAAACGTGGCAAGTTTTGCCCAAAATGTGAGCTTTCGCACCCGATTCATGGGCCCATGGCCCGAAAAGTGGATCAAGACCGAGCGCCAAGTTATACTGTATTGTGCAGTGCACTTTGGGGAGGTGAACGCTCGAGTCGGTGGCGCTGCCCTGCCCGCCCCCCTGGCTGGAGCGTGGCGGCTTTGCCTTAGCTCAGGATGGGGTCCGCACAGCCCGGCTTTCCGCCAGCAAGCGCGCAAAACAATTCAGAACCGCGCAATTATGCAAATCACCAGGACAGGGATGACAAATATTTCGCAATCATCACGATAATCTCGATCTTTGCCGCCAGGACAAGACAAAAGCCAAGGCCAAGTGACAATTTCAACCAGAGCGGCATCTTGGCCCTTTGCGGAACGCCAAACAACCTTTGCGCGACCTTGGCATAGGGCACCGGCGCGGGTTGCGGCTGATAGGCGGCGTTGAGCGCCTCGAAGTGGTTGAGCCAGAAAAAGTACTCATCCCGCAGCGGGCCATCCTCCCGCAGCTTGCGCTCGATGGCCGTGTTCTCGGGTTCGCTCAACAGGCCCATCACATAGGAGGCCATCTGGACGTCCGGGGTGACCTCAGGCGGTGTCATCGGACCGCCCTCCCGTTTCCAGACAGATCCGCAGGCGCCGCAGCGAACGCCGGAGCCAGCTTTTCATTGTATTCATTGGAACTTTGAACTGCGCGGCAAGCTCTTCGTAGCTTGCACCGTCCAGATAGGCCAAGCGCACGCAGCTTTGATGGCTGGGGTCCAGACGGGCCAGACAAGCGATCAAAAGCCGGAAATCGCTTTGGTCGATGGCCACCTGTTCCGGCCCTGGATCGTCACTTTGCACGGTGTCGACATATTCTTCCCCCCCTGGCCGCCGGCCGAGCGCACGCAGCCGGTCGATGGCGGCATGGCGTGCCATATGGGCGATCCAGCACTCGGCATGTGCGCGCGCGGGGTCATAGAGGAACGACTTGGTCCACAGACGCAAATACACCTCCTGGTGGACTTCATCCGCATCGCTTGCGTTGCGCAGAATGCGCATCAAGATTCCATAAACCTTGGAGGAGGTCGCATCAAACAGGGCTTTGAACGCAGCGCGAGAGCCTTGTTTGACGCCCATCATCAGGTCATCGACAGCGTTGCGCCCATTGTCTTGATCAAATCTGACGACTGGATTTTCCATAATTTCGCCATATCCGCCAATCAAGATATTCACACCATACGGCAAATCCAATTTGGGAGGGAGAAGAAAGTGGAAATGTTTCAAAGGATAGGCCCGCAGAAAATCAAGGCGGCGACAGCGGTTTTTGTCGGGCTGCACCTCCCGCTGGTCGGGCTGCTGGCCTATGCGATGATGACGGATCTGGGCGTTATGCTGCCCGCGCTGATCGTGGCGCTGGTTGCGACGCTGGTAGGGGTCGTGGGCACCATTGCGGCCGTGTTCCAGATCCTGAGCGGAGCGGGTGAGACCGGCGACGCGGGCTACCAGCTGTCCTGATGCCGCAGCCCTCCTGACATCCGGCTGACCGGTCTGGCGCCCCTTGGCCCTGCGATGTGGGGGGCGCCTTTGGACTTGAACCGTCATCGCCACCTCCCCCCCTATTCGATCAATCGTGACGCCCCGACGCATCCGGCGTTCAACAGTTCCAGCTTGGCCTGCGCCACCGAAAGGCCAAGCAGATCCTTGATGATGCCCTGAGTCAGCAAACCCTCGGCCCCGGTCGCATGCGCCACATTGACCGCGGCGCTGTTCAGCTGGCCGATGATGCTGTTGAGCAAGGCGTTCGTCGTCGCCAGGGTCGCGTTGACAAGGCAGCCCAGCGGGTTCGTGCAGCTGCCAGCCCCGCCCGTCTGACCGCCGATGGCCGCGCTGGCCGTCGTGAGCATCGCGGCCACCTTGGCCTCGATCGTATTGGCCAGGGCATCCACATCAACCGCCAGCGTCGGGCCGAAGGTCCGTACCGGGTGATAGGTCGCATCATCGCGGGTGAAGCTCGCGCGCTGGCTGACCCGTGTGACCACCGCATCCGTCACCTGGCCAAGGCCCGACAGGTTGAGCGGCAGGCCCAGAACGTCAATCCGCAGATCCAGGTCCAGAAGGCTGGCCTTCACCGGGTCAAACACGGCGACAACGGTCCTCGCATCCTGCGAGCAGGTGGCCCCCTCGCCGGTCAGCGCGGCGGAGGCATTGGCCACATCCAGCGCCATCGTCAGGTTGAACAGGTTCAGGATCTTGACCGCGGGCAGCTCGACCCGGATCTGGCTGGTGCGCGCCACCGCCGCCGGATCGCCGGGAATGGCGCCCAGCACGATCTGCCTGGGATCGCCGATCATGACCTTGGCCTGAAGGGTGCCGACCGAAGGCAAGGTCAGCCCCGCCTGCACGCTCGCCACCCGTTTGCCCAGAAGCTCTGCCGTGGCAAAGGCGATGTCCGCGGCATTGATCGCCATGGGCGGCAAGGGCTGCCCGACCCGGACATTGCGCAGATCCGGCGCAAGATAGATCACATCGCCCAGACGGACGGTCTGGCCTCCGCCGCCCACCGGGACGCCCAGCGCCGCACCCAGCACGGCGGACACCGGCAGATTGGCGTTCAGGATATCGCCATAGGTCAGGTCAGATCCGCTGGGCGTCAGCAGGCTGGCATCGGCCTGCAGGCTTTGCAGGAAGGACTGGCCCGACAGACGCGCATCTATCCCGCGCCCGCTGCAGAGCACATCCACCTGAGCGCCGATCAGCGGCTGCAGGATCGGTCGCAGAAGGTTGAGGCTCAACAGGCAATTCGACAGCGCGAAACTGACGCGCGGCTGTTGGGAGGCCACGGCGGAGCGCACGATGTAACGCGCATCATCGCCCACAAACAGCGGCAGGATATACATGACTGCCCGGGCCCGGATGGTCACCTTGACGGCATTGTTCGCCGCGATCGTCCGTTGGTCGGACGCGGCCACGAAACTGGCACGGCTCGCCACGCCGATCTGGATCTGCGAATCCGCCGTCGGCAGCGTGGGATAGGTGGTGTTGGCCCCGATCGTCCGGCGCGCCTCGGCCCGCATGCCATCGGCGGTGTCGAAGTGGCGGATGGCGGTCAGGGCCGCGAGGTCGGCTTGCGCCTGGACATAGCGCTTCTCGGATTCGAGGCTCGCCACGTCGATCGCTATTCCCGCCGCAAACAGCAGCAAGGGAAACAGGATCATGAACAGCACAGCGATGGCGCCATGCTCGTTCTGGCAAAAGCGACCCGGTCTGGAAGCGCGTTGCATGATCACAACCACATTTTGGAGCTGCGGTTCATTTCCGAGATGTCGATGCCGATGAGGTTGGCCAGCGCCATGATCGGATGGTTCGCCATGTCATAGGTGACGGTCACCGTCAGGGCATCCGCCGTGTCGAGGTCGCATTTGATGTGGGTGAAGCGCGAAGCCGACAGGAAATCGCCGGTCTTGATCACCGACGGGGCCAGTTCGGTTTCCAGCGCCGAACAAAGGGTCGCTGCCGGCATCCCCGGCTCGTAGTAGCGCAAGCTGCCGCGGGTCAGTTCAAACGAAACCTGCTGCACCTGGCTGGAGGTGACGAGTAGGATGCTGCCGCTGGCAAACAGGATGAAGAGAGAGATCAGCGCCGGCAGGATCAGGACGAATTCGACGGAAACGGCCCCCGACGTTCCGGTCAAAAAGCGCTTGAGGCAGGCGGACAACAGTTCCGGGCAGAGCGTCCGGCCAAACTTGGCGAAACCACTTACGGTGCGTTCCATGATTGCTCCGATATCCTTGAACAGGTTCAGGTCCATGAAATGCTTCGACATCGCGGGTGCCGAAGGACACTTCATAGTTGATTACGCCAGGGGAGCACCTGATGTTGCACCTAAAGTTGAAATAATCTTTCCGAAAGTTATCCATAGGCATACATATATTGCGCGGATTGCGAAAACGCGCCCAGGCCGGCCCTGCGAAGGCGACCCGGCAAGACCGCTCACTCGGACAGGAAAGCGGCGAGTTCTGCGGCCTCGATCGGCTTTTGCACGATCTTCACCCCGGCATCCGCGCATTTCTGGCGCGTCGTCGCACTGCGGTTGGCGGTGATGATCAGCGCCTCGACCGCGCCATGCTTGGCCCGCAGGGCGTTGATCAGACCGATCCCATCCATGCCGTCGCCGAGCTGATAGTCGATCAGAAACTTGTCCGGAACGATGCCGATTTCGTCCAGCAGGGTCAGCGCCTCTTCCGCGGTCTGGACGTCAATCACGTTGTAGCGCCACTTTTCCAGCAGAAGGCAAAGCGCAAGGCGCAGGTCGGCATCGTTTTCCACCAGGCAGACGATGCGTTCACCGGGCTCCGCGCCCTCCTGCAAGCCGGGCGCGACCCCCGCCGGGACGGGGGGCTGGGCATCCTTGGCAAAGGGCAGGCTCACCGAAAAACAGGTGCCGCGACCAACCTCCGAGATCAGGTGCAGCGGATGGCCGAGCAAGAGGCAAGCTCGCTCCACGATGGCCAGACCAAGGCCCATCCCCTCCGATGTCGAGGCCTTGGCCCCAACGCGGTGGAATTCGCGGAAGATGTTCTTGCGTTCGGCGGCGGGAATGCCGGGGCCGGTGTCCAGCACCTCGACCCTGACGCCATAGGGCAGCCGCCGGGCGCCCACCAGAACGCGGCCATGATCGGTGTAGCGGATCGAATTCCCGATCAGGTTCTGCAGGATGCGCCGCAGATAGGTGGTGTCGCTTTCCACGAAGGCCGAGCTTGCGACGATATCGAGCCTGATCCCCTTGCGCGCCGCGAGGGGCGCAAATTCGTCGCGCAGTTGAGCGAGGATCTTGCCAAGACTGACCGAAACAACATCCACCGCAGCCTTGCCGGATTCGAGTTTCGAGATATCCAGCAAGGCATCCAGAATGCTCTCGACGCTGGCCAGCGCGTTCTGCGCCTTTTCCAGCGTCCCCCTTGCCCGGTCCGCCAGAAGTTCGTCGGAGATCGAGGCCATGAAAAGCTTGGCGGCGGACAGCGGCTGCAACAGATCATGGCTCGCCGCCGCGACAAAGCGCGCCCGGGTGGCATTGGCGCGCTCGGCCCGGTCCAGCGCCTCGGCCAGTTCAAGGGTGCGGTCCTTGACCCTTTGTTCCAAGGTTTCCTTGGCCTCCGAGATGGCGCGCACCGCGGCGCGTTCGGCGGTGATGTCCGAAAAGCTCATCACCACGCCACGGTCCGGCATTTCCTGGGCAAACACCGCCAGAACCTGGCCATCGGCCCGCCCGACCTCAAACGATAGGGGTTGGCGCGCGGTGCTCTGGTTCATCCATTCCGACAGGTCAGCAATGCCGATGCTGCTGTTCAGGCTGAACAGATCGCGCGAATTGCCGAGCATCGCGTCAAGCGAGAAGCCGACGCGCAGGCGGTTGATCGAGATGGCCAGCAACTCGCCAAGCCGGCTGTTCCAGCCGACCAACCGCCCCGATGCATCAAAGATGCAGACGCCCTGGCTGATGTGGTCCAGCGTTGCCCGCACGATCCGCGCCTGATCGTCCAGAAGCCTGCCGCGCTCCTGCCGTTCCAGACGGATGATGTCGGTGACATCGGTCTGCAGAACCACCGTGCCGCCATCGCGCGTGCGATGTTCAGAGACCTGGACCCAGCGGTCCTCGCTGAGCTGGACGTTGAAGATGACCGAGCGGTCCGCATGGCGGCGCATCCGCTGCTTGGCCCAATTGGCGGGCGTATCGCCGGGGGCCAAGGCCAGATGGCGCGAGCGGCTGACGAGGTCCACATAGTCGGTAAAACTCAACCCCGGCTTCAAGGCGGCGTGGATGTCGCTTTGCAGCATGCCAAAGCGCGAGTTGCACATGACCAGGGTTTCATGCACGTCGAACAGGGCAAAGCCTTCCTGAACGGTCTCGATTGCGTTGGCCAGGTTCTTCTGGGCGGATTCGGCTTCGTAGGTCGCTTCGGCGAGCAGGCGGTTCGAGGTGTTGAGAAGGTCCAGCGCATGTTCAAGCTCGGCGGTGCGCTGCCTGACCTGATCCTCCAGCAAGGCCGCGCGTTCGAACTGGCCATAGGCCGCGCCGCCGTCATCGGTGTCCTGCTCGACCCGGCTCATCAGCGCTTCGACGATCTGCAGCAGCTTCTGGCGTTGACGCTCGACCGGATCGGCGGGGTTCAGAAGCGAGTGGATCATGACGCGGTCCGCCGCGGCGGGTAGATGGCCACGCCGGTGATGGTCTGATTGACATGCATGGCGCCGATCTGTTCGCCATAGGTCGAAAAGCCGATGACCTTGTGCTTCTTCAAAAGGTCCGAGATCTGGCCGATGGTCTGCTTTTCCTGCGCCTCGATGCGGCGAAGGATGCAGTCGCAGGACAGAATGGAATCGGGCGCGCCATCGGCGGAGAACTTCGACAGCTCCCGGTCGAGATGGCTGACCATGTCCTGCGGTTCGGCCAGGGTCAGCACAAGCCCGGCATCAATGGCGGAAAAGAAGATGAGGTCGCCATTCGGCGCCATGCGCTGGATCGCGCGGACATGGTGGCGCCCGCCGATCCGCACGACAACCGGATGGGCAGCGAAGGTGAAGGCGGTCAACTGGTCGGGGTCCTTGCCCAGGATGCGGGCATATTCCTGCGCCGCGGGTTCGGCGTTGATCTGCCGCACGATGCGCCGGGCGGGGTCGGCTTCGGTCACCACCATGCGCTGGTCGGTCGGGACCAGGTGATCCAGGCTGAACACCCGCACCGGGCAGCTGCTGCGCACGATGGTCAGGACCGCCGCATTGGACAGCGCGCGCCCGCCGTAGAAGACAAAGGTTTCCTGAAAGTTGGTGCCGTCGCCAGCCGAGCCGCCGAACATCGGCACCGCCCCCAGACCCGAGGCCAGCACCGAGGCCAGTTCGTCCTCGCGGATCGACAGGCCGTCCACCATCAGAAAGGCAAAATCGCCGGTCCAATCCGGGCGCAGATGAGTCAGTTTCAGACGGCTGCGGATGACGGTGCCGACCAGTTCGTTCTTCTGCAAATCGTGAAGGTCCGGCACCAGAATCTGTTCGACCGCGAAATGTTCGGCCGGAAGGCCAATGGCGATGATCTCGCCCTCGGTGTAGCCGTTCTGCGAAATCTCGCCGGCAGTGGTGCAACCGACGACCGGGGTGCTGCCGAAAACCTCGGCGGCGCGGGCCGGCAGGTCGGCGACTTCCGGAAAGGGCGAGGTGAACAGCATGACCAAAGCCATCGGCGCATCACCCAGTTTCGCCGCAAGCTTTTGCAGAGCCCCGGGCTCACCGATCAGGACATTGGCCGTCCGCAAACCTGCGCTCTTCCGTGCGGCCTGCACGAAAGCGTTGCTCCCAATTGCCATGCGATCCTCCCCGATCATGGTCAGGGTATGCTCGCCGTCAAGCCTCTGGCAAGAGGCTAGAGAAATCGACGTCGCGTGCCAGCAGCACGGCCTGGGTCCGGCTGTAAACATTCAGTTTGCGCATGATGGCCGTGATATGCGCCTTGACCGTGGTTTCGGCGATCGACAGGTCAAAGGCGATCTGCTTGTTCATCTTGCCCTCGCAGATCAGCTGCAGGATCTTGGCCTGCTGCTTGGTCAGAAGCCTGAGCCGGGAAATCGCATCCTCCTGATGGCTGCCGGGCGAGCCTTCGGGGTCGGAGATGATATAGCCCTCGGGCAGATAGCGCTCGCCACGGGCCACGGCGTCGAACGCCTCGCGGAAAACCTCGCGCTGGCTGTGCTTGGGCACAAAGCCCGACGCCCCGGCCCGGATCGCGGCGCTGACCACACGGGCATCGGCCATCGAGGACACCACGATGACCGGAATGCCCCGCGCCGCCTGCCGCAGCCGGACCAGCCCGTCCATGCCGTTCACATCCGGGAGGTTCAGGTCGAGGACGATAACATCGGGGCGCTCCCCCGCCTGAAGGATGTCCAGCGCCTGTTCCAGACGCCCGGCCGTCTTGATCCGGCTGATGCCGACGAAGGTCTGCAGCGTCATCAAGAGCGCGTCACAGAAAAGCGGGTGATCGTCCACGATCAGGGCCGCCGACATCTGCTTGGGCGAGAAATGGAGCTTCACGGCGTTCATCATCCACTCCGCAGGAAATTACCTCGTCAGGATAGCAAAGTCCGGGCGGGCCGTATCTAGCCCATAAGTCCTATGCCGCGAAGGGCACCGCCAAGCCGACCCCGGGACAGGCGCGCGCGCCCCTGTCGGGGCGCGCGCAAGGGTCACGGCGACCCGGCCAGGCCGGGCGGCAGGCGACATCAGGTCTTCGGCAGCTTGAACGTCCAGACCATGCCACCCTGGTTGAGGAAGCTGACCTTCTTGGCCACCTCGCCGCCCCACAGCGGAACCGCACCGCCCCAGCCCGAGATGACCGAGACATATTGCTCGCCGTCCATGTCCCAGGTGATCGGCTGACCGACCACGCCGGAACCGGTCTGGAACTTCCACAGGACCTCGCCCGTGGTGTCATCCAGCGCCACGAGGAAGCCTTCCGGCGTGCCGGTGAAGACAAGGCCGCCCGCCGTGGTGATCACGCCACCCCAGAGCGGGGCGTTGTTCTTGAACTCCCACTTCACTTCGCCGGTCAGCGGGTCCATCGCCTTCAGGCTGCCGATGTGATCCTCGTACAACGGCTTGATGGTGAAGCCGGCGCCGAGATAGGCCGCGCCCTTCTTGTAGGTGATCGGCTCGTTCCAGATATCCATGCCCCATTCGTTCGAGGGCACATAGAACAGCCCGGTCTTCTGGCTGTAGGCCATCGGCATCCAGTTCTTGCCGCCGAGGAACGAGGGCACGGCAAAGATCTGCTGGCCCTTGTCGCCGTTGACCGCCTTGCTCGGGTCGCCGGGACGGTTGGCCTCGTCATAGATCGGGCGGCCATCCTCGCCGATGCCCTTGGCCCAGGTGATCTGGCTGACAAAGGGATGCGCGGTCTTGAAGGTGCCGTCGCGGTTCAGGACATAGAAGAAGCCGTTGCGGTCGGCGGTGCCGTAGTAGCCCTTGCCGTCCTTGTCGTCGAAGCCGACGACCTCGTTCACGCCGTCATAGTCCCAGCCTTCGCGCGGGGTGGTCTGGTAGTGCCACTTGATCTCGCCGGTGGCCGGGTCAAGGCCAAGCCGGGTCGCGGCATAAAGGTTGTCGCCCTTGTTGCCCTCGGTCGGGGCACCGGCGTTGCGCAGCCAGCTGTTCCAGGGCGAGGGGTTGCCCGCGCCAAAGATCAGCGTGTCGGTGGAGGCATCGTAAGAGCCGCCAAGCCAGGTGGCGCCGCCGCCGGTCTTGTACATGTCGCCCGGCCAGGTGGCGTTGAGCGTGCCGGTCATGGTCGAGGGTTTGCCGTTCAGCGTGCCCACGTTGCCTTCGATCGTCGGGCGCGACCAGATCAGGTCTCCGGTCTCGGCGTCACGTGCCTGCACTTCGCCGATGATGCCGAATTCACCGCCCGAATTGCCGGTGATGACCATGCCTTTCACGATCAGCGGGGCCGCGGTGTAGGAATAGCCCTCCTTGTAATCGGCGATCTTCTTGGTCCAGACCACGGCGCCGGTCTTCAGGTTCAGCGCGACGATGCGGGCGTCCAGCGTGCCGAAGTAGATCTTGTCGCCGAAGATGGCCGCGCCCCGGTTGACCACGTCGCAGCAGGGCAGGATGCCTTCGGGCAGGCGGGCGTCATATTGCCAGATCTCCTGCCCCGTCTTCACGTCGATCGCAAACAGGCGCGAATAGGAGCCGGTCACATACATCACGCCGTCATAGACCAGCGGCTGGCTTTCCTGGCCACGCTGTTTTTCGCCGCCGAGGCTGTAGGCCCAGACCGGGACCAGCCCCTTGACGTTCTCCTTGTTGACCATGTCGAGCGGGCTGTAGCGTTGCAGATCGCGCCCCATGCCATTGGTCAGCACCGAACCGGTCGTCTTCTGATCGTCCAGAAGATCCTGTTCGGTGACTTGCGCGCGCGCAACGCCAGCCGCGCACAGCGCGAGCGTCACGGCGATGACGAATTTGTTCATTCGGTGTCCTCCCTCAGACATTCCTTTAGCCGCTTGCCTCAGACCCCGGAATCAATGGCTTTGGTTCAACCCGGCGGGCCAATAGTCCTCCGCATTCCTGTCACGCGAAATTGCACATTGGTCGTAGGTGGCGCGTCCGGGGCGCCTGCGACCCCGGACGCCGCCCGTCACTGCTTGGGCGCGTCGGGCGAAACCGAGTGCAGATAGGCCAGGATGAAATCCTGCACGGTGCGGTCGTCGATGCCGACATGGCGCATCTTGGTGCCCGGCATGAAGCCGGTGTTGTCCTCCATCCAGGCACGCAGGGCCGCGTCGGTCCAGACGATGCCCGAGCCTTTCAGCGCCGGGGAATAGTCATATCCTGCAACGCTGCCCGCCCGCCGCCCGATGATGTTTTCCAGAGGTGGCCCGTAGGTCTTCACCTCGGCCCCGGCCGAGTGGCACCGCCGGCAGGTCGATTCGAACAGCTGCTGCCCCGCTTCGACCTTGATCTTGTCAAAGGTCGCATCGGCCTGCGCCGCCAGGGGCATTGCCGAGCCGGCTGCAAGCAGCAGCGCCATGATGGACCGTGTCATTTCCGCCTCCTCTTTTTGAACTGCGGCGATGATAGGCTTCGGGTCCGGGGCCAAGTTTGATGCAGGTCAATCTTTGCCCGGCGCGCCCTCGTGCTTTGGTCGTATTCCGCGGGCAATTGCGCCTGCTATAGTTGCCGGAAAAGCGGGGGGAGGCGGTCATGGTTCTGGTGAGGTCTCTCGGCGCGGTGGCGCTTTGGGCGCTGTCGGTTCTGGCTGCGCAGGCCGATCTGCCGGTGCTGCGTGCGGCGGTCCAGGTCTCGGGCACGGTGAATTGGGAAGTCAGCACCATCACCGCGCGGGGCTTTGACACCGCCAATGGCTTCAAGCTGGAGGTGCAGGATATCGCAGGCACGCCCGCCGGGCTGATCGCCTTTCAAGGCGGGGCGGCGGATGTCGTCGTGTCTGACTGGCTCTGGGTGGCCCGGCAGAGGGCGGCGGGTCTGGACTATGTATTCATCCCCTACTCCAAGGCGGTTGGCGCGCTGCTGGTGCCGAAGGACAGCCCGGCGCAGACACTGGCGGACCTGAAGGGCGGCAAGATCGGCATTGCCGGCGGGCCGACCGACAAAAGCTGGCTGATCCTGCGGGCCTATGCGCAACAGGAATACGGCATCGACCTTGCCGCCACGACCGAGCAGGTTTTTGGCGCACCGCCTCTGATTCAGGAGGCGGCGCTGAAGGGGGAGTTGAGCGGGGCGATCAACTTCTGGAACTTCGTGGCCAAGATGGAGGTGGCCGGGATGCGGCCCCTGATCACCGTGGCGAAAGGCTCGGCGGCGTTGGGACTGAACCCGGACACCCCGCTTTTGGGCTATGTGGTGAAAGGGCAGATGCTGAAGGAACACCCAGAACTGGTGGCCGGGCTGCAAAGGGCCTCACGCGCGGCCAAGGATCTCTTGGCCAGCGACGATGCCGCCTGGGACGCGCTGCGCCCGCAGATGCATGCCAAGGACGACGCCGAGTTTCAGGCGCTGAAAGCCGGCTTCCGCGCCGGCATTCCCGCCAACACTCCGGTTGATGAAGCTGCTGCGGCGCGGATGCTGGACCTGATGGTCAAACTCGGCGGCAGCGACTTGATGGGGGATGTGACCAGCCTGCCTGCGGGCGTGTTCTTGCCCCCGGCAGACTGACGCCATGACAGGCCGGGGATCAGGGCGATGACAGGACAGGCGCCACGGCCGCAGCCAGACGCGGCGGGCCTCGCCTTGCGGCTTGATCTCGCCGGCCATGCTCGCGACGGTCAGGCCATCCTCGGCCCGATCGCCTTTTCGATCGGCGCCACCGAGTCGCTGGCCCTCGTCGGGCCCTCCGGCATCGGCAAGACCACGATCTTGCGCCTGATCGCCGGGCTGGAGCCCGCACGCGGCCGGATCGAGGTGGCGGGCCGACTTGCCATGGTGTTTCAGGAGCCGACCTTGCTGCCCTGGCGCAGCGCCCGCGCGAACCTGTGTCTGACCACCGGAATATCCCCCGACGAGGCCGAGGCGCTGCTGGACGAGGTCGGGCTCGGCGGCCTTTCGGCACGTTTTCCGGGGCAGTTGTCGCTCGGCCAACAGCGCCGCCTTTCCCTGGCGCGCGCCTTCGCCGCCCGGCCGGCGCTTTTGCTGATGGATGAACCCTTTGTCTCGCTCGACCCCGCCTTGGCCGAGGAGATGATGGCCGCCTTCGCCCGCCTGCGCGCCTCGCGTCCGCTGGCGATGCTTCTGGTCACCCATGCCGAGGCCGAGGCCAACCGCCTGTGCAGCCGGATCATCCGCCTCGGCGGTTCCCCCGCCACGATCGTCGAGGAGCGTCAGAACGCCGGGGCGTATTTCCAGTTGTCGGCATCCGGCGTCACCTCATCAAGGTTGTAGCCGGCGGTCTGCAGACGCCGCGCGACGGGCAGGCCCTGCGCTGCGGCCGCGTCGATCAGGGCACGCCCTGCCGCATCGTCGCGCACCACGCCGCGCCCGCGCAGCAGATCAAGGCCGAGGTTGAAACGCCCGACCGGATCGCCAGCTTCTGCCGCCCTGCGGTCCCAGTCCGCCGCGCGGTCCGGGTTTTCCGCACTGCCGAGGCCGTTGTCGTCGAGCTGGCTCATCCAGGTCATGGCGCCGGTATAGCCCGCATCCGCACAGGCCTCGAACACCTCGCGCGCCAGTTTGTGGCGACCGGATTTGGTGATGTAATAGCCCGCAGCACAGGTGGCGAGGTCGGTCTGGCCATGGGCCACATTGTCCAGCACGCGGCCCAGCGTCATCTCTTCGGGGTTGAGCACCCCCGCACCATCGGGCGCATCTTCGGCATGGGCCGGAAAACCAAGCAGGGCGGTGGCGAGGGCGAAAGCGACAGGACGCATCTGGGTCTCCTCTTTTCCGGCAGCATAGCAAGTCCACGCCCCTCCGGCCATGATGCCAAGGTCGTAGAGGCTCAGGCCCGGTTGCGCACCGTGCCGCGCGCCGGGTCATAGCCCCACAGAGCCAGCGCGCCGAAGACCAGCAGGGCCAGCAGCGTCCACCCCAGCGCCTGGGCGTTGAATTGCAGGTAAAGCGCAAAGCGGATCAGTTCGACCGCCTGGGTGAAGGGATTGATCGCGCAAAGATCGCGCAGGAAGATCGAAGCCTCGGCCATCTTCCACAAGGGGTAAAGCGCCGAGGACAGGAAGAACATCGGGAAGATCACGAAGTTCATCACGCCGGCAAAGTTCTCCAATTGGCGGATGAAGGAGGACAGCGCCAGCCCGAGCGCCCCCAGCATCAACCCACTGACAAAGACCGCCGGAAGGACCGCGACGTAGCCCCAGAGCGGCATGACGATGCCGAAGGCCGCCGCGATGCCCAGAAAGGCCGCGACCTGCAGGACCGACATCATGGTGCCCGCGATCAGCTTGGCGCAAAGCAGCCACCAGCGCGGCAGGGGCGAGGTCAGCAAGAGCCGCATCGACCCCATCTCGCGGTCATAAACCAGGCTGAGCGAGCTTTGCATGCCGTTGAACAGCAGGATCATCGCGCAGAGGCCGGGCACGATGTAGACCTCATAGGTGATATAGGTCCGGTAGGGCGGGATGATCGCCAGCCCCAGCGCGGCGCGAAAGCCTGCCGCAAAGACCAGAAGCCAGATCAGCGGCCGGACGAGGGCGGCGATGAAGCGGCCGCGCTGGCCGATGAAGCGCAGGGCCTCGCGGTGCAGGATGGCGCGCAGAGCGATCAGGGCGGCGGTCATTCCGCCCCCCCGGTCATGGCGAGAAACACATCGGTCAGGGGCCGCCCGCCCGCAATGTCTGCGGCGTGGCCATCGGCGATGACCTGGCCCTTGTGCAAGATGACGAGGCGGTCGGTCAGCGCCACCTCGTCGGTCAGGTGGGTGGCCCAGAGCACGGTCAACCCCTCGTCCCGGGCCAGGTTGTGCACATGGCTGGTGATGTCGCGCCGGGTTGCGGCGTCAAGGCCCACGGTGGGCTCGTCCAGCAACAGAACCGCCGGGCGATGGATCAGGGCGCGGGCAATCTCCATCCGGCGGCGATGCCCGCCGTTCAGATCGCGCGCCTTCTCCTGCGCGCGTTCGGCCATGCCGAGCCGGTCAAGCGCCGCCATGGCCCGCCGTTCCGCCTCGGGCCCGGCGATGCCGTGCAGCGCCGCAAAGTACAGCAGGTTCCGCCGCACCGTCAGATCAAGGTCGAGGGTGGAGCTTTGGAAGACCACGCCGATCCGGGCCAGCGCCTGACGCGGCGCGCGGTTGAGGTCGTGGCCGGCAATCGTGATCTCCCCTTCGCGCGCGGTGAAAAGCCGGGTCAGCAGGCCGAAGAGCGTGGATTTCCCCGCGCCGTTGGGCCCCAGAAGCGCGCAGAACTCGCCCCGCTCGAGGCTAAGGCTGACCTTGTTCAGGGCGCGTTTCTTGCCCCAGTCGTAGCTGAGATCGCGGACGCGAAGGCCGCCTTCTGCTGGGGCGGGGGGCGCCGCCCGGTCGAGGATTTGCGCCGTGGGGGACATTGTCATGGCCGCGCCGCAACCCCCCATGGATAACGGCCGACCTTGATGGACTTGACCGCTTCCCGGCTGGCCACGTCAATCACGGTGACGTCGCCGGACACCCCGTTGGTGGTGTAAAGCTGGGCGAAATCCGGCGTGAAGGCCAGTTGCCAGACCCGGCGCCCGGTCAGGATGTAGCCGGTCACCTGAAAACTCGCAGTGTCGATCACGGCCACATGGTTGGCCGGGCCAAGCGCCACGAAGGCGGTCTTGCCATCCGGGGTCAGCGCAATGCCGACCGGTTGCAGCAGGTCATCGTTCACGCCGGGGATGGCAAAGCGGATCTTGGCCTTTTCGGTCTGGGTCCTGGCATCGAAGACAGTCACGGTGCCGCCGATTTCGCTGCTGACCCAGAGCGCCGCGCCGTCCGGGCTGAACCTTGCGTAACGCGGGCGGCTGTCCACCAGGGTATTGGCGAAGAGGGCATAGGTCTGCGTGTCGATCCAGTGCACCATGCTCGTCGTCTCGGAGGTGGTGACGGCCACCTTGCCATCGGGGGATACCGCCTCGCCCTCCGGCTCGGTGCCGACCGCAATCTGGGCAAGGACCTTGCGGCTTTGCGGATCGACGACCGAGGTGATCGCGTCGTTCTCGTTGGCGATGAAGATGCGGGTGCCGTCAGGCGACAGGGCGAATTGCTCGGGGTCCTCGCCCGAGGGCAGATCGTAAAGGATGGCCCCGGTCGCCGCATCCATCACCTGCACCGTGTTGCTGTCGGATGCACAGATATAGACATGTTTGTAGTCGGCCGAGAAGGTCAGGCCGCGCGGGCGTTCGCCGGTCTCGTAGGTCTGGACCACCTCCATCGTGGCGGTGTCGATCACGCTGACCGTGTCATCCTTTTCATTGCTGACCCACATTTCGCCCGACAGGGCCGGAAGCGGCAGCAAGGCTGCAAGAAGAAGCAGGCTCAATCGGTTCATCATGGCCCCTCGAAAGCGTGGCATGTCGTTTCGGGTTGGTCCTGGCCCAGCGTGTCGAGCTCATTGACCGGGTGCAGAAATCCGTCGAAAGGCGCCATGTCGATCAGGGCGCGCGGGGTGGCGATGGCGACGGGCTGGCGCAGCTGGCCGTTCCAGGCGCGGTAGCTGAGCGGGCGGCCCTTGAACCCGTCCAGCCCGAATTCCGGCGACAGGATATAGTGGCGCAGTGTGGCGGCATCGGTCTTGCCGGTGCGGGTCATCGCCTCGGCCAGGGTGCGCATCGCGGCCCAGGCGGCGAAATCGCGCGGCGCCATCGGGCGGTCTGCCAGCCTGCGAAAGCGGCTTTGCAACTGGGCCGCGCCCCATTGCTCCTGCGCCGGCGACCACCCCGAGGGCACGATCCCCTCGGACCCGGCCACCGGGCGCGGCAACCACGTGTTTCCGGTGACGTAACGGGCGAAATCGTCGGTCTCGTCGGCGACCAGCAGGAGGTCATGGTCGGGAAGATCCTGCGTGAAGCGCGACATCTCGGCCCCGGCCGAGCCGCGCAGGTCGGTGTCGATGACCCAGGGCTTTTCGCCGACCAATGTCAGGCCGAACTTCGCCAGCGCCTGTTTCAAATCTCCGGCCCAGGCCTGATCTTCCGGCCTCGGGCCCGTGATCAGGGCAAGCCTGCTCCAGCGTTTGGTCACCAGATATTGCATCAGCCCATCGGCCAGCATGTCGCGCGACGGCAGGGTGTGCAGCACATTGGCGCGGCAGTCGGCGCCGCGCAGGCTGTCCTCGCTGGTGGCAACGTCGAGGATCAGCGCCTGGCGCGCCTCCGGCAGGTCGGCCGCGCGCAGCACCTCGGCCGCAGGCGCATCCAGCAGCAGCAGGGGCGAGGCCTGCAGCGCCTTTTGCGCCGCGGCCGGAAAATCCCCGCCCACCGGGACATCGACGACATCCATCCTGTAGGTCTGGCCCAGGAACTGCCCCGTCGTCTGGTTGTCGGCCAAGGCCAGACGCGCGCCGGCAAGACCAAGGTCATCCGGGATCGGGTCGAGGTTGGACAGCACCGGGGGATGGTCCACGATCTGACGCAGATAGGTCACCTGCAGGGTGACATCGGCCCATGCTGCCTGGGCCATGCCCCAGAAGCAGATGGCCAAACCGAACCGGCCCATGACATTCCTCCCTGAAAGGCCAGCTAAACACGCGGCGGGGGGCGGGCGGAATACGACCTTGGTCGCGCTTTCCTGCCGACCTGTCCAAAGGTCGAATATCGGTCACCCGGCGCTGCCGCTATGCAGGGCACAGCACGACTTTCTGGGAGGAACCATGTCGATCACCCTGTCCCGCGCGGCCTTTGCCGCCCTTGGCTTCCTGGCCATCACCACCTTTGCCAATGCGCATGGCAACGTGGCGCCACAACCGGTCAATACCGACGCCCTCCCCGACGTGGGGGAGGAATGGCTGACGGTGAATCCCTACCGCAGTGCAAGCCCCGAGGTCTGGGCCAAGGCGGTCGAGATCGGCTCTTCGGGGTTCAACGAGAATTGCGCCCGCTGCCACGGCCTGCAGGCGATTTCCGGCGGCGCGGCCCCCGATCTGCGCTTCCTTTCGGCGGATGAGGATGGCGACAGCTGGTTTGTCGAACGCTTCCGCCACGGCTATTCGCAGGATGGCGTCACCAAGATGCCCGCCTGGGAGAATGTGCTGAACCAGAAGGCGGCCTGGGCGATCCGGACCTATATCGAAACCCGCCCCGGCGAGGGCGAGATCGACCCCTTCACCGCGCGGCTTACCGAGATCAAGGATATCCTGGAGGCCGGCACCAATGTGGACAATGCCGCGATCAAGGCGGAGCTGAGCGACATCGCGTCGAAGATCAAGACCGGGTCAGGGGCGCCCATCGCCGACAGCATCGCCTTCCGGGCGGCCAATCTGATGGATGGCACGCCCGAAAGCTACAAGGCCGCCGGCGAAACGCTGGTCACCGGCCTGTCGATCGCCAAATAGATGCGGCGCCGCAGCCTTCTCGCAGGGTTGATCCTGGGCGCCGGCCTCGCCGTGGCGCCCGGGTTGGGGCAGGCGCGCTGCGAGGGCGTGGTGCAGGAGCCCAAGCCGCAGAACACCCCGGCGCAGGACGTTGGCCGTGATTTCGACGAGATCATCGCCAGCGGCTATATCGAGTTCGCAGTCTACGACGACTTCGCCCCCTATTCCTGGAGCGACAAGGGACAACCGCGCGGCACCGATGTGGAGGTCGGCCGCCTGATCGCCAAGGCCCTGGGGGTCGAGCCGCGCTTTCGCTTCGTGCTGGCCGGGGATGACCTGAACGCGGATTTGCAGAACTATGTCTGGAAGGGCGCTGCCGTGAATGGCCGCGTCTCGGATGTGATGCTGCATGTGCCCTACAACTCGGACTTTGCCTGCCGGCTGGATCAGGTTGTCTTCACCGGGCTCTATTTCGACGAAAAGATCGTCGTCGGCTACACCAAGGCCGAATACCCCGAAAAGGCGCCGGTTCCGGCCTATTTCCGCTATGACACGGTCGGGGTCGAGAACGACTCGATCTCCGATTTCTACCTGTCCACCCTGCTGGGCGCCGAGGCGGTGGCGAACATCCACCGCTATCCCAGCACCGCCGCCGCCATGGCGGGGATGGCGGCGGGCGAGGTCAAGGGTGTGATGGGCCCGCGGGGTCAGGTCGAATATGGCCTGACGCCCGCCGGCGCGATGCACGAACCGCCCCTGCCAGGTTTCGCCACCGGGCGCTGGACCCTGGGGATGGCCGTCCATATCAGCCACAGCGATCTTGGCTATGCGCTGGACGACGCCATCTCTGCCGGGCTGGCCGATGGGCGCATCGCCCAGATCTTCAAGGACTACGGGCTGAGCTTCACACCCCCCACCCGGTGAAGGGGGCCCCCTGCCCCGGCGTCAAAGCGTCGTCAGATCGCCATCTTCCGCGACGAGCGTGATGCCGCGGACCCCGGGGAAGGTCTTGCGGATCGCTTGCGCCGCCTTGAGGTCCGCAAGGCAGAGGGCGGTTGACAGGCCATCGGCAAGCGCCGCGCTGTCGGCCTCGACGCTGACCGTCGCCCACTGCGGCAGGCCGCCGAACGGGTCGAGGATATGGCTTTGCCCGCCCACCAGCGTGGCGGCCGGGCTGGAGGTGGCGATGGCGGTGCCGGTCAGGCTGCGGGTCGTGACGAGGCCCAGCGCCGGATCGGCCACCCCGATCTGCCAAGGCCCGCCCAGGCTGGCGAACTCGCCCAGATTGACCAGCGCATGGGTGAAGCCGGCCCGCGCCAGTTCATCCCGCACCAGATCGGCCGCAAAGCCTTGGGCAATGCCGTTCAGCGTCAGCGCCTGCCCCGCCGCCAGCCGGATGTCGCCCTCCAGCACGATCCGGTGCCAGCCGATCGCCGCGCGGGCCGCCCCTGTATCGCCCCCCTCGGCCAAAGCGCGCCAGAGCGGCTGGACACTGGGGTCGAACCGCCCCGCCGTGGCGCGGTGCAGATCATCGCAGAGGGCCAGGATCGCCCGCATCTCGGGCCTTGGCGCCACGAGCCGACCTGCTGTATTCAGCCGGGCGAGGTCGGAGACCGGGTCGTAAAGGCTGAACAGACCTTCGATGTCGCGCAACCGCCCCGGCAGAGCGGCCAAGGCCGCCTCGGCCCCCGGCCCCTCCAGTTCCACGGCGCAATCCGCCCCAAGTGCCACGCCCTGCCAGCGCGCGGCGTGGGCCGGTCCGGCGGCACAGGCAGGCACCGCCGCCGCCAGAATTTGCAGGAACCGCCGGCGTTTCATCGCGTCACCTCCAGCTTGCGGCCGCGCGCGGCAAGAACCAGCGGCACGCAGGTTTTCGGGTCGTCATGGATGGTCACACAGTCAAGGCATTGGAAACACTCCGAATAGACGATCCCGCCACTCGCCTTGATCGCCCCGTATTTGCAGCGCACCTTGCACAGCTGGCAGGGGCTACCGCATTCGGGGCGCCGCGCGATCCAGTCGCGCCCGCGCAGAAACCCGCCAATCGCCATGACGGCACCCAGCGGGCAGACATAGCGGCAAAAGCCCTTGAAGGTGAACAGACCCAGCACGACCCAGGCCAGCGCATAGGCGGCAAAGGGCCAGCTGCGCAGGAAGAACACGGTGATGGCGGTCTTGAACGGTTCGATCTCGGCCACGGTGTCGGTCTTGGCGGGGTCCACCACCACCGTCACCACCATCCCCGCCAGCAGCACATATTTCACCGCCTTCAGCCGCGCGTCCCACAGGGCCGAGGGCTCGATCTGCGGCAGGCGCAACAGCAGGCCCAGGTAGTGGGCGAACTCCTGCAAGGCGCCGAAGGGGCACAGCCAGCCGCAGAACAGACCGCGGCCCCAAAGCACGAAACCAAGGATCGTCACCCCCCAGATCAGCAGGGAGAAAGGGTCATACAGCAGATAGGCAAAACTGCCGCCCGACATCGCGGTGCGGATCATTCCGAGGACGGTGACGACCGACAGCTGCCCCTGCCCCCACCAGCCGACAAAGCCCAGCACTAAGGCCAGTACCCCCAAACGGATCGGGGTGAAGGCCGCCAAAGCGGCCAGCCGGTTGGTCCGCAGCGCCAGAACCGCGAGCAATCCGGCCAGAAACACCGACAGCGCGACAAGGTCGCTCCACCGATTCAGGATCGCCTCGCGCCAGGCGGGCAAGGCGACCACGGTGCCAGGGCGCAGGAAGAAACGTTCGTCGGAATGGCTGGTCAGGGCGAACCGCGCGCTGCCGAACTCGGGGCGGAACATGCCGTGGCTGCGCAGCGCCTGCAGCGTCAGGGTCCAGTCCTGCGTCGGATCAAAGCCCAGCCGGCGGTCGATGCGCAGGATCATCGCCTTGCCCTTGGGCACCTGCGGCTGGGTCCCGAAATCCAGATCGGCGTCGCGCAGCGCCATCGGCAGCCCGCCCTGGGTGGCGGAAAGCAGGTCTGGCGCGGTGTTGCGAACGAAATCCTCCGACACCAGACCATGGCGCCCGGTGTCGATCACCAGAACCGGCTCATCGCTGCCCGAGACGACCTGAAAGCGCTGCAGCTCGGCCAACCCGCCCGCATCCAGCACCGCCTGCGCCACGGCGGGCGGGCCGATGTCGATGACCCAGGCGTCGATATAGGCGCTGTCCGGCTCGGCCTTGGCCAGCGCATCGTCATCGGCCCAGAGCGTGCCCTTGAAGGCGGCGTCCAGCTCGCGGTTGCTGACGCGCAGATGCGCGACGAGGCCCTGCGCCACCAGATCGGCCCAGGTCAGCGGCTCGACATGGCTGGGGTTGGGATAGGCGGGCGGATGGGCCGCCACGCCCGACATCTTTTCCCGCGCGACGGCCAAAGCCGCGGCGAGAATCGATTCGTGCGCGATATGCACGCTGGCCGTGGCCTTGGTCACCCCGTCGAGATAGACCAGATCGGTGCCCGGCCCGACCGTGCCGTAAGGATTGCCCACGACCAGGGGCGCCAGGATCGAATGGCCGCGGTATTGCTCCAGAAACTTGCGCAGCGGCGCCTCGCCCAGGCCGGAGACAAAGATCGGCTCGTTCTGCGAGATCAGCTGCACGTCAATAAAGCGCCCCTCAAGGTCGAGCTTGACCAGCATGTTGATCGGCGCGCCGGAAAAGCCGGGAAAAGGCGCCAGGGGTTCGGTCTCGAACACATAGCCGGCCATGGCATCGCCCGAGTTCAGCAATTGCCAGACGCCGTGGTCATTGACCGCCTCGCCCAGCGAAAAGGGCGGCATCACCAGCTTGGCGATCGCGTCGCGCGACAGCTTCGCCGCGGCCCCACCCGCCTGCAACAAGACCAGAATGAGGATAAAAAGAAGCGCCCGCATGGGCCAACTTTAGGCGCGAGGTCACCCGCGCGACATTCGACCAAGGTCGCAGAACAGGGCGCGGCCGGATAGGCTAGGCTTGCCGCAAGCGGAGAGACAGATGGCCGACGCGCAACACGCAGCACAGGACGGAACCCGGGTTGGCGCCCGGGGCAACCCGTTGATCTACGCGGCCTCGTTCCTGGCCCTGCTTGGCGCCTGGGTTGTTCTGGCCGCACTGCGCGACGACCCGGCCACCCTGCCCACCCCGCAGGCCGTGGCCTTGATCCTTTGGGACGAGGCGGTCTCGGGGCGGCTCTGGCTCCATCTGTCGGCCACGCTGGGCCGGGTGGTGGCGGGCTTTGTCGTGGCGATGGGGATCGGCAGCGCGCTTGGCCTTTTGCTCGGTCGCTCGCCCCGGCTGAATGCGGTGGCAGAGCCTTGGGTCGTGGTCCTGTTGAACCTGCCGGCCCTGGTGGTGATCGTGCTCTGCTACCTCTGGATCGGCCTGACCGAAGCCGCGGCGGTGACCGCCGTCGCCCTGAACAAGACGCCCATGGTGATCGTGACCCTGCGCGAGGGCGTCCGCGCGCTCGACCCCGCGATCGACGAGATGGCCCGGGTCTTCCGCATGGGCCGCTGGGCCCGGCTGCGCCACATCGTGGCCCCGCAGCTTGCGCCCTGGTTTGCCGCCTGCGCCCGCAACGGGCTGGCGGTGATCTGGAAGATCGTGCTGGTGGTCGAGTTTCTGGGTCGCTCCAACGGGATCGGCTTTCAGATTCACCTTTATTTCCAGCTGTTCGACATCGGCCATGTCCTGGCCTATGCGCTGAGTTTCGTGGCCGTCATGCTGGCCATCGACTTCGGCCTGATCCAGCCGTGGGAGCGGCACGCCGCCCGCTGGCGCCGGGGCACCAGCGCCTCCTGACCCCCACCTATGTCCTATTTTGGGGACATGCCTTTCATGACAGTCTGCCCGGCGCCGCATCCTGCGGCGAATAGCGGGGAATGGGAAGAATATGCGTCTGGAAACGGGGAGTTACCCTGTTCCCAAAACGCAACCCCTTGCCCTGGCGCATCTCAAAGGGAGGGAAGTATGAATATCATCACCGCATTGGCCGTGGTCATCGGCGTTCTGGCCGCCGTCGCCACCTGGCTCTGCCTCGGCACCCCGCTGGGCCTGCAGGTCTGGGCCCTGTTCATCGGCTGGGGCAGTTTCTATTCGGCCGGCGGCAAGGAGGCGGGCCTGGCCAAATCCACGATCACCACCGCCTGGGGCGTCGTCGTGGCTGCCCTGGCGCTGATGGTCGTGGCGGCGGTCGGGGGCAGCGTGATCGTGACCTCGATCATCGTCGGCGTCTCGGTCGTCGTGCTGGTGCTGGGCGCGCATGTGCCGGCGCTTTCGACGATTCCGGCCGGCGTTTACGGCTATGCCTCGACCGCGGCCTTCTGCCTGCTGACCGGGGTGGCGCTTGGCGATGCCGGCGCGGTCGTCAAGGCGGCGGGCGTCACGCTTGTCTCGCTGATCGCAGGCAATCTCTTCGGCTATATCTCCGAAAAGGGCGCGGGGATGCTGGCGGCAAAGGCCTGAAGCCGGGGCGCGGCGGACCCCGGGGATGGCGCGGGCATTGTCCAAAGGTATTGGTTTTCGCGATGCCCAATTGTTATGCGAATCCGCCGCGACTAGCCTTCAAGGGCGGGGATGGCTCCCGCAATGGTCATGCCCGATGCCGACAATCTGCCGGGCAAAACGAGAGGGAAGAACCGATGGCTTGGAAAACTCCGACGATCACTGAAGTGCCCTGCGGCATGGAAATCAACATGTACGCCCGCGCGCAGCAGGGCTGAGCGGTGACCTGCCGGCGGGATCGGGGCGAATGACATTGCGCGTCATAGTTCTGGGATGCGCGGCAGGCGGCGGTGTGCCGCAATGGAACTGCAACTGCCCTGGCTGCCATGCGGCCCGCATGGCGCCGGGGCAGAGCGCGGGCCAGGTCTCGCTGGCCGTTTCGGCCGACGGGCGGCACTGGTTCCTGATCAACGCCTCGCCCGATCTGCGCCAGCAGATCCTCGCGACGCCCGCGCTGTGGCCCGATCCGCAGCACCTGCGGCACAGCCCGATCGCCGGCGTGATCCTGACCAATGCCGAGGTGGACGCCGTGGCGGGGCTTTTGTCGCTGCGAGAGGGGGCGGCCTTTGCCATCCACGCGCATCAGCGGGTCTTGGACGTGCTGCAAGCCAACCCGATTTTCAACGTGCTGAACCCCGCGCTCGTCCCGCGCCTGCCTATCACCCCCGGGTTGCCCTTCGAGCCCGCCTTGCCGGATGGCACCCCTTCCGGCCTGGAGGTCGAGGCTTTCACCGTGCCCGGCAAGGTCGCCTGGCACCGCGAGGGCGCGGATCTGCCGGACGACGGCGACACGCTGGGCCTGACGCTGCGCGCCGGGGGCCGTGCCTTGCATGTGATCACCGCCTGTGCCGCCGTCACCCCGGCCCTGCGCGACCGTTTGCGGGATGCGGACCTTGTGTTCTTTGACGGGACACTCTGGCGGGATGACGAGATGATCCTGGCAGGGCTTGGCCAGAAGACCGGCCAGCGGATGGGGCATCTGTCGATGTCGGGCGCGGATGGCGCCGTGGCGCTTCTGGCCGATCTCGGCATCCGCCAGAAGGTCTTTGTCCATATCAACAATTCCAACCCGGTGCTGCTGGCGCAGTCCGCCGAACGCCAGCAGGTCGAGGCCGCGGGCTGGATCATCCCCGAAGCAGGCAGGGAGTTTTCCGCATGACCGAAACCCGCGAAGAGCTGACCAGTCCCGAGGCGCTGGAGCGCCAGCTGCGCCACATCGGCGCGACGCGCTACCATTCGCTGCACCCGTTTCACCGGATGCTGCACGGCGGGCAATTGTCCAAGGGCCAGGTGCAGGCCTGGGCGCTGAACCGCTACTATTACCAGGCCTCGATCCCCTTGAAGGATGCGGTGGTGATCTCGCGCTTCACCGACCGGGCGGTGCGGCAGGAATGGCGGCACAGGCTGGAGGATCACGACGGCGATGTCGGCGCGGAGGGCGGCATCGAACGTTGGCTGAAACTGACCGACGGGCTGGGGCTGGACCGCGCCTTGGTCGAATCGACCGCGGGCATCCTGCCAGCCACCCGCTTTGCCGTGGATGCCTATGTGCATTTCGTGCGGGACAAGTCGCCGCTCGAGGCGATCGCCTCCTCGCTGACCGAATTGTTCGCGCCCAACCTGCACGAGGAACGCATCAGCGGGATGTTGCAGCACTATGATTTCATCCGCCCCGACATCATGGCCTATTTCCAGCGCCGCCTGACCCAGGCACCGCGCGACGCCAAATTTGCGCTGGATTATGTGCTGACCCATGCCCGCACGCCCGAGGCGCGGCAGCTGGTCTGCGATGCGCTGACCTTCAAGACCAATTGCCTGTGGGTGCAGCTCGATGCGCTGCACCATGCCTATGTCAACGGCCATGTGCCGCCCGGCGCCTTCCGCCCCGATGCGTGAACCCGTCACCCGCCCGCCGATCTCTGCCGCCTCGGTGCCGAAACTGCCCCGGCATGTGAAGTTCCGCCACGACGCCACCCGTGACCTTTGGGTCATCCTTGGCCCGGAACGGGTGCTGGTCCCGGACGAGACGGCGGTGGCGGTCCTGCATCTGGTCGACGGCGCACGTTCCGTGCAGGTGATCGCCGAAGAATTGGCGCAGACCTATCTTGCGCCGGTCGATCTGATCCTCGCCGATTGCATCCGGCTGCTGCAGGGCCTGGCCGAGAAGGCCTTCATCGTCACCGTCCAGGAGGTCCGCCGTGACTGACGCCCAACCACCGGCCGAAGCAGGCTTTCAACTGGTGTCCGGGCCGGGCCAAAGCCCCGCCGCGACCTATGGCATACCCTTGGCCGTGCTGGCCGAAGTGACCCACCGCTGCCCGCTGCAATGCCCCTATTGTTCGAACCCGCTGGAGCTCGACCTCGCTTCGAACGAGCTTTCGACGGCGGAATGGTTCGCCGTCATCGACGAGCTGGCCGAAATCGGCGTCCTGCAGATCCACTTCTCGGGCGGCGAACCTGCGGCGCGCAAGGATCTGGTGCAACTGGTGCGAAGGGCCAGCGATGCCGGGCTTTACACCAACCTGATCACCTCGGCCGTGATGCTGAAACGCGAGAAGGTGGCGGAACTGGCCGAGGCCGGGCTGGCCCATGTGCAGATCAGCTTTCAGGGCGCCGAGGCGGAGCTTGCCGACCGGGTCGGCGGCTACCGCAACGGCCATGCCCGCAAGCTGGAGGTCGCCCGCTGGGTGCGCGAGATGGAGATGCCCCTGACGGTGAACGCCGTGATGCACCGCCAGAACCTGCACCAGCTGCCGCAGATCATCGAGATGGCGGTGGAACTGGATGCCGCAAGGCTGGAGGTCGCCAATGTGCAATACTACGGCTGGGCCCTGAAGAACCGCCATGCCCTGATGCCGACCCGCGCTCAGATGGACACCTGCACCGCGCTGGTCGAGGAAGCCCGCGAGACCCTGCGCGGGGTGATGGAAATCGACTATGTGATCCCCGACTATTACGCGCAGCGCCCGAAGCAGTGCATGGGCGGCTGGGGGCGGCAGTTCTTCAACATCTCGCCCTCCGGCAAGGTGCTGCCCTGCCACGCCGCCGAAACCATCACCGGCATGACCTTCGACTCGGTCCGGTCGAACAAGTCGATCCGCTGGATCTGGGCCCATTCCGAGGCTTTCAACACCTATCGCGGCACCGGCTGGATGCCCGAACCCTGCCAAAGCTGCGAGTTCAAGGAGGTCGATTTCGGCGGCTGCCGCTGCCAGGCCCATGCGCTGACCGGCCATGCCGGCAACACCGACCCGGCCTGCGCCAAATCGCCGATGCACGCCGCCATTTTCCAGATCGCCGAGACCGAGGCCGGCGAGGATCGCAACCGCTTCCTCTATCGCAACTTCTCGGGCGGGGCGCTGGAGGCCGAGTGAGCCGCGGCTTTCACCTGAGCGTCGGCGACGGCCACGCCCTGTGGGTGGAGGCCTATGGCAACCCGGCCGGGGTGCCGGTGCTGTTCCTGCATGGCGGGCCGGGCTCGGGCTGCAACCCAAGCCAGCGGGCGCTGTTCGATCCGGCGCGGCATTGGGTGATCTTCGTCGACCAGCGCGGCGCCGGACGCAGCCTGCCCGCCCGGTCGCGCGAGGTGAACACGACCGCGCATCTGATCGCCGATCTGGAACGCATCCGCGCGCATTTCGGCATCGCACGCTGGCTTGTGGTCGGCGGGTCGTGGGGCGCGACGCTGGCGCTGGCCTATGCGCAGGCCCATCCCGCTCCGGTCCTGGGACTTGTCCTGCGCGCGACCTTCCTTGGCACTATGGCCGAGCTGGACTGGGCCTTCGGCACAGGTCTTGCCACCTTCCACCCCCGGCTTCACGCTGCACTCGCCCATCAGCTGGGCCGCGACGGGTTGCTGGCCACGCTCTGGGCGCAGATCCTTGACCCCGATCCCGCCATCCATGCGCCGGCGGCCCGGCTGTTCCACCAGATCGAAAGGACCCTGTCCGAACTGGTGCCCCCCGCCGAAAACGCCGCCGATGGCGCCGCACTGCCCGCCACGCCCTTCATGGAAGCGCATTACTTCAGCCAGGACTGCTTTCTGGCACCGGATCAGCTGCTGCGAGAGGCCGGGCGGCTGAAAGGGATTCCCGGCCGCATCGTGCAGGCCCGCTATGACCTGCTGTGCCCGCCCGCCACCGCCCACAAACTTCTGGCACATTGGCCCGAAGCGCGGCTGACCCTGGTCGAGGCCGCAGGCCACAGCCTGGCGCATCCCGCCATCGCCGCAGCCGTGACGGAAGCGGTCGCCGGATTGGCGGCAGAGGTTACCCCGCCCGATCCTCCCTCCTCCTGACGGGGTCCGGCCTGCGCCGGAACCGATCCCGGCCTTCTGCGTTGTCCCAGAGATCAAGAAGGAGGTCATCATGAAGGGCATTGTCGCCTATCTGCTCGGGGTTCCGATCGTCGTCATCATCCTGCTTTACGTGTTTAACGTCTTTTGACCCCGCCCGCCCGGGAGCGGCCCTTCGGGGCGGCAATCGGTGAATTCTGTTGAACCACACTAGCCAAGGCGACAGGCATCCAGTGCTGCGCCTTGGGACCGCGCCAAATCAAAAGGGCTTGAGTGTTTCCACTCAAGCCCTTGAATTCTTTGGTGGACCCGGAGCGATTCGAACGCCCGACCCTTAGATTCGTAGTCTAATGCTCTATCCAGCTGAGCTACGGGTCCACTGTGCGGCGGGATTTAGCGGCAGTTGCCGGGCATTGCAAGGGCGAAAGCGCATCAATCGTTCTGATCTGCAGGACCAACCGCTTTTGGCAGCCGGATCATGAATTCGGTGCCCTGCGCATCTGAGCGCAGAAGGTCCAGACGACCGCCATGGCCGCGCACCAGTTCGGCCGCGATGGCGAGGCCAAGGCCGGTGCCGCCCGCCCGCGCGCCGCCCTGGAAGGCCGCGAACAGATGCTCGCGAGCCTTTGGCGGAAGGCCGGGGCCGGAATCGCCAACCCTGATCCACCATTCGGTATCGGTCTCGCCGCCGCCAAGCTCGATCACGCCGTCCTGACCCGTGGCCTCGATCGCCTGCCGGGCGTTGCGCACCAGGTTGGAGACGACCCGGTGCAGCTGTTCGGCATCGGCGCGCAGCGCGAGTCCCTGCGCCACATCGATCAGACAGGCGACCGGGCCGGTGCCGATCGGACCCAGCCCCTCGCCGTCGACCAGATCCTCCATCCAGGGCCGCAGCGCGAATCGGGTCAGGCGGGGCGGCGCCTCTTCGGCCTTGCCAAAAGCGAGGGTCGATTCGCAGAGGTTCACCGCCCGGCTGATCGAATTCACCAGCTTGGGCGCGGCGCGGGCCACGGCGGGGTCGGCGCTGCCTTCGATCCGGTCGACGAACAACTGCGACGTGGTCAGGATGTTGCGCAGGTCATGCGCGATCTTGGCCACGGCGCCGCCGAGCTGCGCCAGACGTTCCTTCTGGCGCAGGGCGCCGGTCAGCTGGGTCTGCATGCTTTGCAGCGCCTCCTCGGCCACGCGCAGCTCCACCACGCCCGCCGTGGGCTCGATGACGCGGCGGGCATCCTCGGGCGCCTCGGCATAGGCCTGCATGTGGCGCACGACACGGCGGATCGGCAGCACCATCAGCCGCCGCACCGCCATGAAGAGCAAAACCGCCGTCACCGCCGAAATCAGCGCCGAGACGCCAAGGATGCGCAGGCCGTAATCCAGCATCGCGGTGCGCAAGGGTCCCGACTGCATGGTGATCTCGATCAGGATCCCGCCATCCTGCACCGGATAGCCGATGATGCGGATCACCTCGTCCTTGGTCTCCACCAGGGCCTGGGTCGCATCGCGGATCAACTCCCACGGCCCTGCCTCGCGCAGATCATAGGTCGCAGCGATGGGCGAGGGGATGGTCGAGGACAAGACCAGCTGCCGGACCTGATCACGACGCAGCACGACGTTGTAGACCTCGGCATTCTTCAGCAGTTCCGCCTCAAGCTCGGGCGAGACCATGCCCGGCGCCGCCAGCTGCGCCAGCGAGGCGATCTGCGCCTCTTTCAGCCGAGTCAGCAGGAAATCGGCCCGAAAGCGCGCCACCGAAGGAACAAAGATCATGACTTCGGCCAGCATGACAAAGGCGATTGTCAAAAGCAGAAAACGCCCTGACAGCGTATTGAGGAAATTGCCTCTGCCTCGCACCCGATCCGAACCCCTGAGTTGGGTCAGGCCGCTTGCGCGCCCGACCTTCGCTTTGCGCTATCGACCTGGCCTAGGGCTATCAAAGCGGCGCAGATAAAAACAGGCTTCTGCGCGCCACCGGCTGATTTCGCCCCATCTAGCGCCCGGTTGCTCGATATTTCCCGGTTTTTGCGCGCCTGCAAGCCGATATGGGCCTGCAAGGCCTGCACCGCAAGATGCCGGTGCCGGGCGAACCTCAGCCTTTGCGCCGATAGTAAAGCTTGACCAACAGGGGGGCCACCGCGAGCAAGACAAGCCCCAGCAGCGGCAAGGCGAATTGTGGGGTCAGAAGGATATGCAGATCCGGGTGCTCGCCGCGTTCAAAGACGCCACCGAGACCGGCACCCAGCTGGGTATAGACCAGATCCGCCGGGATCACGCCGATGAAGGTGGTGATGGCAAAGGTCCAGAACCGCACCCCCACCACCGCGGGCACCAGATTGGCCACGAAGAACGGCATCACCGGAATCAGGCGCATGGTCAGAAGCACGGTGATCTGATGCTCTTTCAACGCGGCATGCAGCTTGGCCATACCGCCACCGCGCGCCTCGATCTTGGCGGCAATCTCGTGGCCAAAGCCGGTCCTGGCTGCCGAGAAGACGATCAGCGCGCCCATCGTGGCCGAGATCACGTTGTAGAAGACCCCCGGAAACAAGCCGAACAGAAAGCCCCCCGCCAGCGTCAGCACCAAGGCCCCGGGAATCGAGATCACCACGACCAGCGTGTACAGCGCGATGAACCCCAGACTCGTCGCGACATAATGCGCATCGCGCAGCGCGATGAGTTCCTGGCGGTGCTGCTCCAGCCGGTCAAAGCTCAACCAGTGGCGGAAGAAGACCAAAGCCACGACAGCCGCCACCGCGATCAAAATGATCGGCGCACGCCTGATGCAACAGGACGCGAAGCTCGGGGTCGGGATCATTGTCATTGTCATTCCTGGGGCCTGCCTTACATGAGCGTTAACACCGGTCCATTGCTAGAAGCTTCACGCGAGCTTGATCTTCTGAGGGCATTGGATCGGCAAAAAAGTGACGTCAGCCTCCGCCGCGCAGCCTGACAGCGGATGATGTCAGAAATGTTGCCCCTAAACGGCCCGCTGTCGTTGACTTAGGGCAAATCCCTCCTTAAAGGACGGGCCTCACGTTGAAGTGCCATCCGAATCCATACGGGTTTGGGGCGAAGTCTGATGGAGATCGCGATGAAGCGTACGTTCCAACCGTCGAACCTGGTTCGCGCCCGCCGCCACGGCTTCCGCGCCCGGATGGCTACCAAAGGTGGCCGTCTTGTGCTGAATGCCCGCCGCGCCCGTGGCCGCAAGAAGCTGTCGGCCTGATTTCTGCCCGGCTCCCCTGTGGGAGCTGGCTGATGGAGGCTCGAATGACACCGCCGAGGCCCTCGGAGATCCGGGATGTTTTGCCCGAGACCGAGCCGCCTGCGGCGGTTTTGTCATATGCCCTGCAGGTCCTACAACACCGCGCGGATTTCCTGCGCGCCGCCCAGGGCCGCAAGGCCGGGACGGGCGGCTTTCTGCTGCAGGCACGCCCGCGTGGCGATGACACAACCACCTGCCGCGTCGGCTTCACCGCCTCCAAGAAGATCGGCAACGCCGTCTTCCGCAACCGGGCCAAGCGCCGGATGCGCGCCCTGGCACGCGAGATTCTGGCCCCCCTCGCCCGTCCGGGCTGGGATTACGTCCTGGTGGCCAAGCCGAACGCGACGGTCAGCCGCGACTACGCCCTCTTGCAGGACGACCTGCGCGGGGCCATCTCACTGGTGCACAAAGACCGCAAGTGAGCCTTCGCCCATGACGCCCGGCGCCTATCTCCTCTCGCTCCCCGTCCGCGCCTACCGGCTGGTGCTGAGCCCCTATGTCGGGCACGGCTGCCGCTATCAGCCGACCTGTTCGGTCTACGCCCTGGATGCCTTGGCGCGGCACGGCGCCCTGAAGGGCGGCTGGCTTGCCCTGCGCCGGATCGGGCGCTGCCACCCCCTGGGCGGCCACGGCTACGACCCCGTGCCCGGCGCCGACCCCGCCCACGACGCCAAGACGCCCCCGCAAACACGCCCCTGACCCGACCCTCGCCAAAACGGCGCTTGAGGCCTTGCCCCCCCCCGGTCCAATGCCGAAACTGGCCTGCCTGGAACAGAACCCCAACAGGTTCCATCGCCCTCAGAATCCCCCCCGGCGAAAAACAGGGGCCGGCATGATCCTGCCTCACAAATCCTTGGCCTTTCCCCTTGCCCCCGGGTGACGCACCCTTTAAAGCGATCGGCGGAGCTGTGGCCGAGTGGTCGAAGGCACACCCCTGCTAAGGGTGCAGACGGGGAACCGTCTCGAGGGTTCGAATCCCTTCGGCTCCGCCACTTGCCCTTGAGAAAGCGCTCTCCGCTGGCATGACTGGCCGAATTTTGTCGTTATATTCGGGGGTTATACGGGAAAAGCTAAACACTGCGCTTAGGGCGGGACGCCTGAAATGGCTCTCTCTCGGCGGGTATTCTCCAAAGCCGACGACTGCGCGGATTTTGTGTTTAGCTTTAAGTGTCTGTTTTGTAATGGAAAAGTATTGAAGTCATTTTGGTGGTTTGTGGAATCCACCCGCATTTCGGAGACGACCGGCGTCGAACTGTTGCCATCTGAGACGCGCTCCGATCCGCATTCCTGGCAACACGCTGGCCAAGCCCCAAGTCGGTTTCCGAAGTTGCCCAATTCTGACTACAGTCTTATCAAAAAACGATTTTTTGGCATTTTTCAGGATGGCGTACCGCTCGAGCAGGACGCCACTTCATGGAAAAGCATGCTCTCAGTGAGCGCGACATTTGCACGAAATTCATTACTCCGGCCCTGCGCCAGGCAGGTTGGGACGAAATCACCCAGATCCGGGAAGAGGTCAGCTTCACCAAGGGCCGCATCATTGTGCGGGGCAAGCTGGTCAGCCGGGGCAAGGGCAAGCGGGCCGACTACATCCTGTCGGTCAAGCCGAACATTCCGCTGGCGCTGATTGAGGCGAAGGACAATAAACTGTCGACCCAGGCCAAGACCATCGAACGCGCGGATGGCACCAAGACCGATCTCACTTTGGCCTTGGACAAGAAACGGCGGATCGACCCATCCTACGAAATCTATCTTGGCCTCTACCAGGCGATCACCGGCCCGGACGAAAGCCAGAAGATCTTCCGCGCGTTCTCCCCTGACTTCTTCGACTTGATCGTCATTGACGAATGCCACCGCGGCAGTGCCGCCGATGATGCGGCCTGGCGGGAAATCCTCGACCATTTCTCGTCGGCCACGCAGATCGGCCTGACCACCACGCCCAAGGAAACCGAATATGCTTCGAACAGCGCCTAGTTCGGGCGGCCGGTCTACACCTATTCCTTGAAGCAGGGCAGCCGGGATGGGATCCTGGCGCCCTACAAGGTCATCAAGGTTCACATCGACCGCGACATATCTGGCTATCGCCCTGAACAGGGACAGCTGGATCGCGATGGGCAAGAGGTCGAGGACCGCATCTACAACAACAAGGACTTCGACCGAACGCTTGACCCCGGCCTCGCGCTCGCGCCTGGCCATCCAGATGAGCGACCGGCCGAAGCCCTGGGAGGTCAGCACGGAGCCGGTCACGCGGATCGTCATCCGGCCGCAGTTCGTCGGCCCCAGAGCCCGCGAGGAAGGGGAGGCCGAGCGCATCATCGACGTGAGCGCTATTCCAGCACAGGATTCCGGATTTCAATTCAACGTCTTGGGCTACACTGCTCCCCACCTTCGATGTACACAACTGCGCAACGAACGTTAGGCAGTTGTTAACACCGGGGAATGTCAGGGCAATGGTGCTGGCAATTGGATCACGAGATAGGGTCCTCGCCGTCCAACGACGTCACGACTTCCCGTCGCGTCCTGATCTCCCCTCCATGTTGAGTAGCTTTTTGCGGTTGGCAGCCCTATTCTTCAGCGGGCGCAGCGAATGATGCCGGTGGAATCCGACAATCAGGTCCTGCCATGGAGGAGCCCTTGGGGCACGGTGACTGCCATGGCGATAACGCCGTCTCTTTTGATCGATCCGACGGGGCAGATCGAAGGACGGCCTCACATTCTTATGGGGCTTTCAGAATGAGCGAGACCTCGGGCCCACTGGGCTACTACGCGGTGATTGCGACCAGCACTCTGAAACCGATGTCGGCCGATATGCGGGCGCGTTACCTGGCGATGACCGACCGAATGCTGGAGCTTGCACGGCTGCAGGAAGGGTTTCTTGGCAGAGAGCATGCCCGTGATGACAACCTGGGTATTTCCGTAAGTTACTGGCGCACGACCGCGGCGATCGAGGCCTGGCGCAAGGATGCCCGCCATATGGCCGTCAAGGAATTTGGCAGAAAGGATATCTACTTGAATTGGCAAATCCGCATTTGTCGGGTGGAGCAGGAGTACGGAAATGTCTCAAAGAACGTAGTTGCTTCACAAGCAACGCGGTCCCCGCCGTCTGACAACTCCGCACAGGGATAGGTCATGGCGCCGAGGTTCATCGCCTATGAGCGGGTCTCCACGGCAAGGCAGGGCGCCAGCGGTCTCCGTCTGGAAGCGCAACGCCAGGCGATCGACAGCTTCGCCACCGCGAAGGGTACCGAAGTCCTCGCCCGCTTCACCGAAGTCGAGAGCGGCTAGAACCCCAACCGACCGCAACTCGTCGCGGCGATCCAGCTGGCCCGCCTGACCGGCGCCACGCTCGTCATCGCCAAGTTGGACCGACTTTCCCGCAATGCCGCCTTTCTTCTGACCCTGCGCGACAGCGGCGTGCATTTCCTCGCAGTCGACATGCCGGAGGCCAACGACCGGACTGTGGGCATCATGGCCCAAGTGGCTCAGGCCCAGCGAGAGGCAACCTCCCGCCGTACCAAGGAGGCCCTGGCGCCAGCCAAGGCGCGCGGTGTCAAGCTCGGCAACCCCAATGGGGCCGAGGCATTGCGACGCGCTGGGAAGGGCGCAGTGGCTCTCACGACGGCGGTGAGTGCTAATGCGGATCGGTTTGCAGGAGGATTGGTGGCGGTTTTTTTGCTATTATCCGGGGCGAAGGACACACCACACTGCTTGCGATGGCTGCGGAACTGAACCGGCGTGGGATGAGGACGCGGCGCGGAGGCCAGTGGCAGGTGTTGAATGTAAGGAACCTAATTGGACGGTTGGTCCGACTGGGCTGAAGAACAGGGTGGAGAATTCGAACCAACCGTTCCGAAGGCGCGAACGGGTGATGCTTCGCTTCAATCAGATGCGAACGCTGCAAAGATCAGTCGCCGTCCACGCCTGAGTTCGCAAGCTCTTCAACACGTAGCACCACCCAGAAGAACGGCAAAATTTCAAGACAAACCGCGCCGCTCCTCTTGCCGCGTGGCGCCATCTCTGCCCAGCATGAGCGGCAGCGTTACTGTCCGAGTGGATGTCTCGCGCTGCCACCTCTGCCCACGCAGCTGACGCGCCATCTGGCATCATCGCGTCGCCCATCAGGACGGGGAAATGTCGCCTTAAAAGCGCGAAACCTGGGTCAGGCTCCAAGCCGAGGTACCATAGTGCGTTGTGAGGCCGAGCGCGAAGCCGGAAGCCACGTTGTCAGCCATCGCTCAGGGTCTGGATGAAACGTGAGAACAGTTCCCCTTGCGACGAAATCCGCAGCTTGGAATAAACGTTGCGTCGGTGGATCCGTACCGTGCCAGAGGTGATGCCCAGGATTTCCCCGATCGCCTCAGCGGAATGCCCCTTGAGCGTATGCTCGACAATCTCGCGCTCACGCGGGGTTAAGATGCCTTTTCCGAAGCTGGCGAAAGATTCCTCTACCTTTGCCTCTTTGCCCGACGGCTCCACGATTTGCATCGGGTCGCTCAAACCCGCCCAGTGCTGACGCGCCGCAGCACGGACCACCGGCTCCAGTTCCTGCAAGGCGCGCAGATCCCGTGCGGAAAAGAGCTTCTCCGTTCGCATGAGCGATAAGGTGATGCAGATCGAAGGCGCAATGTCGATGAAGAAGGCGATCTCCTCGGCGAGCCCGGTTTTGGCGTAGTAGCTGCGGTAGTATTCGCCCTGATAGAAGCGGTCTGGTGCCAGATCACGCATCCGGTAAAGGCCGGGTGACACGGGGCGGCTGGCGGCCAGATAGAAGGGGTCCAAAAGGTAAGGCCCTTCCAGGTAGTCAGTTACGAAGATCTTCCGCCTGCTGGTCGGGAAATCGTCGAAAAGACTCAGGGGCCGCGCCGCGCCGCGATAGCCGAAGATCACGGTATAGCTGTAGGGCGCTGCCGTCCGCAGAAGCTCGGCCAGCGCGATCGGAAAGCGTTTTGCCCCGATTGCATCCACCAGTTGCCCTGTGGCGGTGAAGAGTTCAGCTCTGTTCATTTTCTCGGTAGCACACCAACACTATGCCATTTGTGGTATATACAATGAATGGGCGATTTTCTACGCTCAAACCCAATTCAAAGCATAGGCGTGGATGGGTGAATGCCCGACAAGAATAACCCGATTGCCGAGTTGCGGAATGCGTCCAAGCATTTCGGTGAGATCGTGGCTGCCGATGACGTCTCCTTGTCCATCGGTCGCGGCGAATTTCTTTCCTTTCTTGGGCCTTCTGGCTGCGGCAAGACGACGGCACTGCGGATGCTGGCGGGGTTCGAGGTGCCGACCTCGGGCGATGTGCTGCTGGATGGCCAGCGGGTGAACGATCTGCCGCCGTATCGCCGCCCGGTGAACATGGTGTTCCAGCACTATGCGCTGTTTCCGCATCTGAGCGTCTTTGACAACATCGCCTATGGCCTGCGTCAGCAGCGCCCGCGGCTTGCGCCAGCCGACATCAACCGTGCGGTCGAGAAGGCCTTGGAGACAGTGCGCCTGCCCGGTTACGGCAAACGCCGGACCTATGAGATGTCGGGCGGCCAGCAACAGCGGGTGGCCCTGGCACGGGCCATCGTGAACGAGCCAAAACTCCTGCTTCTTGATGAGCCCATGGCGGCGCTTGACAAGAAGCTGCGGCGCGACATGCAGATCGAATTGCAGACCCTGCAACGCCAGCTTGGCATCACCTTTGTTCTGGTGACCCATGATCAGGAAGAGGCGCTGTCGATGTCGGACCGCATCTGCGTCATGCAAAGCGGCAGGATCGTGCAAGTGGGGACTCCGCGCGAACTTTATGACGCGCCAAAGACCCGCTATGTCGCGGATTTCGTGGGAAAAACCAACTTCTTCGACGGCGTCGTCACAGTGGCGGGCGAACCCTGTCGTCTGGCCGTTGCCGGTCACACGATTTCGGGCACCTCGACCCAGGCCCTGGATGTGGGCAAGGCCGCTTCGCTTTGCCTGCGTCCCGAACAGATCACCTTGCAACGCGCGTCAGGCGATCAGGCCGACCGCATCAGCCTGCCCGTTACGATCGCCGCCCGCATCTTCCTTGGGGAACACACCGAATACCTCGTCCGAAATGCCGATCTGGGCGAGTTCCTCGTTCTGGTACCACGGCAGGCCGAAGCGCTGGAAGGCGCGTTCGAGCCGGGTCAGGCAGCCTATTCCACGTGGCGCGACGGGGTCGGGCTGATCCTCGGCAAAGACTGAACAGAAACGACAAAACAACTGGGAGAATGAACATGACTGACGGGAATGACTTCATATCTCATGACAAGCTCATGAACGAGGCGATGCGCTGGAAGCGCGGCTCGATCTCGCGGCGGCACTTTCTGGGGGCGACGGGGCTGGGCATGGCCGCCACGGTGATCCCGGGCCTCATGGGCCATCCTGCGATGGCCGAAGGCATCGGCGACCGCGTGGTGCTGGCAAGCTGGCCGAACTATCATGACCCTGCGGATTTCGACAGCTTCAAGGCTGCGACCGGCGCTGCGGTGGACCTGAACGTCTTCGGATCGAACGAGGAGATGCTGGCCAAGCTGCAGGCCGGCGGCACCGGCTGGGACGTCTTCGTGCCGACCAACTACACGATCAGCACCTATGTCCAGCTTGGCCTGATCGAGCCTTTGGACATGTCCAAGATCCCGAACTATGACCCGGCTTCGTTCGACCCGCGTTTTGCCGGTCCGGGCACTGTCGACGGCAAGATCTATGCCGTGTCGAAAGACTGGGGCACCACCGGGATGGCGACCAACACCGCCAACAACAACGGCAAGGCGCTCGGCAGCTGGAAAGAGTTCTGGGACATGACCAAGGCCGAATTCTCGGGCCGGACCACGGTGCATGACTACCAGCTGACCACGATCGGCAGCGCGCTGAAATATTTCGGTTATTCCTTCAACTCGATCGACCCCAAGGAACTGGCCGACGCCGAGAAACTGCTGATCGAGGTCAAGCCGCACCTCTTCGCCATCACCTCGGACTACCAGCCCGCGATGCGCAACGGCGATGCCTGGCTCTGCATGTGCTGGACCGGCGACGGCAAGCAGCTCAACCGCGACATGCCGGAAATCGTCTATTCTCTGGGCAAGGAGGGCGGCGAGATCTGGAGCGATTTCTACGCCGTTCCCGTCGGCGCGCCGCACCGCGAGGCGGGATATGCGTTGATCAACTATCTGCTCGACCCAAAGATCAACATGAAGGAAACGCTGTTCCACGGCCAGCCCGTCGCGGACAAGCGCGTCAATGCGATGCTGACGCCGGAACGCCTTGCGGACCCGATCCTTTACCCGCCGCAAGCCCTGCTCGACAATCTCGAATTCGGCGCCGCGCAGACCCTGACCAACCCGGACCGCGCCGAGCTGATGGCGCGCTTCAAGTCGGCGTAAGACGATGAAGCCACGATACCGGACAGCTCTGTTCCTGTTGCCTGCGGCGGCATGGTTCATCACCATGCTGGTGCTGCCCCTTATCGTGGTCTTCGTCTTTTCCTTCGGAGCGCGGGGGCCGGCAGGAGGCTACGCTACCGCATTCAACCTCGACAACTACTTGAACCTGGGCGCCCGTTGGGCCGCCTTCAAGAACACGATGGTGCTGGCCCCGGCCGGCACCATCGCCTGTCTTCTGATCGCCTATCCGCTTGCCTATTTCCTGGCGATCCGGGCCAGCGCGAAATGGCGCACCCTGCTGCTGATCCTGGTGATCGTCCCTTTCTGGACCTCGATCCTGATCCGCAGCTATGCTTGGATCTTCCTGCTTGGCGGCAGGGGCCTGCCGGCCCTGATTGCCGCCCTTGGCCTCGGCCATATTCAACTGATCAACACGCCGTTTGCTGTACTGATTGGCATCATCTACGGCTACCTGCCGCTGATGGTCTTCCCGATCTATGTCAGCCTGGAACGGTTGGACAAACGCCTGCTCGAGGCGTCGAGTGACCTTGGCGCGCCGCCGGTCAACACGTTCCTGACCGTTACCTTGCCGCTGTCGATGCCAGGCGTGGCGACCGGCTGCATGCTGGTCTTTATCCTGCTGATGGGCGAGTTCCTGATCCCTGCCATGCTTGGGGGCGGTAAGGTTTTCTTCGTCGGCAATGCGCTGGTTGACCTCTTCGTGCAGTCGCGCAACTGGGCCTTCGGCTCCGCAGTCGCGGTGGCATTGGTCTTCGTCATGCTTGTCACCGTGACCGCCTACATGCGCTTCACACGCCGCTGGGCCGGTGGCCGCGACGATATATCTTTGATGTGAGAGAGAAATGCGCCTGTACGCCCTCGCCGTGTATCTCTTTCTGTACGTGCCCATCGGCATCATCGTCCTGTTCTCTTTCAACGCCGGCAAGGCCGCGAGCCAGCTTCAGGGCTTTTCCGTGCAATGGTATGGCAAGGCGCTGTCCAACACCTTCGTGACCGAGGCGTTTCAGACCAGCCTGACCGTGGCTTTGTCCTCGGCCCTGCTTGCCACCCTCTTCGGCACGATGGCCGCGCTGGCCCTGCAATCGGTCAAGGGCAAGCTGCGCGCAGCCTTCGATGCGATGATCTACGTCGCCATCATGGTCCCCGGCATCGTCATCGGCATCGCCACCCTGATCGCGCTGGTGACCCTGTTCGACTGGCTGAACCCGATCCTCGTTGCGATCTGGCCCCTCGCCAGCGCCGCGCCACAATTCTCGCTGGGCTATGGCTCGCTGATCGCCGCACACGGGCTTTTCTCGATGGCGCTGGTGATCATCATCGTCCGCGCCCGTGTTGCTGGCATGGACCGCTCGCTGATCGAGGCCTCTGCCGATCTTGGCGCCACCCCGTTCGGCACCTTCCGGCAAGTCACCCTGCCGCAGATCTTCCCCGGCATCCTTGCCGGGTTCCTGCTGTCCTTCACCTTCTCTTTCGACGATTTCATCATCGCCTTCTTCGTCGCCGGATCGAAGACCACCCTGCCGATCTATGTCTTCTCCTCGATACGCCGTGGCGTCACGCCAGAGATCAACGCGATCGGCTCGATGGTTCTGGCCGTGTCGCTTTGCCTGCTGATCACCGCGCAATTCATTCTGCGGCGCGGGCAGGCCAAGTGATGAAAAGCGCCATGATCCTGCAAGACCGCGTCGCCTTCGTGACTGCCGCCGGCGCCGGCATAGGCCGTGCCGGGGCATGTGCCATGGCGGCAGAGGGAGCAAACCTGATTGTGACCGACCTGGACCCCGCACGGGCCCGGGAGACCGCCGACCAGATCATGTCCGCAGGCGGAAAGGCGGAAGCTGCCGGCCTCGACGTGACGGATGACGTGGCTTTGACGGACGCAATCCTGCAGGCCGCGGAACGTCATGGCCGGCTGGATATCCTGCACTCCCATGCCGGCATTCAGATACCGGGCCGACTGGACCAGGTGACGGCAGACCAGATGGATGCATCGTGGCGGGTGAACGTTCGCGCGCATTTCGTCGCCGCCCGTGCCGCCATGTCGGTCATGAAAGGTCGGGACAAAGGGTCGATCATCATCACCGCGTCCAATTCCGGGGTACAATACGACCGCGAGATGATTGCCTACGCCACCACCAAACATGCCGTCATTGCGATGGCCAAACAGATCGCCGTTGACTATGCCCGCTATAACATCCGCTGCAACGCGCTTTGCCCAGGATTCATCGACACTGCATTCAACGCGGGTTTCGAGATCCAGATGGGTGGACGCGCTGCGCTGGATACCTATGTCGCAGGCTCAATCCCGATGAGCCGCTTCGGCACGGCAGAGGAAATCGCCGACGGCATAGTATTTCTTGCCTCTGATCGCTCTTCTTTCATGACCGGTCACGCGCTGGTTATTGACGGTGCAGAGTCGCTTTAGAGACCTCGTGTCGGCACGGCTGACCGGGGCCACACTCGTCAACGCCAAACTCCGCCGCCTGTCGCGCAACGCCGCCTCCCTCCTGCCCCTGCGCGACAGCGACGTCCACTTCCTCGCCGTCGACATGCAGAAGGCCAACGACCTCACCCTGGGCATTATGGCACTCGTTGCGCAGGCCGGGCGAGAGACAACCTACCGCCGTACCAAGGAGGCGCTAGCGGTCGCCATGGCGTGCGGTGTCAAGCTCGGCAACTCCAACGGGGCCGAGGCTCGCAGACGCCCTCGGAACGGCGCTGCGGTTTACATGCAGCGAATAGTCCTTTTTTCGCTGCACTGCAGAAGGCGGCTCCAGACGCAAACTGACAAATACATCGCAGGCGCTGAACGTCAGTTTCCCTACCCCAATGCATACCAGCCGCTCAATGCCAGACCAGTTACTATCACGCCCCAGCGGATAGCTTGTTGCGGAACGAGCTTTCCTACCCGCACGCTGGCCCATCCGCCTGCGATACTCGCACAAGCGACAACGAATACTGACGGCCAATCCACTGCACCAGAAACTATAAACACGATCACCGCGAGACCTTGCATCACGCAAGCCAGCACATTTTTTGCCGCGTTCAGCCGGTGAAAGTCGCGCCCCTCCGTCAGCGAAAGGGTGGCGAGCATCATGATTCCCATGCCCGCCCCAAAATAGCCGCCGTAGATGGCCACGGCCCCTTGCAGGGCTGTAGCACTTGGGCCGGGCCCACTACCTGCGGCTCGTCTTGCAGCCAGTTTTTCACCGACGCCTGCGATCTGGGGTGAAAAGGCAAAAAGGACAGTCGCAAAGAAAATGAGCCATGGGACCAACGCTCGAAACACCGATGGATCGGTCGCCAGTAGCAAAACTCCTCCGGCGGTGCCGCCCAAGGCTGACGCGATAATAAAGGGAAGCAGACGTCGCGCGACTGCGCGCAGCTCCGTCCGATATGCGAGGGTCGATGCAATCTGCCCTGGCAATACAGATATTGCGCTTGTCGCGTTTGCAGTGATGGGAGGCAGTCCGGCTGCGATCAGAGCCGAGAACGTAAAAATTGTCCCGCCACCGGCAAGGGCATTGACTGTTCCAGCGGCGAAGCCCGCACCCAGAAGCAAGATGAGCGTAGAAAAGTCCAAAATGTCATTCTCCTTTGGCGGTCTTAAGAAACCAATTGCTGGCCTCGGTCTGGCCGGCAAGCCAAAAAACGACCCCGGACGAACGGAAGATTTAGAGACGCTTTATCAAGGGGATCCTGAGCATACGACCCTCCGAATGACTGATAGGCTTCTCCTTTGCTTACTCACCGCCACTTCAACAGTCTCATCCTCTGCGGTGGCAAAAGCTTTGAGACGGCAAATTACTGCCGCGAGCCCGAATGACTGGTTCTAGGGTCATGCTGTGACCCCCAATGCTCACCCAGCTGAGGCCAGAGTCGGCGGTTGAATTTGGCGCGATTGCGCCGACGGAGCAATGGGCGATCTGCGCAGCGGTTCAAATGCGCGAAGCTGATCGCCCATTGCGGCGAGTTGGGCGGCAAAGGCCGCCGGGGTCTGGTAGCCGAGGGCAGAATGGGGCCGCTCGGTGTTGTAAGTGTGGGTCCAGCGCGCCACGGCTTCGCGGGCATGGTCGATGCCGAAGAACA